>JBIOII010000012.1:0-37274 GCA_044449785.1 Candidatus Limnocylindrales bacterium
CAGGTGCGCTACCAGGCTGCGCCACGCCCCGACGCCGGCAAGGATACCAGACGCCACCACCCCCACTCACCCATCGATCCGCTCGGGCGCGGACTAACCCTGGGGGTTGCGGCGGCCGCCGGTGCTCCGCTTGGAGCCGCTCGTGCCCTTCCTTGCGGCCGGGACCGACGCCGAACGGCGGCTCGGCTTGCCCGACCTTCCGCCGCCTCGCGGCCTCGACGCGCCGGCGCCCGGCCGGCTGCGGCCGTCCGAGTCGACCGACCGCCCGCTGGCTCGCTCGCGGAAGACCAGCCGCAACGGCGTGCCGTCGAAGCCGAACTCGGACCGCAACTGATTCTCGAGGAAGCGCTTGTAGCTGAAGTGGATCTGCGCGGCGTGGCGGGCGAAGAAGACGAACGTGGGCGGCGCGACCGCGACCTGGGTCACGTAGAAGATCTTCGGCGGGCCGAGTTTGCCGGCCGGGGGCGCCTGGCGCAGTCCGGCGGATAGGATCACGCGGTTCAACTCAGGTGTCGGGATCCGCTTGCGCCGCTCGCCCCACACGTCGACTGCCAGCTCGAGGACGCGCCCGACACGCTGGCCCGTCTTTGCGCTGATCGACACCACCGGGGCGAAATCGAGGAACGGCACCTCGGCGCGCATGGACGAGACGTACTCGTCGAAGCTGCGATCGGTCTTCTCGGCGAGAAGGTCCCACTTGTTGAGTGCCAGCACGAGGCCCCGGCCCTCTTCGGCGACGAACCCGGCGACGTGGGCGTCCTGGGCCGTCAGACCCTCGAAGGCGTCGACGACGAGGACGGCGACGTCGGCCCGTTCCACGGCCTTGAGGGCGCGCAGCGTGGAGTAGCGCTCGGCCGCCTGGCCCCCGGCTACCTTGCCCGGCCGCTTTATCCCCGCCGTGTCGATCAGGACGACCTCGCTCCGGCCCCAGGTCAGGTGAGTGTCGATGGCGTCGCGCGTAGTTCCGGGGATGTCGCTGACGATGGCCCGATCCTCGCCCAGCAGCGAGTTCAAAAGGCTCGACTTGCCGACGTTCGGGCGCCCGACCAGAGCGATCGAGACGGACTGCTCGTCGTCCTCGAACGCCAGAGGTAGATCCGACCCTCCTTCGGCCGCCATCTCGATGGCCTCGGCGTCGCCGTCGAGGATGTGGGACAGCCGGCCGGCGGCCATGTCGCGGGCCCACTCATCGGCTTCCGTTTGGCGGCGCTTCCGTGCGAGTTCCTGCTCGCTCTCAGGCGGCAGAGCCCAAACGACCGCATCAAGCAAGTCGGCCACGCCTCGGCCGTGCGCGGCGCTGATCGGGTACGTCTCCTCCCAGCCGAGGGAGTAGAACTCGGCTGCTTCGAGCTCACGCTTGTCGTTGTCTGCCTTGTTGGCGGCGACCAGAACGGGCGCCTTGGCCGTGCGCAGAAGGTCGGCCGCCCCGAGGTCCGCCGGTGTCGGGCCGGCGATCGAGTCGACGACGAACAGGATCAAATCGGCCTCGCCGATGGCCAGCCGGGCCTGCTCCTGAACCTTCTCCTCGATCGGATCCCCGGGATGGACCTCGAGCCCACCCGTGTCGACCACGATGAAGCGGCGGCCGTTCCATTCGGCGTCGCCGTAGATCCGGTCGCGCGTGGTCCGAGCGCGATCCTCGACGATGGCCGTGCGATGGCCGACGATCCGGTTGAACAGGGTGCTCTTGCCGACGTTCGGGCGCCCGACGATGGCGACGATTGGAAGGGAAGTCACCCGGGGATTATGGGGTATGCCGAGCGGGGGCCCGCGACTCGGTCGAGAAGGCAGTCTTGGCTCGTCCCGGTCGGATCCTCAGCGGAAGCTGAAGGTGGAGAGAGTCGCGTTCGCGTCGGCTTCGCTCATCGAAGCCCCGTGGGGCACCGTGAGTGCCACGACATAGCAGAGATGCTCGGAGAACGGGCCGACCGAGCGCCAGCGTTCCAGCCCGAAGCCGTAGATGACATCGCCGTGCGGGCCGGCCCTCACCTCTTCGTACGACCCGCCGATCGGAGGCGAGGACGGCGTCGTCTTCAGGGTCCATTCGCTCAGAGCGCCCTCCCCACCACCCCCATTCGCAAGAACGTAATAGCAAGCCTTGGAGCCGCTGTAGTTCTCGTAAGGGTTGAGCAAATAGGGCGGAAAGTTGACCACCGTCGCGCACAGTGTCGGCACCGTGAGCGACTCGGGGCCTGCTCCGGCCAATAATCCAACCCCGGTCCCGGCAGCGTAGCTGCCGCAATATGGCGGAGAAGCCAGCAGGTACCTGGATTGAACGACAGTCACGGACGACCAGCCCGCCGGCAACGTAAACCGGAAGGAGGCATCGGCGGGCGCGATCGCGATCATCGAGACGCATATCGCCAGGGCGGAGACGAGGCCCCAGACGACGGCAAGCCAGCCCAGCGGCCGCCAGGCGGGCAAGCGTGTCGACCAACGACGAAATGCCAGACCGACTGGATATGCGGCAGCCGCTAGCAGGCAGCCGAATGCCACGCTAACGACGGCTACGGAGTCGCCAAACCCGAAGGAACTACCGGCAGGCATCGGGCCGGCAATGGCAAACCGGGACGCCGTGGCCTCCATCCACAGGAGAAAGGCCAGGCCCACTCCAAGCAGCGCCACCTTCCGCCTCACCAGCGCGCTCAGGAGCGCACTCCCGACGAGCACGGCCACCAAGGCAACCCAGCCCTCGGAGGCAGGGATCAGGAACACCACAATAGTGCCGACGGCGAGCCCGGCGAGAACGGCCCTCAGCTCCCACGCAGAGTCGGCGAGCCATTGCCCCAACCAGGGCTCTTCCGTGGGCTCTGCCTGCCCTGTACGGTCGCGATCCCCCTCCACCAGGCCCCTCCGAGATTCCTCTCGCCGCCAACTACACAACTACTATGCGCGGCGCGACTTGTCCTGGATCTTGGCCATCCCCCTACCCGGCTACTACGTCCGGGAGGCTCGTCGTGCGGCCGGCGGGAGTGGCCGCCACGGCCAGCGCCGCCCCTGCCAGCTCTTCGGCGCGGGCGGCGGTGTCGGCCGTGCCGGCCAGCCGCAGGATTCGCTCCGCCACGCAGCGGAGATCCTCGATCGGCGTGGATGTACCGCCCGTAACGCCGACAACAGACACGCCTGCGAAGACGGAGGCGTCGGTGAGGTCGTTCTCGGACTCGATCTGGATCGCTGTCGTGCCGACGATCCCGCACAGCCGCGTCAGCTCCTTGGTGTTGGCGCTCGATCGGCCGCCGACCACCACCATCAGATCGACTCCGCGGGCCGCTTCGACCGTGTCCTCCTGCCGTCTGATAGTGACCGGGCAGACCGTGTTGACGATCTTGAGCTCGTGGCAGCGCCCGACCATGAACGCGGCCAGCCGCTCGAACTTCCAGGGCGGCTGGGTGCTCTGGCTCAGCAACGCCATCTTCTTACGCCGCGGGATCTTGTCCCAATCCCCTTCCTCGTCGACGACTATCGCGTCCGGCGCAAAGCCGAGCAGCCCGACCACCTCGGGGTGGCGGGGAGTACCGAGGAGCACGATCGAGTAACCCTCTTCGACCAGTCGCGTTATCTCGCGCTGCTCCTGGATCACCCAGGTGCAGGTGCCGTCGATGACGTCGAGCCCGCGAGCCTCGGCGCGCGCCAGAACCTCCGGCCGCACGCCGTGTGCTCGGATGACCACGGCGGCGCCCTCGCGGACCTCGTCGAGCGTGTCGACGGTCTCGATCCCCTGCGCCTGGAGGGCGCTGATGACGCCCTCGTTGTGGACAACCTGACCGAGCGTGTGCGTCCGCTTGCCGGCGGCGGCAGCCTCCTTGGCCTTGTCGATCGCCTCGCGCACGCCGTAGCAGAACCCGGTTCGCCGCGCGATCCGAACCTCTCGAACGTTACCCATTGCGGTTAAGTATCCCACGGGAGCGATTCACGCTCGAAGATCGGGGTGGGACAGCACCGCATAGACCCCCTGCTGCTCGGGCGGGAGCAGCTCCGCGACGTGGCGCATCAACTCCGCGGTGGCAAGGCGGAGGGCCTCGTGGCGATCGCCGCCCTTGGGCATCGTCAGCGTGAAGGTCTCCCCCACCCTGACGGTCATCCGGCGGCCCGGCCGGGGCAGGAGCTTGCCTTTCGGCCAAAAACGCTGCGAGCCGGCGATCGCGATCGGCAGGATCGGTGCGCCACTTCGCACGGCCAGGACCGTCGCGCCTTCCTTTGCCTCCTGAAGAGCGCCGCTCGGCGACCGGGTCCCTTCCGGGAAGATGGCGAGCACACGCCCCTCGTCGAGTACGGACCTGGCCAGCTTGAAGGCCTCGAGGTCGCCGGCGCCGCGCCGGACGCCGAATACGCCGTTCTGCTTCATCGCCCAACCGAAGAGGGGCCAGCGCAGGGCTTCTTCCTTCCCCAGCCAGCCCATCGGCCGCCCGAGCGCCGGAACCACGTACGCCATGAACAGCATCCCGTCCGCGTTCGAGGAATGGTTGCAAATCACCAGCAGGGGGCCCGACTCAGGAACGTTCTCGAGCCCCTCGATCTTAACTCGGGTCGTGCACGCGGCGGCGAGTCGCAAGAAGGCGCCCGACGCCCGCGGGAAGAAAGGCAGCTTCCTAGCGGCCACGCCGCCGTCCTTCGGCGTTGCGGATGGCGCGAACCACGGCCGCAACCGTCTGGTCGAAAGTATTGCCGTCCGTGTGAATGACGACGGCGTCCCGAGCGACGCTGAGTGGGGCCGTCTCCCGGCTCGAGTCGATCGTGTCGCGCCGGATGAGGTCTACGAGGATCTGCCCCGCTTCGCTCTGATCTCGGGTCTTGCGTTGGGCGGCACGGCGGCGCGCCCGCTCCTCCGCGGACGCATCCAGGTAGATCTTCACATCCGCGTCGGGGAGGATCACCGTTCCGATGTCGCGGCCCGCCATGATGATCCCGCCAGTCACAGCGAGCTCGCGCTGCCGCGGCACCAGGGCGGCCCGGAGCTCCGGGACCTTCGAGTACGCGGAGACGGCCCGGTCGACGGCGGCACCTCGGACTTCGGCGGTCACGTCCCGGCCGGCCGCGCTGACGCGCCGCAAGCGGCCTCGCGCGTCAGAAACGAGCGCCACCTCCGCGGCCAGCGGCACCAGGCTCGAGGCGTCGTCCGGAGAGACCGCTCGATCCAGGGCCAGCCAGGTTACGGCTCGATACAGGAGTCCCGTGTCGCAGAAGCGGTATCGCAACCGCCTGGCGGCCTCGGCCCCGACGGTGCTCTTGCCGCTGGAGCTGGGCCCGTCGATGGCAACGACCAGACGCCAATCGGCGCCCGGCGATGGTTCAGACTTCGGATCGGTGGTCACGGCTCGCAGGATACAGTGGCAGGAGACGTCCGACGACCGGGCCGGAGCTACTCCGGCGGGTCCTCCGGCAGATCCTCCACCCTGGCAGCCGGTGGCGGCGGTGCGACAAGTGCCGTCGACTTAGCCGCCGAACCCGTGAACGGAGGAGAAGCCTGCGCCCGCAGCGGCTTGTCGCCGCGTGGGCTCGTCTCGGCTCTCGCGCATGACGCCAGCAGGCTGACCTCGTGACGAGTCAGACGGCGCGCCTCACCGGCCGCCAGATCGGTGAGCTTGAGCGTGCCCACCCGCACCCGCACGAGCCTCCGGACCGGCATGTCGACCGCGTCGAACATGCGCCTGATCTGGCGCTTCCAACCCTGGCCCAGGACGATCCGGTACCAGCGCAACTCAACATGGGACGGCGCGATGAGCGCCGTCAGGTTGCGGACCTGGGCCGGCGTGGTGTCATCGAGGACGGCCAGTCGCGCCAGACCCTCCTCGAGTTCGATCCCGCCTCGCAGCGCCGCCTTCTGGAGCTTGTTGACGGAGCGATCGAGCCCCACCAGGTACTCGCGCTCGACGCCGTAGCGGGGATGGAGCAGCAGCTCGGCCCAGGCCCCGTCGTCGGTGAAGAGCAGCAGCCCCTCCGATTCCTCGTCCAGCCGGCCCACCGGATACAGTCTGGCCCCGTTTCGTGCCTCCGGCGGCAGCAGCTCCATCACCGTCCGATCGGCGTGGCGGTCCCGGACCGTGGAGACCACGCCCGCCGGCTTGTTCAACGCCCAATAAGATCGCGGCCCGACCCTTGCCGGCAGCGGATTGCCGTCGACCGCGACGCGCTGCATCGTCGGGTCTACCTGTTCGCCGATTATCGCGAGACGGCCGTCCACCGTGACTCGACCGGCCCGGATTAGGTCCTCGCCGCCTCGCCGCGACGCGAGACCGGCCGCGGCGATGACCTTCTGGATACGCTCGCGTCCCACTACTCGGCGCTCCGAACGTCCACGCGGGGCAAAGTCTGGGCCCCGCCGGCATCGTCGGCCGCGGCATCGGCAAAGAGCCGGCCGGCCACGTCGCTTTCAAGCGGCGGCAGCTCGTCCAAGCCGGTCAGTCCGAACCGCTCCAGGAAGTCGAAACCGGTCCCGAACAAGGCCGGACGTCCGGGAGCTTCGGAGCGGCCGAGCTCCACGACCAGGCGCCTGTGAAGCAGCGTCCGCAGCGTGTAGTCCGAGTCGACCCCGCGGATCCGCTCGATGGTCGCGCGGGTGCACGGCTGCCGGTAGGCAACGATCGCCAACGTCTCCAAGGACGGAGTGGAGAGCCGCGGCGCGTCGGCGCCGATATACCCGGCGATGAGCCGCCCGGCCTCCGGCGCGGTGGCCAGCTCCACGCGCTCGCCCGACTCGATCAACCTGATACCCCGTTCGGCGAGGGTGATCTGCAGATCTCCGATCCGGGCGTCGACCGCTTCGCGATCGACTCCGGCGAGCTGCGCGATCTCAGCCCGGGTCAGGGGGCGCTCGGCTACGAACAGAAGCCCCTCGAGCTGGGCTTCGGTCAATTCGCCCGGCGTGGACTCGGCGGCGGCGCCGGGCGCGTCTCCCTCGGGCCCCTCGACTGTTTCGAGCGTCTCGTCCATATCAGGCTTCAAGCGAACGACTCCAGGCTCTCGTCGATCTCGGATTCGATGGCAAAGGTTTCGTCTACACGGCGAGCCACGATAGGGCCCCACGGTTCGGCTTGTTCGAGTGTGATCTCGCGCAGCTTCGATAGCTCGAGCATCGCGAGGAACGTTACCGCGACGACGACCCTGTCGCGGACCCCGCCCAATAGCTCCTGCAGGACGACCGTATCAGATCCACGCAGCGCCTCGCGGATGACCGCCGCTCGCTCGGCCAGGGTTATCACCCTTGACACGATCTCCACTGGTATGGAAGCGGGCGGAACGACTGTCGCCAGCCGCGAGAGAGCCGTGGTCAGAGCGCTCGGCGGCAATGGCGGGCGCTCTGGTGGTCTGGCACCGGCCCGGCCCGCGGTGGCGGCCACTTCCGCGTCGCGCCGGAAGAGGCGATGAACTTCAAGGCGCCCGCCGAGCGCGAGACCGGCGTCACGGAAGCGACGGTACTCGAGCAATCTGGCCCGCAGCTCGGCCTCGGGGTCGGGCTCGTCGTCGAGCGGTACAGCCGAGCTCGTCGGTGGCCGCGGCAGGATCGCCCGACTCTTTATCAGGATGAGCTGCCCTGCCACTGCAACGAAGGCCGAAATGCTGCCCAGACGATCTCCTTCGAGCGTCGCGAGGGCGTCCAGGTAGGCGTCCGCCAGCCCACCCAGCCGCACCGTGAGGACGTCGAGCTGGCGCGCCTCGATTACCGCGAGCAGCAAGGCCAGCGGCCCGTCGAAGGCCTCGAGCCTGACGTGGGTCGCTCCGTGCGGCCCGTCGCGAAGAGCAACCTCGGGAGTGGAGCCGGGGAGGGGCAAAATCCCGATCCGACCGGTCGATGCGCCCGCGCCGGTGAAGGTCGGGGGCGTCATCAGCTGGCCTCGTCGGCGTCGAGCAATAGCCGTCCGGCGTCGTCCGTGGGAGTCTCCTGGTTTCGTATCAAGTCGATCGTCCGCGGCGTGCAGCCCGCCTTGGCGGCCATGTCGGCCGATAGCACCGCATGGTCCCGCAATCTGCCGAGTCCCATCTCGAATGTTGGCAGACGACCGCCGGCCCGCCAGATCCATTCGCCGTAGCGTTGCCCGAGCGACCATGCAACTCGATGGACGAGCCGGACTTGCCGGCCCTTACCACAGTCGTGGAGCAGCCCGGCCACCAGGAGATCAGTGTCCGTCACGCCCGCCGCCCGCAGGTACGCGACGACGTCGAGCCCGTGCCGCCGGTCGTTTGCCGGCATGCCGTCGAAAAGCGAGAGCTGAACCGGGCCGAGCCAGCCACTCAGCTCAGCCCGCTCGTCGTCGGCAACGCGGCCGTGGACGTGGGTCCACGTCCTGTGGATCCTGGCCGACCACCAGCCGCGTCCCACCATTCCCTACTGCAGCGGTACGCCGATGAGGAAGCTGACGATCGGTGTCGCGATTGGGCTGACGACCTGGCGGATCACGATGATCACCCCGAGTAGCAGCAAGAGTCCGTACTGGTTCATGAAATTGCGCAGCTCGTAGGCCGTTCGCGAGTCGAGCAGTTCGAACAGCACGTGGGAGCCGTCCAGCGGTGGTACCGGGATCAGATTGAACAGCATCAAGACGACGTTCAGCCACACGCCCGTGTAGAACACGAGCTGGAGCATGTTGCCTGCCGACGTGTTATCCGGGATATACCCGCTCGAGTACATGAAGCGGAATCCGACGGCACAGACCGCGGCCAGCGCCAGGTTCGAGAGAGGACCCGCCACCGCGACCATCGTGTCCGCATAGCGACCGCGGAGGTTGTACGGGTTTACGGGCGTCGGCTTAGCCCATCCGAACCCGAAGATCGCGCCGCCGGACAAGAGCCCCAGCACCACGCTGCCCGCCAGGAGGGTCCCGCCGATCGGGTCGAAGTGTTTGACGGGATCGAGGGTTATCCGTCCGAAGAGCTTGGCCGTGCCGTCGCCGAGCTTCCACGCCGTGAAGGCATGGGCACATTCGTGGACGGGCCCGCTCACCAGCAGGAACATGCCGACCCAAATGACCGCCGTGGCCAGATCCAGCGAGGTCAACGTAACCCTCGATTCCTTGACTCACCTAAGCGCGGCGGACCCGCCGCGGGCCTGGCGTCCACCGGCGAACCAGACTAGAGACGGCCGAGCAGCTCCGCCTTCTTGCTCTCGTACTCAGCCGCGGTGATGGCGCCCTTGTCGCGAAGATCGGCCAGTTTGGCGAGAGTCGTGGTGACGTCATCGGAGCTCGAGCTCCGGGCCGCCGGAGCGGCCATCGGCGGTGCCATCGGCGCTGCGGCCACGGGCCGGCGAATGCCGTCCTCGAGGCTGTTCTTGGCATCCAGCATCGCCTTCTTGAAGTCGACCACGTGGGCCAGCATCTGGTAGCGGTCGATCGCATCGTCGTTGGCGGTCAGGACCTCGAGATCGCCGTAGTGGAACATCCGAGCCAGCAGCCCCTGTTTCAGAACGGCATCGTTGATCTTGTCGAGCGAGCTATCGCCGCTCTTCTTGTCGAGCAGGCCCTCCACCTTGAGAACCCGGCGATTCGTAATGATGTACTCCTCGGCCTTCCACGAGAGGTACACGATCCCTATCCAGACCAGCCCGACGAGCGCCACCAGAAGGCCGGCAATCGCGATCACCTGCGACCAGTGGAGCACCTGATGCTCGACCAGGGCGATCACGAGACCAGCCAGCAGAAGCAGCAGGCCGTTCCGCGCATCAGACAGCGGCGCAAGCCAGTGCTGTCGCCCGCGGTAGAGGATCTGCTCGTCCCTCGCCAGCAACGATTCCGCGTAGCTCATCCTCTTCTCCTTAGGTGCCCGTCCACCTGCGGGCCACTCTCCTGCTCCGTCATGCCCGTGGATGGGCACGAGCATATACGTCTTTGATCCGTTCGCCAGTCAGATGCGTGTACAACTGTGTCGTGTTGATGCTCGCATGTCCCAGCAGCTCTTGAACGATGCGCAGGTCGGCCCCGCCCTCGAGCAGATGCGTGGCGAAGGAGTGGCGCAACGTGTGTGGGCTGATACCTTCCTTGAGTCCGATCGCTCGGGCGGCCGCTACGAGCATCTCCCATGCCCGTCTCCGGTCCAGTCGCTCGCCGCGGACCGACAGGAAGAGCGGTCCGCCGTGCCGCCTGTCGCCGGTCCACTTCTCGAGCCACGCCGGGCGCACCTCGGCGACGTAGCGCAGGATCCACGCGACCGCCACCTCTCCGACCGGCACCTGGCGTTCTCGGTCGCCCTTTCCGACAACCCTGACCAGCGCCGTCGTCAGGTCGATATCGTCGCTGTCGAGCCCGACTGCCTCCGATATTCGCAGGCCCGACGCATACAGGAGTTCGAGAAGCGTGCGGTCTCGAATACCGGCGGGCGTGTCGTCGGTGCGCGACTCCAGCAGCCGCTCCACCTCCTCGATCGACAGAACCTCGGGCAGGAGCCGGGGCTGGCGGGGCAGGTCGAAGCGCCCGGCTAAATCGGCCTCGATCAGCCCCTCCGCGTAGCAGAAGCGGTAGAAACCCCGGATGGACGCGGCCCGCCGCCGCAAACTCGTGGGCCGCAGCGCGGACCGGCGGCCATGCCCCGGCCCACCGAGTACGCTCAGGTAGTGGACCGGCGTCTCGGCCGAAGTGTCCCAGGTCGCCGACGCACCCCGGCTTGCGGCGAAATCGAGCAGGTCGGCCCGGTACGCGGTCAACGTCGCCTCGGCCAGGCCACGCTCGACCCGCAGGCAAATCAGGAAGGTCTCGATCGCGGTCGCCAGCCGATCCGGTGCGCCCGACGAAGTCCCCGCCGAGGCGCCCATCGTCACCGGCTCCGCGCCGTGCGGCGCCACGCTTCGGCCCTCTCCAACAGTTCGTCCGCGCTCGCACGCGCGGCGGCACCGCCCTCGGCGCCGGCAAGCATTTGGGCCAGCTCGTCGACCCTCTCCGGGCCGTCGACGCGCCGAACCTCGGTCACGGTCCGTCCAGCACGCTGGTGCTTCTCGATGCGGAACTGCGCGTCGGCGTAAGCGGCAATCTGGCCTAGATGCGTGACGCACAGCACCTGGTGTGTCCGGGCCAGTTCCCAAAGTGAGCGGCCGACCGGTTCCGCGCTGCGGCCGCCGATGCCCGTGTCTATCTCGTCGAATACGAGCGTCGGCGTGTGATCGGCCTCGGCCAGGATCTGCTTGATGGCCAGGGCGACTCGGGACAGCTCGCCGCCGGAGGCGATGCGCGCCAGCGGACGGGCCGGCTCTCCGGGGTTAGGTGCGATCAGGAACGCCACCGTATCGACGCCGCTCGCGTCGAAGGCGACGCGCTCGCCGTCGAGATCCACGGCCGGTTCCGCGGGTCCGGCAGCTCGCCGGGTCACCGCGACGGCAAAGCTCGTCTGCCGGAACCCAAGCCCGCTCAGCGCTTCCTCGACGGCGCCGCCCAGTCGCGCCGCCGCGGTCCCGCGGCCGAGCGATAGCTCCCGCCCGGCGGCGGCGACGACGACCAGCAGCCGGGCGGCCTCCGCCTGGCGTTGTTCTCGCGAGGCATCGAGAGCCCGCAGCCGTTCCGCCTCAACGGCCGCTCGCTCGCCGTAGGCGATGACCGCCGCCTCGGTCTCGCCGTACTTCCGCTCCAGCGAGTAGATGAGCGAGAGCCGCTCCTCCATCGCCGCAATCGCCGACAGGTCGTGTTCGATGCTTTCCGCAAGGCCGCTCGCCTCCGCGGCCGCGTCCTCGAGCTCCGCCGCGAGGCCCAGCAGCCGCTCGGCGACCGGTCCATACCGTTCGTCCAGCCGTGCCAGCTCCCGCGCGCGCTGCGCGGCCTGGGCAGTGGCTTCCCGCGCGCCGCTCCCCTCCCCGACCAGCGCTTCGTGGATCTCGGCGCTGCTGCGGGCGATCGCCTCGGCGTTTTGCGCGGCGGCCAGCCTGGCCACGATCTCCGCCGACTCGCCCGGTCGGAGTCGTGCGCCGGCAATCTCCCCGGCCTGATGGTCCTGAAGCTCGAGCCGCCGTGCGAGCTCCCGCGGATCGAGGCCAAGCTCGGCGAGGGCCGTCTGGTTGGTGCGCCAGGCGTCGACGGCCGCGGCCATTGCCGCGCGCTGGCCATCCAACCGGCCGAAGGCGTCCAGCAGCTCCCGCTGCCAGCGCTCGTCGAGAAGGCGTTGCTGTTCGTGCTGGCCGTGGATCTCGACCAGCCGCCCCGCGACGTCGGCCAACCGCGCGGCCGTCACCGTCTCGTCGTCCATGCGAGCCGTCGATCGTCCGGCGCCAGAAACCTCGCGGACGCAGATCAGGGGCTCCGGTAGTCGGTCGAAGAGCGCTTCGACCCGCGCGGTCTCCGAGCCGTGACGGACGAGCGTCGTGTCGGCCCGCGCGCCGACGGCCAAACCCAGGGCATCGATGAGGAGGCTCTTTCCGGCGCCGGTCTCACCCGTGAGGACGTTGAGCCCCGGCTCGAACGAGATGCGCAGCTTCTCGATGAGCGCGAGGTCGCGGACCGCGAGCTCGGCCAGGCGTCCCGCTGCCATCGGTGCGGGGCCGGCCTCGGAGTCCTCCGCCGACCGGCCGGTGGACTCGGCCTCGGCCGTTTCGGTCATGACGGGAGCAACTCCGACTTCTGGCGGAGCAGATCCCAGAACGGGACCGCGCCGCGCGGCTCGATCATTCGGATCGGCCGTCCCAGCTCGCATACCGACACCACGTCGCCGATCGCGAGCCGCCGGTCCTCGCGTCCATCGACGCTCATCAGCACATCGTAGGCGTCCACGATGCGGCAGCGGACGGTATGACGCGGGCTGACCACCACGGACCGGATCGCCGAGAGATAGCCCGCGATAGGGGTTACGACCAGGTTCCGGCTGGTGGGATCGACGATCGGGCCGCCGGCGGAGAACGAATAGCCCGTCGAACCGGTTGGGCTCGAAACCACCAGGCCGTCCGCGGTGAAGGTGGCCAGGTGCGACGGCCCGATCTCCACCTCGATGCGGCAGACGCGCGCCATCGAGCCTCTCGCGACCGCGATCTCGTTCAACGCAAAGAAGGTCTCGCCGGCCTCGTCCCGACCCCCGGGGTGGATCGTGGCCTGGAGCGCCATCCGATCCTCGAGCCTGAAGTCGCCCTCGACCAGCTGGGCTAGAACGGCCTCGAGCCCTTCGGTCTCGACCTTGGAGAGGAACCCGACCTTGCCCAGGTTGACGCCGAGCAGCGGTACGTCCACCTCGGCCACCGCTCGGGCCGCCCGCAGGAACGTGCCGTCCCCGCCGAGGACGACGAGCGCGCCGGTATTCGGCAGCTCGCCGACGAGCGCGGCCAGCTCGCCCGCGGGAGCGGCCCAATGCGAAATGCCCCGCAGGTGGCACCAGCCCTCGGCTCGCTCGAGCAGGTCGAGCGCCGCCTCCTTCGTGGGGTTGTAGGCGAAGCCGATCCGATCGAGCTTCATACCCCGGCCAGCTCCCCGAACTTGATCGTCCACTCATCGGTCAGCTGGGGCGGCTCGCCGTCGCCCGCGACGAACCCGGCGGGAACCTCCAGCTCGAGGAAGAACTCGCGGTTCCCGGCCGGTCCGGTCAGCGGCGATGCGGCGGCATTGCGCAGCTTGAGCCCGATGCCGAGGGCGTAGCGCGCGACCGTCTCGAGGGTCTGGCGGTGTACTTCGGGATCGCGGACCACGCCGTCGCGAACCTGCTTGCGGCCGGCCTCGAACTGCGGCTTGACCAGGGCCACGATCTTTCCGCCGAGCGGGCCGAAGCAGGTGGCAACCGGCCGGAGGATCCGGTCGAGCGAAATGAACGACACGTCGACGACGGCGAGATCCACCGCGGTCGGCAACACGCCCGGACCGAGGGCGCGGGCATTGGTTCTTTCCATCGATATGACCCGCGGATCGTGCCGAAGCGCCTCGGCCAGCTGTCCGCGACCCACGTCCACTGCGTAGACCTTGCTGGCATCGCGTTGGAGCAGCAGGTCCGTGAAGCCGCCGGTCGACGAGCCGACGTCCAGACAGACGAGACCGACCGGCTCCACCCCGAAGACGTCCAGCGCCGCACGGAGCTTGAGACCGCCACGTGACACGAAGGGAGGAGGAGCCTCGACCTCGAGAGCGATTTTCGTCTCCACGAGGTCGCCGGGCTTGCGGTCTGTGCGCGCCGCCGGACCCTCTCCGACCCGCACGTGGCCGCCCAGCACGAGGGCCTGGGCGCGGGTTCTCGTATCGGCCAGACCGCGCTCGACGAGAAGCTGGTCGAGACGCTGTCGAGTTGGACGGTCTGCGGCGGGGCTCATGCCCCAATCGTGGCACACCCGCCTCATCTCGTGCTGCGCCGGGGCGCGGCTCGGGCCGGCGGGGGCTAGCGAGACCGTGTTCTCCCTGCCACAGGAGTTGCCAGAACCGCTGGAGCGCCGGGTTCGGCCCGCAGCCGGATCAGGGTCTCGCGGATCTGCTCGGCGATCCCCGAGGAATCCAGCTTCAGGAGCCGGCGCAGCTGATCGACAGATCCATGTTCGACGAAATGCTCCGCCGGGATCCCGACGATTCGCACGGCCACGTCGCGATAGGCAGCGTCGGCGAGTCGCGCCTCCTCGATCAGCTCGAGGACGCCCGTCCCAAAGCCGCCGGTCACGACGCTCTCCTCGAGCGTTACGACGAGCTTCTTGCCGCGGGCCGCGTCGAGGATCAGCTGCCGATCGAGCGGTTTTGCGAAACGGGCGTTGAGCAGCCCGACCGACCAGCCGTCAGCGGCCAGGAGATCGGCCGCCTGGCGGCCCCGCTCCACGATCGGACCAAAACCGACGATGAGTATGTCGCGGCCCTCCCGGAGCAGCTCGCCGACACCGACCGGCAGGATCTCCGGCTCCCGAATCGGAACCCCGAAACCGGGGTCGCGCGGGTAGTGGAGGGCGAACGGGTGATCTTGAGCGAACGCAGTACGGACGAGCGACCGCAACTCTTGCTCGTCCTTGGGGCTGGCGATGACCATGCCCGGGAGCTGGCGCTGGCTCGGCAGCGTGAACATTCCCTGGTGGCTGGTGCCGTCCTCGCCGACAAGCCCGGCACGGTCCACCGCGATCAAGACCGGCAGATCGTTCTGGCAGACGTCGTGGACTTCCTGGTCGAAGGCGCGCTGCAGGAATGTGGAGTAGATGGCCACAACGGGCCGCTCCCCCGCCAGGGCCATGCCGGCCGACAGGCCGACGGCGTGCTGCTCGGCGATCCCGACGTCTATGAACCTGTCCGGAAACTCGGCCTGGAAGAGGTGCAGGCCCGTGCCGGTCGGCATTCCGGCGGTCACGGCCACGATCCGGCGATCGTGACGCGCCAGCTCGATCAACTCTCGGGCGAAGTGGTAGGTGTAGTTGGCAGGCCGCTTCGAGGCCGCGGCACGGGCCGCTTCCGACGGCGTCCCCATGTCCGCCGCGCCGGCCGAGGCGTTGCCGCTTCCGTTTCCGTTTCCATTTCCGTTTCCCGCGGGCTCGACCGGCGCCTCGTCGCCCCGGCCGGGTTGCGGCATGGCGCTCTCCTGGCGGGCAAGGGCGGGACCGCTCAAGGCGGAGTGGCCGGCGGCGTGGAGCTCCGGCGCGGCGCCTTCATCTGCGAGATCCGGCATCGGGGGCAGCGCGGCGCCGTGGAAGCCTATCTGGTCGCGTTCGGCGGGGCGGTAGCCGCGGCCCTTGCGCGTCCGGACGTGGACCAGGACCGGGCCCGGAACGTCCAGTGCGGCCCGGAAGATGTGCTCCAGCCCGCGCCTGTTGTGACCGGGAATGACGCCGAGATACGTGATGCCCAGGTCTTCGAAGAGCTGGCCCGGCTGAGCGAAGTTGACGACCATGCGGCGGATGCGGCGCGACAGCTTAAGGGCGGGCTGACCCACCACCGGCAGGGATTCGATGATTCGATCGTAAGCGGTCTTGCTCTGCTTCCAGGCGCTGGACAGCTTGAGGGTCGAGAAGTACTGGCTGAACGCTCCGACCGTGGGGCTGATCGACATCGCATTGTCATTGAGAACGATGAGCAGCTGGGTCTGACGATGGCCGATGTCGTTGAGCGCCTCGAGAGACAGACCGCTGATCAGCGCCGCGTCGCCGACCACGACGGCGATTCGCTCCATCGAGTGCCGCATATCGCGGGCCGTGGCGAGGCCCTGCGCGATCGAGAGCCCGGTTCCGGCGTGGCCGCCGTCGAAGACGTCATGCTCCGACTCGACGCGGCGGGGAAACCCGCCGATGCCGCCGAGCTGGCGCAGCGTTCCGAACCGCGGATACCGTCCGGTCAGCAGTTTGTGGGCGTAGGCCTGGTGGCCGGTGTCCCAGACGATCTTGTCTCGAGGGGATTCAAGGACGCGATGCAGTGCCAGCGTCAGCTCGACCACGCCGAGCGACGACCCGAGATGGCCGCCGGTCCGGGCCACGGTCGAGACGATGCATTCGCGGATCTCGGCGGCCAGCTCGTCGAGCTGGTCCTCGGTGAGACCTCGCAGGTCGCTGGGGCCCTGCAGCGTGGGCAGGATTGCCAACTTCGCTTGCTCCTGGGCGGATCCCCCGTCCGCGCCTGCTTTTCGAGTCTTTCTCAAGAGTTGAGCGGTCCAGTGCTGGTTTGTCTGCCGGGCAGTCTACTGCTCCTGCGGCGTGCCGCTCGGCGCGAGGTGTGGACGGCCCGGTGCCGCCGAGCGTGACCTCCTACTCCTGATCGGCCGCTTCGGCGGCACGGACAGCGACGGCCTCCAACGCACCGGACGACCGTTCGAGGAGCTTTTGAACCCGCAGCTCAGCCTCACCGAGCAGCGCCGCGCAGCGCTCGTGTAGGGCAACCCCGCGTTCGTACAGGGCGATCGAGCGTTCCAGCGGCAGGCCGCCCTGTTCGAGCTCGGCCACCGTGCGCTGCAGCTCGAGCAATGCGTCGTCGAACGACAGAACCGCGATATCTTCCGCGACCTGAGCACCTGCCTGGTCAGTCACCGCGATCCTCCCGCTCGCCGATGCCGTCGGCGTCGATGTCGGCCGGCCGCGCCACGGAGGGCGCGCCCGGCACCGCGAGCCCATCAGGGCCGCCCGCGGAGGCTCGAACCTCGATAAAGCGGTCCAGGCGATGCCCGACGAGGATACCAAGCCGGACGGAGACCGCGAATGCGAGGGCTACGACGGTTCCGAAGACGGCGAGGAGAGCCAGGATCTCGATCACGCCGGAGGACCCTCGGCCTCGCCGCCTTCCACTCGCGCGGCGAGATCGCCCCGAGCCACTGTGATGGCAAGCAACTCGCCGGAGGGCGCCTCGGCGGGGTCGCGCACCACGGCTCCGTCCGCATCCCGCCGCACGATGGCGTAGCCACGATCCAGGGTGGCCTGCGGTCCGAGCGCGGCCAGCGCCGCGGCATTTCGCTCCGTGGCGGTGCGGGCAGCGGCGAGTCGGGCGCTGGCCGTCGGTGCCAGACGGGCGGCCAGACCGGCCTCGAGCCCGCGCCGCCGGCCCACGTCCTCGCGCACACATCTGGTGGCACGGTCCAGCAGGTAGCCGGCTCGCTCACGGGCCCCGGCCAGCTGCGCCGCCGGCTGCAGGCGTTCGAGCGCGCGGCCCTCTGCAGCAAGCTCGTTGCGAGCCGCCAGCAGTGCCGCGCGGGCCCGGGCTCCGCCACGTCGGGTCAGCTCGGCGACACCCGAGGCGACTTCGATTCGGTCGGGGACCACGAGCTCGGCCGCGGCCGACGGCGTGGGAGCCCTGACGTCGGCGGCGAAGTCGGCGAGGGTCACGTCGACCTCGTGCCCGACGCCGCACACGACCGGCACGGGGTGAGCCACCACGGCCCGGACGACCTTCTCGTCGTTGAACGACCACAAATCCTCGAGAGAACCGCCGCCGCGCGCCAGGATGACCACGGCCGGAGCCTCGTCCGGATGCCCCTCGGCGCGGCACTGATCGCCCCAGCGGGCGAGCCGGTCGAGGGCCGTGACGACGCTTGCGGCCGCTCCATCGCCCTGGACCTGGCACGGCGCGAGAACCAGCCGGGCCAGCGGCCAGCGGCGCGCAACCACCTGGCAGATGTCGTGCCACACGGCGCCGGTGGCGCTTGTGGCGACGCCGATGACCGCCGGCCGGTAGGGCAGCGGCCGCTTCCGAGCCGAGTCAAAGAGTCCCTCCGCCGCCAGCCGTGCCTTCAAGGCCTCGAACCGTAACGCAAGATCGCCGAAACCTGCGGGCTGGACCGATGCGACGTAAAGCTGGTAGACGCCCTGCGCTTCGAATAGATCGATCCGCCCGTGGACTACGACACGCAGACCGGTCCGGGCCTCGAAGGGCGACGCCAGCCGGTCGTCGCGGAAGAAGACGCAGGCCAGCTGGCTGCGCTCGTCCTTCAGCGTGAAGTAGCAGTGGCCCGCGGAAGAGACGGTTACACGCCCAACCTCACCCTCTACCCATACGTCGCGCAGAGCCGGGTCGGCGCGGACGGCGTCACGAACGGCGCGCGTCACCTCGCTCACGCCCAGGATCCGCAGTGCGAACTCGGGTTCGGCCGGTCCCGGGGTCGGGCCAAGCGAACGCGGCTCACGCGATGTGGCGGTTGCGGGTTGCGGCGCGGCGGCCTGTGGAGTCGGATCGCGGCCTGCGGCCGGATGGCGCGAGGCGGGGGCGGTAATCGGCTGGTCGATCGCGTCCCAGGCGGGCAGCGCCCAATCCGGCGGTTCGGCGCGCGACGCGCCGGGCGCATCCGATCTCTCGGTCGGGATCTCGTCCCAGAGCGAGCCGCTCTCGGGCGGGCCGGTGCGACCCATGTCTGGCTACTCCTCGGCCCGCTTCTCTAACCGCGTCCCGACACCATCAGAGCCGGGTCTGGTACTCGCCGGTTCTGGTGTCGACGCGGACGGTGTCGGCTTCGTTGACAAAGATTGGCACCTGGATGGTCAGCCCGGTCTCGAGGCGGGCCGCCTTCCGAGCGCCGGTTTGAGTGTCGCCGGCGAAGCCGGGCTCGGTCTCGACGACCCTCAGATCGACGGTGACCGGCAATTCGACGCCGATTGTCTCGCCTTCGTAGCTGGTCCGGTCCAGCAGCATGCTTTCCTTGAGATAATTGACGACGTCGTCGAGCTGTTCGGCAGTCACGCTGAATTGCTCGTAGCTCTCGGTCTCCATGAAGTGGAAGTCGTCGCCGTCCCGGTAGAGGAACTGGATCTGACGGTGCTCGAGCTGGACGCGCGGCCACCTGTCGCCGGCCTGGAAGGACCGCTCGACCGTCTGGCCGCGCTTGACGTTGCGGAGCTTGATGCGAACCTGGGCCGAGCCTCGCCCGATCTTCAGATGGTGGTAGTCCAGGATCTGCCACAGGTCGCCATCGAGCTCGATGACCACACCCTTGTGCAGGTCGCTTGTCGAAATCATGGTGGCGGGAGGCTCCTCAGGATGATGGCGGAACGTGTGCGGCCGTCCCTGCGAAGCCCGATTGTAGCGGAGGGGACCGTTCTGGAGATCGGCTGCTGCGATCTCATCTCGATTCGGGGGCCAATCGCCTTGCAACCCTCGACCAGCGCCCTCAGACGCCGACGGCGAGAACGTCACGGGGGAACCCGGTGAGAAGCTCCATCCGTCGGGCCGAGCGATCGAAGAGAACCAGGTCCTCGATCCGGACGCCCGTCTCGCCATCGAGGTAGATGCCCGGCTCGACGCTGAAGACCGTCGGGCTGGGCAGCGGGTCGTCCGGCGCGACCCGGCTCAGCGTCGGCAGCTCGTGAGTGGCCAGACCGATGCCGTGCCCCGTACCGTGGCCGAAATGCTCGCCGTGGCCCGCGTCCTCGATGACATGCCGGGCTGCGGCGTCGACCGCCACGCCGCTCGGACCGGCCACGGCAGTGTCGCCGGCGAGCGCGCTCCGGAGGAGGTCGAGAGAGGCCGCCTGGGCGGCCGCCACGATCCGGTAGACGTCCAGGTCGCGCCCTGCCGGCTCGCCAACGAACAGCGTCCGCGTCATGTCGCTGCGATAGCCGTCGACCACCGCTCCGAAATCGAAGAGCAGGACCTGCCCGAGCCTGACCTCGCTCGCGGATGGGGACCCGTGCGGTAGAGCTGCGTTCGGCCCGGCCAGGCAGGCGATCCCGAAGGCCAGACCGTCGGCGCCGCCGGTCCGCATTTCCCATTCGAGGGCAAACGCGAGTTCGCGCTCGGTCTGGCCGGGTTTGATGCGTCGCAAGATTGCCGCAAGCGACCGATCGGCCACGGCGCAGGCGGCCCCGATCCTCTCGATCTCGGCCGGCTCCTTGACCGCCCGGTCGGCCTCGACCCAGCCGTATGCCTCGACCAGTTCCACGTCCGAGGCGGCACTCTCCAGCTGGTTCCAAAGCTGGTGGCTGACCAGCGACGATTCCACGGCCACCCGCCGCGCGCCCAGGCTCCTGGTCAAACCCGGCCAGATCGCGGCGAGGTCGTAGGTCGTGGCCTCGATCCGGGCCCCGGTCGCCTGGGCGTGGGCCTGGAGCCGGTATCGGGTGTCCGCGAGGACCACCACCTCGTCCGCCGATACCGCGAACCGGCCCGAATTGCCGGCTACCCGGTCCTCGCCGTCGTCGAGGCTGAAGCCGGTCAGGTAGCGCATGTGCTCGGGCCTGATGCCGAAGTAGGCATCGACCCCTTCAGCGGCCAGGCGGGCCCGCAACCGGGCCAGACGAGCCGGACGCGCCGTCGCGTCGGCTGCGGCCCACCGTCTTCGGTCGGAGTCGTTGGGTGGAGCGGGAAAGTCGGCCGGATGAGGCAGATTTCGAACGGGGCTTGTCATGCCCTCATCGTAGCCTCGGCAGGAAGGCGGCTACTGAGTGTATCCGTACTTCTTGAGGTTGGCATCCTGCTCGGCCTGGGTCTTCGCGAAAGCGTGCATGCCGCTGCCGTCGTTCTTTGCCAGGAAGTAGAGGTAGCCGTCCGCGGTGTCGGGCGCCATCGCCGCCACCAGCGACGGCGCGCTCGGCGAGCAGATTGGGCTCGGCGGCAGGCCGGCGTGATGGTACGTGTTGTACGCGGCCAGGTTGGCGGGGAACACCACCTGGCTGAGCGGGCCGGTCGTCTTGATCGGGTCCCAGAACGTGTAGCCGACCCACGTCGAGATTGGGTTCGCGCTCAGCCAGACGGAATCGTTGGCGTAGTTGAGTGTCGGGTCCGCGTCGAGAAGACCTGTCGGCCACAGCTTGGGGTTGAGGCGATTCACGTAGACGCCGGCGATAAGCGCACGGTCCGAATCCACCTTTGCCTCGGTTTCGACCAGGGCCGCGATCTGCACCTTCTGGTAGATCTGGTCGGGCGGGAGCTGCAGCAGCCCCGGCGGCGCATGACTGGCGAACGCGTCGAGCAGGTCTTCGATCAGGGTGATCGGCGTCGCATCCGGGGCGACGTCGTAAGTCGCCGGGAAGAGGAACCCTTCCAGCGACGCGCCGGTCGGGAGCTTGAGCCAGGGGTACTGGGCGACGAGGTCGGCCGGCGGATGGATCGCCAGGTCGTAGAACTGCGCGACGTCCATGGTCAACGGCGCGGTCGGATCGACGGGGTTGGCCTCCAGGTACTCGAGCTTCGCCACCATCTGCTCGATCCGGAGCCCCTCTCGGAAGGTGATCCGAACCGTCGGAGGGGCGACGGGCGGAGTCGTCAGGCTGGCGATGATCTGATCGACCGTCATCGACCTCGAGACCACGTGGCGGCCGACCTGGAAGTTGAGCGTCGCGTTCTTCTGGATGGCCTCAAAGACGAACGCCCGGGAATCCTTTATCACGCCCGCCTGGACGAGCTGGTCGGCGATCTGCCGTGGCGTGGACCCGGTCGGGATGATAACCACTACGGCCCGCGTGTCGGTCGCGTCGACCGGCTGGCTGATTGCCCCCCACAGCGTGCCACGGACGATGTCCGTGACGAACGGCAGCTGGAGGGCGGTCGGGTTGTCGGACGCCCAGTTCACGATGCCGTTGGCGACGATCGGCCGCGCGACGAAGTACAACCCAGCGACGACGATGCTGGCCAGCACGGTTGCGAAGACCACGAAGCGGGAGATCTGGCCGAACCCGCCCGACCGGCCCGTGCGGTAATTCCTGTTCGTCTCTACCGGAGCGCCCTTGCGAGCCGCGATCTCCTGCGCATCGGGTGGGATGTAGTCGTCCCAGCCCGCATCGACGATCGGGCGCCCGGTCGAATCAGGCGTCGGGCTATCGTTTCGGTCTGCCCTCGGCTTCCAGCCGCCTCGCATCGTCATTGGGAATCGCGCTCCGGCTTCTCGTCAGCGGTGGCGTCGAGCTCGTCCTGCAGGATCAGGGCCGCGGCCTCCCTGTCCACTCGGGCTCGGTACGCTTCTCGCTGCGCCGCGCCGGGGGGGCCGCCGGACCTGCCGCGGCCTGGTGGTCCGATCCGGCGCTCTGCCCGTTCGCTGGTCAGACGCTCATCGCGATATCGCAACGGCAAGCCCGTCGCGGCCGCAATCGCTTCAGCCCATTCTCGAGTTCGGGTCGCTTGCGCGCCTTCGCCGCCATCCATGTCCAGTGGCAATCCTACGACCAGGAGCCCGGCCGCCTGCTCCGTCGCGAGCCGAGATAACGCCACGGCATCCTCTGCGACGCTCTTCCCACGGCTGAGCGTGACGAACGGCGTCGCGGTGCCGGTGGCAAGATCGCCGACCGCGACGCCGATCCTGCGCTCCCCCAGATCGATCCCAACGACGCGCCGAGCCCTGTCCGGCGCGCTACCTCCGGGCCCCGGCATCAGCTTGGCAGCGGACTCGGCGACGGAGTCGCGCCCGGACCGGGCGACGCCGAAGGCGAGGGGGAAGTGAGTGGCGAGGGCGAGCCGCCGGCGGAAGGCGAGGCGGCCGGCGACGCGGAAGGGGCGGGCGCGCTCGAAGGACTGGCGGCCGCCTGCGTGGGGCTCGGAATGGTAACCGGGACGGCAGCCGACGGGATCGCGCTGGCCGACGCACCCGGACCGGGTGACGCCGGCGGGACAACAAGCTGGACATCGATCCGGAAGTCGAAGCTCGGCATCGTGGAGGACCAGCTGGGCGAGACGGAGATGTCGGCCAGGCCGTACTGCGCCAGGAACGATCGCGCATCGCCGAGCGACTTGCCCTCGATGGCAGAGCGCAGCTTCTCGATGTCGACGCTGGGCACCTGCGTTGCCTCGACGACGACCGGCACCACGACATTTCCGTCGAGAATGAACGGCGATCCGACTGATGCAGACTCGGATCCGCTTACTATGGAGTAGCCGCTCTCAACCGCGGCATGGATTCGCCTGACCGCGAGACCACGTACAGTCGCCATGGCGGCCAGCGTGACCGTGCCGGTGTCCTGGCAGTCGAGCTGGAACGAGGCGACGGCCTGGCCGAGAAGCCCTTGCGGATCCGGGTTGCACACCGCAACGGCGAGCTTTGCCGACTGGTCGAACATCGTGGATCCCGACGGCACGGCGCCCTGCGCGTTCATGGCGTCCTGGAAGGCGGCCTCCAGCTCGGACAGGAGGGTGGCCGCCGCTCCATCGATGTCGGATTGCTGGATCTCGGGGGTGACGGTGTGGGTGCCGCCGGTGGTCGGAGCCTTGTTGGTGACGGGATGGCTATTGACCAAGGCCGAGTCGAGCTGGCTTGGTGCGTTGACGATGGTGCCTGCCGCGACGTTACCAGCGGTGCCCTTATTCGCCGCGGTAACCCCGACATCGGCAGTGCCAGGAGTGAACGAGCCTGAGTACGTTGCGTGCCGCACGGTGATGTTCGATGACGTTATGAAGGCGACACCCTTGGAGGTCGTCACTTGCGTGCCCGCCAGAATCGGTACATCGAGGTACGTGTTGTAGCTCGTGAACGTGACCGTGCCCGTTGCCGCCGTGTCCACCACGTTCTGGCCCGTGGCGTTGAACGTGCCCGAGGCCTCAACCGGGAAGGCCTTGCTCAGGCCCGGGACGACGCCGGCCTGGTCGTTGGCTGTAGCCACCGTTGGGTCCACCTTGACGCTCAGGGTGAGCGGCCCGACCGGATCGCCGCGAAGAGTCAGAACCACGCTTGCGCTGGGGTAGAAGAAGAATGCCGCAGCGGCAAGGGCGAGTATCAGGAGCGCCCCGATCCCGGCCAGCACGGGACGAGAAACTCGGGCCGACCCGACCCGGCCGGGTCCTGCGGGAGCCCCCGCGACTCGTGTGAGGGCCTTTGAGGCCGCCGGCTTAACGGTCAGGGCCAGTTCACCGAGCGCATCCGAGACATCGGCCGATTGCCGTCCCGCCGGACCCCGGGACATCGCCGCCTCGGACTTCTCGTAATCGCCGACGCTCGCGAACACCGGAAGTTCGGCAGACCTGGCCACCGACTGGACGGATGGGTCGGCGGCGATGATCGCCAGTCGCTTGCCCCTGTGCTTCGCCTCCCGAGCCAGCAGGCGGAAGTTGATCCTCGAGGTCGCGACACGGGAACCGCCGGACAGAACCAGCGCGATCCGATTGTCCGAGGAGTCGCGGATCCGGGCGGCGGCCGATGTGATTTCGTCGTCGACGTCGAGGTAGTAGATCGCCATCGGCTACATCTTCAAGGCTCGGAGGACGCGGCGCAAAGCCACGTCCAGGGGATCTTCGTTGGTCTGCAGCTCGATGGCTTGATAAGCCAGCCCGAGGGGCGTCACATCCTGCTGGTCGACGAGTAAGTGAGTGGCGTCATGGATGCGCTCGACCTGTTCCGGCGACATCACCAGGACCTCGGGCGTGCGGCTGAACGGCAGCCGTTTCCAGAACGATTCCTCACCCATCGTCGCGCCGATCTCGGGCAGATGCGAGCCGCCGCCGCAAAGGTAAACCCGCCCCGGCAGCAAGTCCCCGCCGGCCAGCTCGTCGAGCACCAGCTCCACCCCTGCGGCCCAGATCGCCACGTCGTCGGCGACGATCCTGGCCAACTCATCGCGACGGTCGACGAGTATGCCGCGGGCGTAGTCGAGCTTCATTTCCTCCGCCCGCGGGAAAGGCAGGTCGAGGCGATCGGCTATCGACTTGGTGAAGGCGCGGCCGCCCAGCGCGAACATCCGCGTGCCTTCAATTCCGCCGCCGCGTACCAGGGCCACGTCCGTCGTTCCGCCGCCGATGTCGATGAAGAGAGCTCCGGATTGCCGGACTTGCTCGCTGGCGAGGACGCGAGCCACCGCATAAGGCTCGGCGACGATCTCGAGAAGCTCCAGCTCGAGCTGCTGGGCGACCGTCTGGAGCGCGCCAAGGTGGACGAGCGGAGCGAAGGCGTTGAAGACGCTGATCTTGACGTGGCGGCCCTGGAACCCGACCGGGTTGGTGACTGGGTAGCCGTCGATCTGGGCGCCCGTGACCGCGGCATGGACGAGCCGGACGTCGACTCGAGCAAGGCCGGTCTCCCAGGTGATCGCCCGCTCGGCTTCGCGCAGGGCCTCGCGCTGGACGCCGTCGATCAGTCTCTGAAGCTCTGCATCGGTGATGGGTGCATCGGCTCGCTTACGGTCCTGCGAGTGGGTCGTGGTGAAGCCCTTGACGAGTTCGCCGGCGATACCGATTACGCACTGAGACGGTCGGAAACCGGCCATCTCCTCGGCTTCCTGGAGTGCAACCGAGCAGTTGTCGACCACCGCGTCGATGTCGGTGACCGTCCCGGATTGCATGTGGGCCAGCCCCTGGCGCTTGCGCCCGACGCCGCGCACGGTTCCCAATCCAGACTCGTCTATCTCGAAGACGAGCGCCTTTACGAACTCGGTTCCGATGTCCAACGCGGTGCAGGCGGCTAGAGCCGATTCCTCCTCGCGGCCCCAGATTCTGCGCCAGAACGCCACGGCCGCTCCCCTAGCTGCGGGCTTGATCCCCAACGCCCCTAAGTGTATCCGCGATGGCGGCCATGGCCGCGGGGATACCGTCCCTGCGGCTGCCCATGCCCTGAGCCATCTCCGGACGGCCGCCGCCGCGGCCCTCGAGCGACTTCATTGCGACCTTGACCAGCTCGCCGGCGGAGATACCACGTCCGACCAGATCGTCACTGACTGTGACGAAGACCTGCGGCGCATCGGCCTCGAAGGCCACCGCGATGACCCCCGAGCCGAGAGCGGTCCGGATCTCCTTGACGAACCCCTTCCACTGTTCGGGTGAGTCGAACGCCCCGGCGTGCGAGACGAGCTTGATCCCTGGCGCAACTTCGACCGACCCCATGGCGAGATCCGCCGCTTTCGGCAGACCGCTGCCGCCCGCCCGGAGCCGCCGGCGCGTCTCGCGCAGCTCCTCCTGGATGGCCACGACGCGCTCCGGAGCCGCATCGACGGACGTGGCTCCCACGGACTCGGCGATGCGGTCGAGCAGTCCAAGCCGTTCGCGCAGGAACGTATCCGCCCCGTCTCCGGTGACCGCCTCGATGCGCCTGATGCCGGCGCCGATGCTTCGGTCCGCGGTTATCACGAAGCTGCCGATCTGACCGGAAGCTGAGCAATGAGTGCCGCCGCACAGCTCCAGCGAATAGCCATCGACTCGTACTGTCCGCACGCGCTCCCCGTACTTCTCGTCGAAGAACGCATCGGCACCTGCGGCAATGGCATCGGCCATGCCCTGGACCTTCGTCGTGACCGGCCGGTTCTCGCGGACGATCCGCCGCACTTCGTCCTCGATCGCGCGCCTCTCGTCAGACGTGAGCGCCCGATCCAGGGGATAGTCGAAGCGCAGGTAATCCGGCGCCACGAGCGAGCCGGCCTGGCGAGCCTCCGGGCCGACGACGTTGCGAAGAGCGCGGTGCAGCAGATGAGTGGCGGTGTGGTTGCGCATGGTGCGGGCCCGCCGCTCGGCATCGACTCGGGCGGTGACGGTCTCACCTACCCTCAGCCGGCCGTGGAGCTGGCCGTGATGTAAGGAGAGCCCGGCGATCGGCTTCTGAGTGTCCTCGACCGTGAAGAGAGCGCTGCCGCCGCCGGCTTCGTGAAGCTCGCCCCGATCGCCGACCTGGCCGCCCCCCTCGCCGTAGAAAGGGGTGGCGTCGAGGATAACCTCGGCTTCGCCGTGGCCGGTGAGCTCGCCGAACTCCATGCCATCGCGCAGGATGGCCACCACTCGCCCCACGGCTTCGGTGCCCTCGTAGCCGAGGAACCGAGTCTCGCCGACGCGGCCTAGTATCGCCTGGTACAGATCCCCGAGCTCGGCATGGCGGGCGAGATCCGCCTTCGTGCCCTTCCGGCTTCGTTCCTTCTGCTCGGCCATCGCGGCGACGAAGCCGTCGTGATCGACTCGGACACCGAACTCGGCGGCCATGTCCACGGTGAGATCAACGGGGAATCCGTACGTGTCGTGGAGCCGGAAGGCATCGGCCCCGGGCAGGACGGGCGCGTCCTCGGGCAGGCTCTCGGGGCGGCGGCCGATCGTCCGATCGGTCCTGGCGAGCTGCAGCAGGGCAGCCTCCAGCTGGCCCGTGCCGGCTTCGAGGGTCCTCGCGAATTGGGCCTCTTCCTGCCTGACCACCTTGAGGATCCTCTCTCGCTGGTCGGCCAGATACGGGTATGCGTCCTTCATGACGTCGATCACGACCCCGGCCGTCACATCCATGAACGGCTCACGCCGTCCCAGGAGACGGCCGTGTCGAACCGCCCGGCGAAGGATCCGCCGCAGGACGTACCCACGTCCTTCGTTGGACGGCGACACGCCGTCGGCGACGAGGAAGGTGACCGCACGGGCGTGGTCGGCTATGACTTGATAGCTGAACCGCTCGGCCTCGAAAGCCTCGGGGTCGTGGCCGAGCAGGTCGCGCATGGCGGCGTGGATCGGCGTAAACAGGTCCGTGTCGTAGTTGGTCGGCACCTGCTGGATGACGCTCGTCAGCCTCTCGAGCCCCATCCCCGTGTCTACCGAGAGCATGGGCAGAGGCACCCGAGTGCCGTCGGCGCGCTGCTCGAACTCCATGAAGACCAAGTTCCAGACCTCGAGCCAGCGCGGGCAATGCTCGGAGTGGTCCGGTATGCAGTGCGGCCCTTCGCTGAACTCGGCGCCACGATCAAAGTGGATCTCTGAGCAACGGCCGCACGGGCCTGTTTCGGCCATGCGCCAGAAGTTGGCGTCGTCGCCGGCTTCGACATTCCCCCACCGCGGGATCCGCTCCGGCGGCAGCCCGATCTCGTCGTGCCAGACGTTGTAGGCCTCGTCGTCGTCGGAGTAGACGGTCGCGGCCAGCCGATCGCCCGGGATCCCGAACACGTCGGTCAGCAGCTCCCAGGCCCAGTGGATGGCGTCGCGCTTGAAGTAGTCGCCGAAACTCCAGTTGCCGAGCATCTCGAAGAAGGTGTGGTGGCGGGGCGTTCGGCCGACCTCTTCGAAGTCGTTGTGCTTTCCGGCGACGCGCAAGCAGCGCTGGTAGTCCGCAGCCCTAACGTAGGATCGCTTTTCCCGTCCAGTCAACACGTCCTTGAACTGGACCATGCCGGAGTTGGTGAACAGCAGCGTCTGGTCCCCGGCCGGGACGAGCGAGGCGCTGGGAACCTCGGTGTGGCCGCGTTCGGCGAAGAACTCGACATACCGGCGGCGGACTTCGGCCGCAGTTAGATAGGGAATCGGCAAGTCAGGCATCGCGGCTAACAGTAGCAAACCCCGTGGCCGGGAGGAGCGCGGCGATCCCCGACGCCGCGGCACTCCCCGCCGGCGTCACGTGGTCGGCCGTATCAGCAGACCGAGCCAGGCCTCGTCGATCGACCCCGCGAAGCGAGTCTCCAGAACGTAGCGACCGGGGGGCCAGCCGCTCGCCGACGGATCCAGCGGGGCGGCCATCGCACCGAGCGAACCGGGCAGCGGGTTAAGCCGGGCCGCCGGCAGCCACTTGGTGGGATCGGCCGGGTCATTGTCAAATCGCCAGAGCGTGGCGCTCCAGTCGACTGCGGTCGGGTCGGCCATGCTGGCCGGCAGGCAAAACCCGAGTCCCTCGACCGCGCCCGACACGACCACCGTCACGGGTATCGTGGAGCTCACCGGCGTCACGTCCGAGTACTCGACGTCGGCAACCAGCCACGACCGGATGGCCCGACCGAACTCGACGTCGTCGGCCACGATCCGCCAGCCGTCGGGACTCTCGCACAGGGCGGCGGTCGTCTCCGCGCCGGCGGCCGTGGCCGACGGGGCTGCCGAAGCCGCGGCCATCGCGTCGCCCGACGACATCGGGCCGGAGGCGGGCGCCGACCCAGGTCCAACCCACGGCTTGGCCACTGCGACGAGCACCAGCAGGACGGCGGCCGTGATTCCGATCCGCATCTGCCGGCCCACGCGCCCGATACGGACTATGTCGATTTCGTTCGGGCTCACGCGCACGGCCTTTTCGGCTTTCGCAACTACCTTAGGCGTGCCGGGCAGCGAGGGTTGTGCGCCGTCGATTTGGTCGATGTCGGGCCGCACGGCGCAACGGGACCTGGTCCGGGACTCGGGCGGCCGCCCGACAGACCCGCGAATCACCCCGTAAGGGTTGTCTTTTGGTTTCGAGGTGATCCGGACGCGACGCCGTGGCGCACATATCGATGGAGGCTAGGTGAGGCGGATTTCCCCGAGCCGGCCACCCGGACTCATAGAACCCAGATTTCGGGTATTTTTCAGCAGGTTCTCAGCCGCCGGGGCGAGCATTCGAGTTTGGTTCGACCATCTCTCTGCAGACTCGGCGTGCGATCTGCCTCGCGGGCCGGCCGCGGAGGCGACCCCTTTCTCAGCAGACGAGGACCATCGCGCATCCCTCCGAGGTGGCAGCGCCCCTGCCGCCCGGTGGCGCCCTAGCTAAGACTGCGAACCCAGCCAGGCGAGCCCAGAACGTCCGGCCTGGATGGTTGCGGCCTACCGGCCGGAGCGCGGAACCAAACACGCTACTGGAGTTGGGACCACTTGGACGCAACCGAACAGCAACGCCTGAGGCAACCGGTCCTTCCCGCCGGCGTCCCGTCGCCCTGGCAAGACACACCGGCGGTCCCGCTACCCCTCCTCGGCCAGCTCCTCAGATTCAGCGCCGCCGTCTTCGCCGCGGTCGCGATCGTGATAGTGGCCGGCCGGTCGGAGCACCCGATAACGGCCATGTCGGCGGGTCCCTTCGTAACGTTCGTATCTCTCACGGTTCCGCCCGCTGCGGGACTCGTGGCCGCGTTCGCGCTTTACCGCCCGTGGCGCGCCCTGTTGGTGATCGTGGCCCTGACGCCCTTCTGGAACTCCGCCTACGTCTCGTGGCAGATCGGATCGGTCCAGGTCATCCTCCAGACCGTCTTCGTTCTCGCCCTCGCCCTCGGCGCCGTGACCACCCGTCCCAACCGCGGGACCTTTCTATGGTCCGCCGCCGACCTTAGCGCAGCCGGCCGCGCCAAGGGTTTCGCCGCGTTCAGGCTGGCGGAGGTTGCCGCGGCCGGTCTCATCGGCATCGCAATCCTCTCTACCCTCGCATCGCACAACATCGGCCTGAGCTCTCCAGTGCTGATGCACGGCGTCCTGGAGCCGATCGCGATCGCGGCGATCATCGTGTACCTGCGCCCGACCCGGCGCGACCTCGTTGCGCTGGCGGTCGTCCTCAGCGTCTCCGTCGGATTGGGCACCGTCCTGAACGTCATTCAGACACTGCCCACCACCACCTCGTTCGCGGAGATGCAAGCCCAGCGGCTGCTCTTCGCCAGAGCTTCCTTCTATAACGTCGGTCTCTTCGCCGCCGTCGCCGCAATGACGGTTCCATTGGTGGTCGCGGCGTTGGCCTGGCGGCGCGCGCTGCCGCTGCCGCGATGGGCGTCTAACTTGATGGCCGTCGCCCTGGCGGCCGGTCTCGGCGGCCTCTTCTTCTCTCTTTCCAAGAGCGCGTGGATCGCAACGGGCGTCGGAACGATGCTGGTCCTCCTCTTGATGGCCCGCAACTGGCGGCGCCGGATTGCCCTCATCGTCGCCGGAATGGCAGTTTCGACAATGTTCATCCCATGGCCGGCGTTCGTGCTACAGGTTTCCCCGAGCCTGGACAACTCATATCGGAGCGTCATGGTGACGCTGGTCGGTGAGAGCCGGTTCGACTCGTGGAATCCGGCCACCCTCGCCGGCCGGGGCTCAATGACCGAGCGGTTCTACGCAGCCGATGCCGCGGTGCAGATGGCATTCAACAACCCGATCCTCGGTGTTGGCCTCGACCAGTTCGGGGTGAACTACTGGAGCCCGGCCTACCGTCCGGCCCAGGCGCTAAATGCGCTCGACCACGCCCATTCCTTCTTCCCGGAGGTCGCCGCCGAGCTCGGGCTGGTAGCGGCGGTGCTCGTCTTCGTCATTTACGCAGCCTCACTCTGGGCCTTGTGGCGGGTCTACAAGAGCGCCCGAGACCAGCTGACACGTCTCCTGGCGGCCGGATTGATGGCCTCGATCGTTGCCTGGCTGGTCGTGGCAACGGCGTACGGCTGCGACATATACCGGACGAGCCGCGACCTGTCATCCGACGTGGTGGCCTCGGCCATCGTCCTCGGAGCGGCCATCGCCCTCGCCCGAACGGTCCACGCCGAGAAGCCGTGGCGGCCTTCCCAACCGACCCGAATCGTCGCCGAGTAGGAACCGCCTCAGCTTCGGTTTCGCCGGCGCCACAGACTGGAGCCGGCGATCGCAGCCCCTACCAGGGCGCCCAGTGCCAGGCCACGGGCGAACGCAAGGAGCCGCGCGTCCGGCCCCGTGGAAGTGGCTCTGTTCGGCAGCAGACGGCGCCGCAGCGACGCAATCACGGGCGGCGATCCGTGACGTCCGCCGGGCCCAGGATCGAGAGCACCTCTACGAAACCGATCCCGGCCCATGCGACGACCGACGCCGAGAGCACGTGGAAGTCGCCGATCCGGATCGGATCGATGCCAAGCCGCCCGCCCGCCGCGTCACCGGCCCAGGCCCCGAGCGCCGCGGCAAGAAACACGATCACGAGCTGCGCCCCGCCGCGGCCGCGCAGGAAGAGGTACAGCGCGGAGTGGAATCCGCCCACGAGCAGGGCCAGAATTGGAGCGGGGCCGATTGCCACGCAGCGAGTATAGGGAGCCGCTCAGCTCCCCGACTCGTCCGGCCTGACGATCCGCCCGCCGCCGAGCACCGTCTCACCCCGGTAGAAGACGGCCGCCTGGCCCGGAGCCGCCGCCCACACGGGCTCGTCTGTCTCCACGGCCCACCGCGAGCCACCAACCGGCCGCATCGTGGCCGCCGCTACCCGACCCCGGTGGCGTATCTGCACCTCGGCCCGAAAGGTTTCCGAGGGTTCATCGGGACGCTGGCCTGCCACGAAGCGGACTTGCTCCAGCTCGAAGGTTCTCGTCTCCAGGTCCTGCCGCCTGCCCAGCTTGATCACGTTCGCACCCGGGTCGATCTTCCAGACGTAGCGCGGCTCCCCAAGCGCCACTCCCGTCCCCTGCCGCTGGCCGACCGTATAGGCGGCGGCCCCGAAGTGCTCTCCAACCTGCCGCCCGTCGATGTCGAGGACGGGCCCGGCTTCGGCCTTCCAGCCGGCCCTGTCACGAAGCACGTCGCGGTAGTTGCCCTTCGGCACGAAGCAGATTTCCTGGCTGTCGCGCTTGTCGGCCGTGGCGAGGCCGAGCGCCCTGGCCGTCTCGCGTACCTGAGGCTTGGCCATCTGCCCGAGCGGGAAGAGCGTGTGCGCCAGCTCGGCCTGCCCGAGCCCATACAGGAAGTAGCTCTGGTCTTTGTCGCGGTCGAGACCGCGCAGCAGCCGGTACGCGTCGAGCGCAGTCCCGGCAGCCGATGCATCCAACGCATCCCCACCGGGTCCGGGGCCGGCTACCCGGGCGTAATGGCCGGTCGCGACGGCGTCGCACTCGTACAGCAGCCGCGCCCGACCGAGCAGCGCCCCGAACTTGACCACGCTGTTGCAGTCGACACACGGGCTCGGGGTGCGACCCGCGAGGTACGAACGCATGAATGGCTGGAGAACGCCCTCGTCGAATTCGCGCTCCAGGTTCACAACGTAGAAGGGAATGTCGAGCTGGGCCGCAACTCGCCGAGCATCCTCGGCCGCGTCCAGAGAGCAGCAGCTGCGTTTGAACTCGGAGTAGCTGTCCGCCACGTCGCTGAGCCGCATCCAGACGCCGATGGCCTCGTGACCCGCCGCCTTGATGAGAGCGGCGGCCACGGACGAGTCCACGCCTCCCGACATCGCCACGAGGACGCGGGTCTGCGCCGGAACAGGGCGCGTCACCCGGCCGAGGCCCCCGCGCCCGCGCCTGCCGAACCGGCCGGCTCCGGCGACCGCCCGAGTGCCGCCGCCCGCTGAGCCGTAAGCTTCGCCGCGGCTTCTCGCTGATGGGCGATCGTTCGCCCGGTCAGCACGGCTGCCTCGCGGATCTCATCGGCCGTGGTGGAACGGCCCAGGGAGAAGCGGAGCGCACCCCTCGCTTCCTCCCCCGGGTATCCCATCGCGCTCAGTACGTGGCTCACCTCGCTGGATCCGCTGACGCATGCGGAGCCGGTGGAGCACGCAAGTCCGGCCAGGTCGAGCGACATCGTTGCAGCGCTGCCTTCAACGCCGGTTGCCACAAACGAGGCGATTCCCGGCAGTCGATCCGTCGGGTGGCCGGTCAACTCGATTCCGTCGGTCGCCACGAGCGCGCCGGTGAACGAGTCACGAAGGGCTCGCAGTCGGGTCGTCGTGACCGCTCGCTCGGCAACCGCAAGTTCGAACGCCGTGGCCAACCCGACCGCCCCGGCCACATCCTCGGTCCCCGCCCGCCGGTAGCGCTCCTGCGACCCGCCGTGCTGCTGGGCGAGGACGTTGGTGCCGTGGCGGACAAAGAGCGCCCCTACGCCCTTCGGCCCCTCGAACTTGTGGGCCGCCACGGTCAGGAGGTCTACGTCGAGAGTGTTGACGTCGAGCGGCAGATACGGCGCCGCCTGGACCGCATCGGTATGGAAGAGGATTCCCTTGTAACGGCGAACGCGGGCCGCGATCTCCGCCACCGGCTCGATCGTGCCGACTTCGTTGTTGGCGAGCATGACGCTCACCAGGATCGTCTTGGGCGTTATCGCCGCCTCGACTTCGTCGGGGTCGACCCGGCCGTATCGGTCGACCGGCAGCTCGACGATCTCGAACCCGAACTTCTCGAGGTACCGGACGGTGTGGCCGACGGAATGGTGCTCGATCGAGGTAGTGATGATCCGGTGGCCGCGAGCCTTGCCCGCCCAGGCCGCGCCCTTGACGGCGAGATTGTTCGCCTCCGTCCCGCCGGAGGTGAAGACGATCTCGCGCGGCGTAGCGCCGATCGCCCGAGCCACCTTCTCGTGGGCCTCGTCGAGCCCCGCTCGCGAGCGCCGGCCGAAGCCGTGGAGAGACGAGGGATTGCCGAAATGCTCGGTCAGGTACGGCAGCATCGCCTCGAGGGCTTCGCGCCGCAGCGGCGTGGTGGCGGCGTGGTCGAGGTAGATCGGCATCGCCCGAGATTGTACGCCGCGGGTTCTCGGCGCCCCGGGCGAACCATGCCTTTGTGGCATCCTCCGAAGCCGGCCGGCTTGACGGCCGACCAGCCGCGGGCCACGAACCCAGACTTCCTACCGCGCGGTTTCGCGCTCTGCCAGCCGCTGCTCGTACTCGCGGCCAGCCGCGCGGCGCCGGTCGTGGGCGGACAGGATCCGCTTGCGCAGCCGGATCGACTTGGGCGTCACTTCGACGAGCTCGTCGGCGCCGATGAATTCGATCGCGGATTCAAGAGTCAGCTCGCGCGGCGGGGTAAGCCGGATGGTTTCGTCGTGGGAGTGCGTCCGCATGTTCGTCAGCTTCTTCTCTTTGGTCGCGTTGACGTCCATGTCGTCGGATCGGGCGTTCTCGCCGATGATCATCCCCTCGTAGACGTCCACGCCGCTCCCGATGAACAGCTCGGATCGCTCCTGCAAGCTGTACAGCGCGTATCCGTTGGAAGTGCCCTGGCGGTCGGCCACCAGGACTCCGCTGGTCCGGTGCGTGACTTCTCCGGCCCATGGCCCGTAACCCTCGCCGATCTGGTGCATCAGCGCCGTGCCGCGCGTCTCGGTGAGCAGCTGGCCGCGGAAGCCGATCAAACCGCGGACCGGGATGACGTACTCCATACGAACCCGGCCGTCGGCGTCGGTGCTCATCTGCTCGAGGCGGCCCTTCCGGTCGGCCAGCGCAGCCTGTACGGAGCCGATGAAATCGGGTGGGATGTCGACCGTTATGCGCTCGTAAGGCTCGTGCGTCTCGCCGTCGATCTTCCGGAGGATGACTTCGGGACGGCTGACCTGGACTTCATAGCCCTCGCGGCGCATCTGCTCGATGAGGATCGCCAGCTGCAGCTCACCTCGGCCAAGGACCTCGAAGGTGTCCGCCGAGTCGGTCGGCACGAACTGGATCGATACGTTGCCGAGGACTTCCTTCTCCAGCCGCGCCTTGATGTGCCGGCTCGTAACGTAGCGACCTTCGCGCCCGGAGAGCGGCGAAGTGTTCGCCCCGAACGTCATGCTCAGGGTGGGCGCATCCAGGTCCAGACGCTGCATCGGCCGAGGATCGGACGGGTCGGTGATCGTGTCGCCGATGGTCACGTCGGGGATGCCGGCCAGGGCAACGATGTCGCCGGGTCCGGCCTCATCGATGTCCACCCGCTCGATGCCGTGGGCAGTCGTGAGGCTTGTCACCGTGCCCGTCAGCGTAACCGTGCGGCCTGGTTCGACGGCACCGGCGGCATCCTCCTCCTCATCGCGTACGATGGCGATCCGCCCACCCATGCGAATCGTGCCGTTCCAAACCCGCCCGACGGCCATGCGGCCGACGTAGTCGTTCGCCGACAGGTTGGTCACGAGCAGCTGGAGTGGATGGTCGGGCACGTAGCGCGGCGCCGGCGTGTGTTCGATCAGCAGCTCGAAGAGCGGCTTCAGGTCGGTCCCCGGAACCACCAGGTCCATCGTCGCGGTGCCGAGCTTGGCGTTGGTGTAGACCACCGGGAAATCGATCTGGTGCTCGTCCGCGCCGAGGTCCATGAAGAGCTCGTAGACGTCGTCGAGAACCTCCGGCGAGCGGGCGTCGGAGCGGTCGATCTTGTTGATGGCCACGACCACCGGCAGGCGGTGCGACATCGCCTTCTGCAGGACGTAGCGAGTTTGCGGCAGCGGACCCTCGGCGGCGTCTACGAGAAGCAGAACCGAGTCCACCATGTTCAGGCTGCGCTCGACCTCACCGCCGAAGTCGGCATGCCCGGGCGTGTCGACGATGTTCAGGCGGATGCCGTCATAGTCGACCGCCGTCTGCTTGGCCAGGATCGTGATCCCCTTCTCCCGCTCCAGGTCGTTGGAGTCCATGACCCGATCGACGACCACCTGGTTGGCTCGAAACGCGCCGGCCTGGCGCAACATCGCGTCAACGAGCGTGGTCTTGCCGTGGTCGACGTGAGCGACGATCGCGACGTTGCGAACGTCGGCCCGGATCGCGGTAGCGGCCTCCACGGACCGCACCTGGCCGGGATGGTCGAAGTCGAAGGGCGTGGCGGAACGGCGGGAGTCACTCATGGGTTGCGGAATTGTCGCACACACGGAGCTGCGCGGCGGCCGGAACCGCTCGGCTCGGAGATCGCGGCACCATGGGCCCGGCGATACACTCCGCGGAGGAGGCCTCGATGACCGTCGCAGCTATCGTGCTCGTTCCAGACGTGGCCGTGGCCGTAGGCGACGCCGACGGAGAGCCGGCCATCCGGCGAGTGGCGCACGCGGCCTGGGCCGGCGGGGCGCTACCCATCGTCGTCGTCGCCGCCGATATCACCGGGCCCCTCGCCGACGCGGTCGCGGACTCGCCCGTAACGCTGACCCGCCCGCCAAACGGCGTTCCGTCCGGCATCGCCTGGTTCGTCCACGGCCAGAAAGCTTCGCTGTCGGCCGTGACCGAGACCACCGCAGGACTGCTGTGGCCGTTCCGCTATGCCTGGGTCGACCCCGAGACCGTGACGTCGATGGTCGAAGCTCATGGACTGGCGCCCGACGCGATCGTCCGGCCGGCATACGGCGGCGCATCAGGTTTCCCGATTCTGGTCCCGATCTCATTTCTGGACCGTCTCGAAAAGCGGGCGGGACTTCACGGCGAGGACGCCGTGGCGGCGTTGATCGCCGACGGAGCGGCGGTGCGCGTGATCGAACTGGGCGATCCGGGCATCGTCTACGACCTGGCCACGCCACGCTCCGACTTGCCCGGCTACCAGGGGCCGGCGCAGCCGGCGGCCGGCCCAGCGCCCGAGTGGAATGCCGAGCTGGCCGCGCATGCCCGGCGGTCGGGCGAGCCGGGTCTCTAGCCGCCCTCTACTGGCTCGGCGGAGCCACGGAGCTCGGCGTTACCGTCGGGCTGGGCCCGGGTGACCCGATCGACTGCTGCACGCCCACGTCCGAGAACGTGTAAGACACCTCGATGTCGAGGAGCTTGGTGCCGTCCGTGGCCGA
>JBIOII010000013.1:0-37221 GCA_044449785.1 Candidatus Limnocylindrales bacterium
CCTGGACCTGTTCAACTACGGGGTCGAGGACCGCATGATCGGCGGCGGTCCGCCGCGCCAGGGTCTCGTACCCAACGATCAAGGTCTGCCCAGCGTTTCGGCCTCGTTGCCAAACGCGCCGACAGGGGCGCCGAGCGAAACGCCCAGCGTCAGCCCGTCCGGGTCGGCTACCACAGTCCCGACGCCGGCGGCCAATGCGTCCCCGACCGCGCTCCAGCCGCCCTGGAAGTCGGCCCCGCCGTCTGGGCAAGGGCAGATGGTGTACCTGGCCCTTAGCGCACCCTGGGTGAAGGCCGGCACGGCCACCGAGGAGGTCGACATTTACCTCCCACCTGGTTATGCCGCGAGCAAGACCAAGCGCTACCCCACCGTGTACGAGGCGCCCTTTACGTTCAACCTCTGGAACAGCGCATTCCACGTGAAGGCGACCCTCGATGCCCTCATCGACGGCGGTGAGATCCCGCCGAGTTTGTTCGTATTCATGAACGAATGGGGCGGGCCCTTCGCCGACCCACAGTGCTCGGACAGCTATGACGGGCGCGAGAAAGTTGACCAATTCATGGGCGTGACCGTACCGGCCTACGTCGACAAGCACTATCGGACGATCGCCAGGCCCGAGGCGCGCTCGCTCATCGGCATGTCGGAGGGCGGCTACTGCGCCGCCATCCTGGCTCTCCATCACCCGGATGTCTTCGGATCCGAGATGTCCTTCTCGGGCTACTTCACCGCGGGGTTGGGCAGCGCCGGTGCAGCGGTCGTCTACGGCGGCAACCAGACGCTCATCTACCAAGACTCCCCCAGGTACGTCGCGCCCGGGCTGGCCCAGAGCGTCAGGTCAAGCCTGTACGTCGTGCTGGTAGCTGAGCCCAGCCAGGCTCTCTACGGACCGGAGGCAACCGGGTACGCGGCGATCCTCGATGGCGCAGGGATCAAGTACACGTTCGTCGAGGCCAAGGAGCCGCACGGCTGGCCACAGGTCCGCGACTACTTCGGTCAGGCGTTGACCCTGGTTGGGTTGCGAGAGGCCGAGTTAGGCGTATTCACTTGAAGCACGCCGGAGCAAGGTTCAGGGCAGGACCGCCTGGGCAAGGGCCTCGTCTGGCACCGCTACTTTCCGCAGGCCGCCGGGACGACGCCGGGCTGCCCGTAGTAGCGGCTGTCCTGGCTGAACATCTCGACCGAGAGGTTCGCGACCAGGGCCATGTCCAGGCGGCTGGTCCACGTCCCGCCGGTCGTGGACGAGTCCGGGTGATAGCTGTACGGCGGCCCCAGCACGCACGTCTCATAACTTGAAATGTGCTGGGCGGCGTAAACGTAGTTGCGGGCCGTGTTGAGCGGGAAGTCAGTGGCGATCGTCCTGCCGGCCAGCGACAGCAGTGTGCCCAGGTGCGGCAGCACGGCCGAACTCAGAACCTTGCGTTCCAACGCGATCATGACGGCTTGCTGGCGACCTGCCCGCAGGTAGTCGCTGCCGCCGTCCTCGCGGGAGCGGACGTACTTGAGGGCTAACGTGCCGTCCAGGTGGACCTGGCCCGCCGGAACGTAGGTCGCCGTGAACGAGTCGTTGATGGCTCGTGGGTTGTAGACGTCCACTCCGCCGACGGCATCGATCATCGTCGGGAATCCATTCATGTCGATGGCCGCGTAGTAGTCGACCGGCACGCCGACCAGGTACCCGATCTCGTTCTCCAGAGTCTTCATCGGCGGATCGGGCGAGCCGAAGCTCGACGAGGCCGCCGCGGTCAGCAGGGTGTTGAGCTTGAACGTGGCTCCCACCCAGCCGCCGTAATAGAGATCGAAGTTCGACGTATCGCGCGGCACGCTGACGAGGTCGACCTTCTCGGTGCTCGTGTCGATGCTCACGAGCATCATCGTGTCGGTCAGCGAATGGCTGCGACCGGTCAGGAAGTCCACGCCTATCAAGAGGAACGTAATCCGGTTGGGGTTGGGCGACTTGACCGGAGTCGGATTCGGCGACGGCGTCATGGCGAACGGCACGAACACCGAGGTGTCGACCGGCGACGGCGTGGGGACCGGCGTGGGGGTTGGCGGGGGAGGTGTCGTCGGCGCGGCCGACGACGAGGCCACGGCGAACATGTCGTTGTTCTGGATGTTGACGCTGGTGTCGTACCAGGCCCAGGCACCGGCCACGAACAGACCGTGCATGGCCAGGATCAGGGCCAGCAAGGCGGCGACGAACGCGAACTCGATGGGCCGCGGCCGGCGCTTCTGCGAGGCCGAGAGGAAGGCGTGGCCGACGGCCAGAACGCGCCAGGCTCCAAACGCCACGACCACGACGGCGAATATCGCGAAGTAAGTCTCGTCCCACAGGTTGGCGGCGAACATCAGCGCACCCTGGCTCGCCTGGATCGCGGCCACGATCGCGACCAGGACGGCCGGCACGGCCAGCGCTATCGCCGCGCGCCGGCGACCCAGGAAGAACTGGCCGAGGCCGGGCCAAAGGAACGAAAGGCCCGCCGCGATCGCGGGCGAACGGTCGTGGCCGGCCAATCCCTGCTCGGAATCGGCACCCACGACGGTTGATTTCGCGTCAGCCACTACTGCCATGTAATCGACCGCAGCCGCCTACCCCGCTCCTGATCAAACGATAGCGCTTTCGCAAGGCTTCGGACGTGCCGTTACGGAATACGGTTCCCCACACGCCTTCATGCAGAAGCCGCCCGGGCTCTTGACCGACGTAACGTCATTAATCATACTAATCAGAGGCTGCAAATAGCACGATTAGTGGGGATTGAGGGGATGCACAGCTTCATCGATCTCGGCCGGACGCTCGGTTCCCAGCCGGTTCGGCTCGGCGCGCGGCTCGCTCGTCTGGACCTTGGGCGTGGTCGGGAGGCTCTCTGCCTCCAGCAGCTCCCAGAGTTGCTGCGCGCGCTTGCCGGCGAGACGCGCATCGCTTCGATCACGGCGTCAAGCGCGATCGAGGGCGTGACAGTGGACCCGGGGCGGGTCGACGGGCTGGTTCGCGAGTACGCCAAGCCTCGCCGGTTTCGCAATCGGAATGAGCGTGAGTTCGCCGGATACCGCGACGCCATGGACGAGATCATGCGAGCCTCGACGCTCGAACCGATCACGGTGCCGTACATCCTTCATCTTCACCGCCGGCTGTTCCGCTACACGGGCGCGGTCGGCGGTCAGCTAAAGGCTGAGCAGAACCTGATCGCGAGCTACGAGCACGGCCACCGGGAAATCCTATTTACCCCACCCTCCCCCAAGGAGACGGAGTTCCTGCTCCCGGAGCTGGTCGCACGCTACGGGTCGGCGACAGAGACGCAGGCCGCTCACCCGATCCTGCTCATCGCAGCGTTCGTTCTGGACTTCCTCGCGATTCACCCCGTCACGGACGGGAATGGTCGACTTGCCCGTCTCCTGACTACCCACGCGCTACTCCGGCAAGGGTACGGCGTTGCCAGGTACGTAAGCGTCGAGCAACGAATGTTCGAGACAAAGAACGCCTACTACGCAGCCTTGTATGCGTCGCAGCGGCAGTGGCGCGAAGGAACCCACGACATCTGGCCATGGGCTGAGTACCTGGTGAACATCCTTGAGGACTCGTACGACGACTTCGAGTCGCGCGTTGCGGCAAGGCGCAACCTCGCCGGGCTATCCAAGCAGGAGCGGGTTCGGGAATATGTTCTTCACCACGCTCCGGTTGTCTTTCGGCTCCGCGATGTTCGAACCGCCCTCCCCGGGGTAAGCGACCAGACGATTCGACTCGTCCTGAGCGAGCTGCATCGTGAGACGTTGATCGAGATCGATGAGGTTGCGGGCGGGAGCGGCCCAAATGCCGCCTGGCGACGGGTCGGCGACCAGTAGCGCGCCGGCCCTCGCCGCTCCCCCCATGATTGCCGGTTCGGTTACTGCATCACCAGGCCGCCGTCGACCGCCAGCACCTGGCCGGTGATGTAGCCCGCCTCGTCGGAGGCCAGGAACGTGACTGCGTTGGCGATGTCCTCGACCGTACCGAAATGCCCGAGCGGGGTCTGGCTCTTGATCTGGTCGGTCAGGGTAGCCGGGAGGTCCTTCGTGAGTTCGGTCACGATGAACCCGGGGGCCACGGCGTTGCAGGTGATCCCGCGCGAGGCAACTTCCCGGGCCGTCGCCTTGGTCAGGCCGATCAAGCCCGCCTTGGAGGAGCTGTAGTTGGCCTGGCCCATCTGTCCGGCCTGGCCCGAGACGCTCGACATGTTGATGATGCGGCCGGCATGGGCCTTGAGCATCGGTCGGATCGCGGCCTTGATCATGTAGAAGGCGCCGTAGAGGTTGACTTCGAGAACCTTCTTCCAGTCGTCGATCGGCATCCGCATGATCAGGTCGTCGCGCGTGATGCCGGCGTTGTTGACCAGAATGTCGACCTTGCCGAAGGCGTTCAGAACCGCCTGAACGGCCCCGGCGCAGGCCTCGGGATCGGTGACGTCGGCCGGGATGAACAGGGCCTTGCGCCCGAGGGCCTGGATCTCGGCGACCGTTGCCTCGGCGACCTCCGGCCGGCCCACGTCGACGAACGCGACGTCCGCCCCCTGGCGGGCCAGCGTCAGGCAGATGGCCTTGCCGATGCCACGCGCTCCACCGGTGACGAGAGCGGTTTTCCCGGACAGATCGATCATCGTCAGACTCCCTTGCATTCGAGACGCGTCTGGGCTGCGGACGGGCAGGCGGCCTCAGGCACGAAGCCCAGCCTCGTCACTCCGACCGAGCGGCGTTGTTCAGGGCCTCGGCAACCGTTTGTGTGCGCTGGGTATTGGTTTCGGGGCTCCGGCCGTTGCCGGCGGTCGGGTCCTCGAGCATCCACTTGAGGGCCGGCGGGAACGGGTTCACCGGTTTGAGGTAGCCCGGCATCACGGAAACGCTCTCCGGCCCGATCGTTGCGGCTCGGGCGGCCGCAGCCGGATCGGCCGTCCACTCCAGGGTTATCGCACCCGAAGTAACGCCGGCGCCGAAGGCCACGAGCAGCAGCCGATTGCCCTTCTTGACGCGACCGGCCGCGACGGCCTCGGCAAGCGCGAGCGGAACCGATGCGGCCGACGTGTTGCCGTAGCGGTCCACGTTGACGAAGACCCGCTCCATCGGGAAGTCGAGCGACTTCGCAAGGGCCTCGATGATGCGGATGTTGGCCTGATGGGGGATGACGAGATCGACGTCGTTCAACCCGAGGCCGGCCTTCGCCAGCGATGCGGTGGCCGTCGACCCGAGCGTACGGACGGCCATCTTGAACGTCTCGGTGCCCTTCATCTTCATGAAGTGCTCATGGGCAGCCAGCGTCGATTCGCTGGCCGGCCGGGTGGCCCCGCCGGCCGGCAGCCAGATGAGGTAAGCGCCCGACGGCTCGGTCCTCATCTCGATGCCGAGCGTTCCGCCGGGCTCGTCCGATGCGGACAGCACCGCGGCCCCGGCGCCGTCGCCGAAGAGGATGCATGTCGACCGATCGGTGAAGTCCGTGCAGCGGCTGAGCGTTTCGGCGCCGATGACGAGAACGTGGCGAGCCATCCCGCTGGACACGTAGGCATGGGCGGTGGCGTAGCCGTAGACGAACCCGGAACAGGCCGCGCCGACGTCCATCGCCGCCGCGCGCTTGTTGCCGATGGCGTCCTTGACGAGCGCCGCCGTCGACGGCATCGGGTAGTCGGGCGTCAGGGTTCCGACGATGATGAGGTCGATGTCGTCCGGCTGGAGTCCGGCGGTCGCTATCGCGCGCAACCCGGCGACGGCGGCCATGCTGGAGGTCGATTCGTCGGGCCCGGCGATGCGGCGCTGGCGGATACCGGTGCGACTGACGATCCACTCGTCGTTTGTCTCGACCATGCGCTCGAGATCGGCGTTGGTCAAGACCAGGCTCGGGGCGTAGGCGCCCCAACCCGTGAGGTGGACGCCGGAAAGAGGGCGCGTCATTACGGTTCGACCTCGATGAGCGGCTGCTTCGCTTTGACCAGCTTTCCGGTCTCGGCCACGATTCGGACCACGCTGCCCGACAGGTCCGACTTGATCTCGTTGAAGAGCTTCATGGCCTCGATCAGGCCGATGACCTGGCCCGCCACCACATGCTGGCCGACGGTCACGTAGGGCGGCGAGGCCGGCGACGGGGCCGCGTAGAAGATGCCGGTCAACGGCGCCTTCACGGTCTTGGTAGTGGCGGGAGGAGGGGGTTCCACGGAGTCTGCCACGCTCGCAGCGGCGACGCCGGCGGTGGCATCGGCCGAAACTGGCGCGGACGCGGGCGCGGGCGGAGGCGCAGCCGGCGCCTGGGGCGCCAGTGCCGACGGCTTGCGCAGCACGATCCCGGTGCCGCCGGACTCGACTTCCAGCTCGATGAGGTCGCTTCGCTCGAGGAGCGACCCCAGCCGGTCGATCAGACCCATCAGGGAAGCCGTCTCAGCCGAGGGCGGGGTCGGGCCCGCCTCGATTTCCGGCGCCCCGGACCCGCCGGGCTGCCCCTTCTTCGGCTCGTCGTGGATGTCGCTCATGTGGCGTCCCTCACTCGACCCATCGCCGGATCACCAGCGCGCTGTTCTGGCCGCCAAAGCCGAACGAGTTCGAGACGGCGATGTCGATCTCGCGCCTGCGAGCCTTGTTCGGCGTGAGGTCGAGCCCGGCCGCCGCGGCGTCGGGGTGCTCCAGGTTGATCGTCGGCGGCACGATCCCGGTTCGGATGCTCATGATCGTGGAGATCGCCTCGATGGCGCCCGCGGCTCCGAGCGTATGGCCGATCATGCTCTTGTTGGCCGTCACGCTCACCTCCCCGGCCCGCTCGCCAAAGAGTGTCTTGATCGCCTCGAGCTCGCGCGGGTCGCCCTCCGGTGTCGAGGTGGCGTGGGCATTGACCATGGCCACGTCGTCCAGGCTGAGGCCGGCCTTCTCCATCGCGCGGCGGATGGCCCGAACGGCGCCCGCGCCGCCGGGGGCGGGCAGAGTGATGTGAGAGGCGTCGGCCGTGGCGCCGTAACCCACTATCTCGGCGAGCGGCTCCGCGCCGCGGGCCAGCGCATGCGCCACCGTTTCGAGCACCAGGACCCCGGCGCCCTCGCCGATGACGAAGCCGTCACGGTCGACGTCGAACGGCCGCGAAGCGCGCTCGGGCTCGTCGTTGCGCGTCGAGAGGGCGCGCATCGCCGCGAAGCCCGCGACCAGCGACTCGTGGCCCGTGGCCTCGGTCCCGCCTGCGAACATGACGTCGGCATCGCCCCGCCGGATCGTCTCCCAGGCTTCGCCGATTGCGTGGCCGCCGGTGGCACAGGCGGAGACAACGCTGAAGTTGGGGCCCTGCGGGCCGAACACGATCGCGATGACGCCGGCCGCAAGGTTACTGATCGCCATCGGGATCAGGAACGGCGACATGCGGTCCGGGCCCTTCTCGCCCATCAGCAGGACCTGGTCCGCGAGCGTTCGGATGCCGCCGATGCCGGTGCCCACGATGACGCCGGTTCGTTCGGCCTCGATGCCCTCGAGGCGGGCGGGCAACCCCGCCTGGTCCATCGCCTGGCGACTCGCGACGAGCGCGAACTGGACGTAGCGGTCGTTGCGACGCTGCTCCTTGCGGTCGAGGACCGCCGAGCTGTCGAAGTCCTTGACCTCGGCGGCGATGCGTGTGGTCAGCCGCGACGGGTCGAACTGCGTGATCGGCCCGATTCCGGAGCGGCCGGCGATCAAACCATCCCACGTGGACCCGGTGTCGAGGCCCAACGCGGTGATGGCGCTCATGCCCGTGACGACGACGCGAGGCAGGCCGTTGGTCGAACTCATCGAACGAGCTTCCCCGTGCGGATTGTGGCGGCGCGATACACGTCGCCGGGCAGGCCGCGCGCCGAGACGGCGTTCGAGGCTGCCATGACGTCGAAGTTCGTGCGGTGGATCTCGGCCTTGATTGCGCCCTCGTCGATCTCGATCAGGGCCCAGCTGGCCGTGGGATCGCCGTCGAAGATGTAGCCGGCGCTGCCGGCGTTGACGATCGTCCGCCAGCCGATCTCACGAACCTCCGGCAGATGAGTGTGGCCGCAGACGATCACTTTCGCGTCGGTGCCGCCTACGCGATCGATCGTCACCACCGGATCCAGGTCGGCGGCGAGGCCGTCGGTCAGCGACCCGGGCGAAGCGTGGCAGAAGAGCACCAGGTCGTCGCCGACGCGCAGCCGCCGCTCCGACGGCAAGCGGCGCAGGTAGTCGACGCCGTCGTCGCCGATCTGGTCGCGGGCCCACTCGGCGGCAACCTTGTATGAGTCGGGCGCACCCTCGGTGAACCACGGGAACGCGGCCGTGAAGTCGCCGTCGGCCACCGCCAGGTCAGTGTTGCCGAGGATGACGAACGCCCCGGCTCGCTCGAGCTCCTGGACGAGAGCCAGCGCCCCCACCGGGTCGGGGCCGTTGAAGACGTGGTCGCCGCAGATCGCGACGTAGTCCGGACGGGCGGCGTCGATGGCCTTGTGAACGGCCGACAACGCCGGCAGGTTGCCGTGGACGTCGGACAGGGCGGCGATGCGGGTCATCAGCGGAGGGCGCTTTCCGGCGCGATGATGAAGCTCAGCTTTGCGTCGCACGCAACGTCGCCGTCCACCGTGGCGACACCGTGGCCGCGGCCGAACTTGCTGCCGAGCCGCTCCATCGTCACCTCGAGCCGGAGCTGGTCGCCCGGCGTGACGATGTGCTTGAAACGGCACTCGTCGATCGCGGCGAAGAGCCCGAGCCGGTCGCCGAAGCCGGGCTGCTGGGCCACGAAAACGCCCATCGTCTGGGCCAGGGCCTCGATCTGGAGCACGCCGGGCATGATCGGCTGGCCGGGGAAGTGGCCCTGGAAGAACCATTCGGTGGCCGTGACCGACTTGAGGCCCACGATGCGCTTCGCCTCGGGGTCGTACTCGACGATCCGGTCCACGAGCAGGAACGGCCAGCGATGCGGGATCAGCTTCTCGATCTGGCGGGTCGTCAGTATCGGCCCTTTTGTCGCGGTCTCGGTCACGGGCGGCTCCTGGTGGCGAGGGCGGTGGCTCAGCGGTTGCCGGCGGCGACGAACGGGGCGCTGCCGACGCGGTCGAGCAGGTTCGTCGTCACCTTGCCGTCGATGAATATCTGGTTCGCCAGGATGGCGCGATGCAGCTCGATGTTCGTGGTCACCCCGTCTACGAGCAGCTCGCGCAGAGCGGCGTCGCCGCGGGCAATCGCCTGAGCGCGATCGGGCGCCCAGACGCACAGCTTCCCGAGCAGCGAGTCGTAGTAGGACGGGATCTCGTAGCCCGGGTAGAGGTGGGAATCCATGCGGACGCCGGTGCCGCCCGGAGCGAGATACGCCCCAACCTGGCCGGCCTGCGGGCGGAAGTCATTGGCGGGGTCCTCGGCCATGATCCGGAACTCGATGGCGTGGCCGCGCGAGACCACGTCCGCCTGGGTCATGCCGAGCGGCTCGCCGGCGGCGATCTTGATCTGCAGCGCGACCAGGTCGATGCCGGTGCAGAGCTCCGTGATCGGATGCTCTACCTGGATGCGGTTGTTGATCTCGATGAAGTACGCGTCGCCCTTGGCGTCGACGAGGAACTCGAGCGTGCCCAGGTTCTCGTAGCCGGCCGCGGTGACGGCCTTGAGGGCGCGCTCGGCGAGCTCCTGGCGGGCGGCTTCGGTGAGAGCCGGGCTCGGCGTCTCCTCGATGATCTTCTGGTGGCGGCGCTGGACCGAGCAGTCGCGCTCGCCCATGTGGACCGCGTTGCCGAAGCGGTCTACCGCCACCTGGATTTCCACGTGGCGGTTGTCGTCTAGATACTTCTCGAGATACAGCGAATCGTCGCCGAACCCGGCCATGGCCTCGGACCGGCTGACTTTGAGGGAGGATTCGAGCTCGCGTGCCGTCCGGACCAGGCGCATGCCCTTGCCGCCGCCGCCCGCCGACGGCTTGATCAGGACCGGGTAGCCGATCCGATCCGCTTCGTCGAGGGCATGAGCTTCGTCGCGCAGCATCCCCGACCCGGGTATCGTCGGCAGGCCCTGAGCGGCGAGGATTCGGCGCGTTGCCTCCTTGGACGCGAAACGCTCGAGCACTTCGGCCGACGGGCCGATGAAGGTCAGGTCGTGGGCGCGAACCACCTCGGCGAAACCCTCGTCCTCGGACAGGAACCCGTATCCCGGATGAACGGCGTCGCAACCGGTGACTACCGCGGCCGAGATGATTGCCTGGGCGGAAAGGTAGCTGTGCTTGGCGTCGGCGGGTCCGATGCAGATGGCCTCGTCCGCCAGCTGGGCGGCGAGGCTGTCGCGGTCGGCCTCGCTGTAGGCGACGACGGCGCCGATACCGAGGGTTCGACAGGCGCGCAGGACGCGCAGCGCGATCTCGCCGCGGTTCGCGATGAGGACTTTGGTGAGCATCAGGGGCGACCCGGGATCGCACCGGTCTCGCGCGCGAGCCGGCCGGCTTCGTCGCCGGAAGCCCGTTCGAGCAGGTCGATGCGGACGAGCTCCTGCCCGTACTCCACCGCGTCGCCGGCCTCGGCCAGGCTGGAACCGACGACTCCGTCCACCGGGGCCACGACGTCCTGTTTGACGCCGAGAACGTCGACCGTGCCGATCTTGTCGCCGGCGCGCACGCGCATCCCGACGACCAGGTCGCGGCGCGGGTGGTACACCCCGACAGCAGGTGACTTGGCGGCAACCCGGCTCGATGCCGCGGCCGGCTCTTCCTCCGGTCGCGAGCGCCGATCGCGCTCTTCCGGTCTGGCCGGTACGGGACTCCGGCCGGCGGCATGGCCGGCGGCGGCGAGGACTTCGGACGCCCTGGCAATACTCGGGCGGCCGTCATGGGCCGCGGCCGGCTTCCTGAGCCGGGCTTTCCAGCCGCCCTGGCGGACTTCGATCTCGCCCAGGCCGGTGGACGCCAGCTTGGCGATCAACGCCGGCAGGAACTCGTCGGCGAGGCGGGCGATGGCCTCGTGGTCGCGCTGCGTGCGCAGGGCTTCGCCGGTTTCGGCCGTGATCGGATCCGGGCCCGGTGCGCTGGTGGGCATCGCCTACACCTCCTCGCGGCCGGACGGGCCGGTGCGCCGCGTTCCGGGGAACGGCGGCAGGGATGGCCTTGCCGGTAGCAGGCCGCGCAATCGATCGGCCAGACCGGCTCGTTCCGGCGGGACCGCCGGCCGCTCGGCGACGGTGTATGGACCGTACGCTCGATATCGTTTGAAGCGGGCCTCGACGAGCTCGTCCACCGGGATCCGGCCGAGAGCGTCCAGGCGCTCGATGATGACGTCTCTGATCCGCTTTGCCGTTTCCGCGGGGTCCGTGTGAGCGCCCTCGCCGGGCTCCGGTATGACCGCGTCCACGATTCCGAGCTCGAACTGCTCGCCGGCGGTGACCTTCATCGCGACCGCGGCCTGCTGGCTCTGTTCGGCCGAGCGCCACAGGATTGCCGCGCAGCCCTCGGGGCTGATGACGGAGTAGATCGAGTTCTCCAGTGCCAGCACGACGTCGCCGACCGCGAGCCCAAGCGCGCCGCCGGAACCGCCTTCGCCGGTGATGACCACGACGATCGGCGTGCGAAGGCGCGTCATCAGGCCGACGGACTGGGCGATGGCTTCGGCGATGCCGCGCTCCTCGGCGGCTGCACCCGGGAAGGCGCCCTGGACGTCGACGAAGGTCAGGATCGGCATCGAGAACCGCTCCGCGAGGTCCATCACCCGCATCGCCTTGCGGTATCCCTCCGGGTGCGGCAGGCCGAAGTTGCGGCGAATGTTCTCCTCGGTGTCCTGGCCCTTCTGGAACCCGATCACGACGATGCGCCGCCCGGCCATGCTGGCAAAGCCGGCAACGATGGCGGAGTCGTCGCCGAAGAGCCGATCGCCGTGCAACTCGATGAACTCGTCGGCCATGACCTTGAGAAGCTCGAGGGTGTGCGGGCGCTTGAGGTTGCGCGCCTGCTGGACGTGGGCCCAGACCGCCGCGTTGGTGTTTTCGGGCTGGCCGTCGGGATGGCCCCGGCCGAGAAGTCGATCAACCACGAGGCGCCTCCCCGCCAGATCCATTGTTCTCGCCGTTGCGTGAATCGCCCCCGGTTTCACCGCCCAGGGCGCCGGTCAGGGCGGACAGGAAGGAGCGCGGCCTGGAAGCGGCAACGGCCGGCGGCTCGCCCGCGCCGTTGAGCGGCGGTGCGACCAGGAATGCCATCAGCGAGATGATCTCGTCGCGGAGGCGGGACCGGGCCACGATCCGATCGACGAACCCGTGGCTGAACCAGAACTCGGCCCGCTGGTATCCGGGCGGCAGCTCTTCGCCGATCGTTCCCGCGGAGACCCGGTCGCCGGCGAAGCGGATCAGCGCGTTGGGCTCGGCGATGTTGACGTCGCCGACGACCGCGAACGAGGCGAATACGCCGCCGGTCGTAGGATCGGTCATGACCGAGATGAACGGCACGCGCGCGGCCTTGACTCGCTCGACCACGCCCATCGTCTTGACGAGCTGCATCAGCGAGTACGTGCCCTCCTGCATTCGAGCGCCGCCCGACGCGGAGACGATGATCAGCGGGATCCGGTCGGCCATCGCGGCCTCCCCCGCGCGGGCCACTTTCTCGCCGACCACCGAACCCATCGAGCCGCCGATGAAGCCGAAATCCATGACGCACAACGAAACCGGCTTGCCGTCGATGGTCGCGGTGCCCCAGACCGCGGCGTCGCGCAGGCCGGTGGCCAGCTGGGCGGCCATCAGGCGGTCCGGATAGGCCTTGAGGTCGACGAAACCGAGGGCGTCGACCGGCTGGAGGTCGGCGTCCCGCTCGGCGAACGAGCCGCTGTCCACGAGCTGCTCGATCCGTATCTTTGCCGGAATGCGGAAGTGGTGGCCGCAGTGCGGGCAAACTCGGAGCGTCTTGTCGAGCTGCTTGTTGAAGAGCATCTCCGCGCAACCCGGGCACTTCGTCCAGAGGTCGGGCGGGTACGCGTCGCGGCGCGGTCGGAACGGCAATCTAACCGGCATCAGGACATGACCCCAAGGATTCCGTTGATGACGCCCGTTCGGCGGATTCGGCTCGGGTGCGTCGTACGTCCGTGGGCCGCCCGAACAGCGCGGCCCATCCGGGCCGAGGCAGTGTGCGTGTGGCGCCAGGCAACATACACCGCGCCGATGGAAATCGCGGCTGACGCGACACCTACCCCCACGCCGCCCACGATGAGCGGCCGCGACGGACGAGCCGCCATCTCGGGCAGGCGGTGGAACGCCGCCGCCGGCGAGAAGGTCGGAATGCGACCCGTCGATGGATGCGCGGGTACGTCGCCGGCGGAAGGAACAATGCCGGGCGGAACAATGCCGGGCGGAACGATGCCGGGCGGAACGATGCCGGGCGCCGCAGCGTCCGCGCCGGAGTGGCCCCGGAACTGGGCCAGGGTTCCAAGCACTCCGGCCGCTGCTTCGTCTTCGATGGAGAGACCGGCTCGCAGTCTCGCGGCGCCGGTCGCCAGGCGTGCGGCCAGCGCCTCTTCGAAACGGAAGGACGGATGGACGCGGATCAGACCGGCGCGCAGCTCGCGTGCGGCAGACTGGACCGCAGGGTCCATTTCGACGTCGACGGGAATCTCGGAAGCCCGCCGCTCGTCCGCCGAGAGCAACCCGTCGAGGTAACGCTCCGTTCGCCGAGCGTCTCGCATTCCACTGCCGAGCATCAGCTCAGGCCGCCCCGGAGGTCGTCCGCGACGGAGCGCAGCGCCCGGTGGAGCAGGACGCGCACGGCACCCTCGGATCGGCCGAGAACGGCTGCGATCTCCGCGGTCGACATCTCATCGACGAAGCGGAGGATCACGGCGCGGCGCCGGTCTTCAGGCAGCCGGCCCACCGCCTGCCAGGCGGCGCTGACCGCTTCCCGGGCCGCGGCCGTCTCCGCGACGTCGCCGGGCGCGGAGATCCCGATGGCGTCGTCCAGCGACGAGACCGGTCGGCGGCGATCGCGGCGCCGCTCGTTGGAGATCACGTTTCGGGCGATCCGGAAGAGCCACACCCGGAAGGTGGAGATGTCGGCCGAGCCGGCGCTGGTCACCGCGCGAGATTCGATGAACGCGTCGACGCGCTCCTCGAAGCGGGGCAGGCCGGCGAGGGCCTGCATGAAGACCCGCTCGGTGGCGTCCTCTGCGGCGTGGTGGTCTCGGAGCTCGTAGACGGCGTAGCTGTACACCTGGGCCAGGTACTTCCTATAGAGGGCATCGAATCGACTGGGGTCGCGCCGGGCCGCTTCGACCAGACCGCGATCGCGATCGAGCCGGGCGGGACGGGCGCCCTCCTCCGCATTACCAAACACCGGGCGGCTCAATGTGTTACACCCCGGCCGCTCGGACCAGCGCTCGGACCGCCGCCCGGCTCCTCGCCCTCCGGAGCCAGGCGCACGTGCGCCACCTCGCCGACGAGGAGCTCCCGCTCGACGCCGGTCGAGTCCTCGACCAGCAACGCGCCCGACGCCCCGTCGACGCCGACAGCCTTCGCTACCCGGCTGGTCCCGTCGGGCATATCGATGCGGACGGTCCGGCCGGTCGTGATCTGCCGCGCGTGCCAGCCCGCAACGTCGAAGTGCCCGTCGCGAAGAGCCAGGATCCGCGGCTCGAGGCGCAGGACGAATGCGTCGAGGAGCGCTTCCGAGTCGATCGGCCGCCCGCCGGAAGCCTCGCGCAGGCTGGTCATTAACGGCGCCAGCTCAGCCGGGAAACGGTCACGAGGCCAGTCCGCGTTCACGCCGATGCCGATCACCGCCCGGACGCCCGGCGTCCCCGCGCCCTCCGTCTCGCCGAGCACGCCGGCCACCTTGCGCAGGCCCGCCTGCGCATCGGCGGCCCTGACGACGATGTCGTTGGGCCACTTGAGCTCCAGCTTGCCGGTCGAGAGACCGGCCACTTCCTCGGCGGCGTCGGCCATGGCCAGGGCCACGGTAGCGCCCAGGCGCCACAGACGATCCGGCTCGACGTAAGTCGGCTCGAAGCCGAGCGACAGCAGCAGGGCGGCGCCGCTCGGCGCCACCCAGGATCGGCCCGACCTCCCGCGGCCGGCCGTCTGCTCGTCGGCCACCGCCAGGCACACCTCGGCGGTTCCTTCGGTCATCCAGGTTCGAACGATGTCGTTGGTCGAGGGGACCGACCGGAACCGCTCCTGCCGCGAGAGGAACGTGACGCTGGTCGTCACGCGCCCGTCTTCGACGCCCCGCCGGACCCGGTCTCCGCCCCGAGCTCTCCCTGCAGCAGCGGCTCCGGCTCCTCGAGTGCGAAGGCCTTGTGCAGCGCCCGAACGGCGGTCTCGACCTGATCTTCGGCGATCATGCAGGTGATCCGGATTTCCGACGTCGAGATGATCTCGATGTTCACGCCGGCCTCGGCCAGCGCAGCGAACATCTTCGACGCGTAGCCGGGAGCGTTCTGGATCCCGGCGCCGACGATCGAAACCTTGGCCATCGCCGAGTCGGTCGTCATCTCGCGGAAGCCGAGCTCCCGGACGATGGGCTCGAGAATTCGCTTCGTCTTGGCCAGGTCGCCCCGGGTGATGGTGAAGCTCAGGTCCGTCGTGCCGTGATGGCCGACGTTCTGGACGATCGTGTCGACGTTGATGCCGGCCTCGGCCAGAGGGGCGAATACCGAATGCGCTACGCCGGGCCGGTCCGGGACCTCGACCAGAGTCACCTTGGCCACGTTGCGGTCGTGGGCCAGCCCGCGAACCTTGTTGCGCTGCTCCACGAACGGATCCTCCTTGATGAGCGTGCCGGGAACATCCTCGAAGGAGCTCAGCACCTCGATGACGACGTTGTTGACCCAGCCGAGCTCGACCGCTCGGACCTGCATCACCTGAGCGCCCTGGTGGGCCAGCTCCATCATCTCCTCGTACGAGATGACTGGCAGCTGCCGCGCATCCGGGACGAGCCTGGGATCCGCGGTGTAGATACCGCGGACGTCTGTGAATATCTGGCAGCGGTCGGCCTCGAGGGCGGCCGCGAGTGCCACGCCGGTGGTGTCCGAGCCGCCGCGGCCGAGAGTGGTTATCTCCGAGAGGTGGGGGTCCAGCTCGCTCTGGCCCTGGAAGCCGGCCACGATCACGACTCGGCCGGCGGCCACCTCATCGTGGATCCGCCTGGGGTCGATGCCCGCGATTCGCGCCTTGCCGTATTTGCCGTCGGTGGTGATGCCGGCCTGCGCGCCCGATAGAGCGATGGCCTGGACGCCGAGTGCGTGCAGCGCCATCGACACGAGCGTCGCGCTCTGGTGCTCGCCCGTGGCCAGGAGCATGTCCAGCTCGCGCGGATCCGGATCGTCTGTGATGGCGCCGGCCAGAGCGAGCAGCTCGTCCGTGGTGTCGCCCATCGCCGAGACCACGACCACGAGGTCGCAGCCCGTCGCGCGCTCCCGGGCGATGCGCGCGGCCACTCGCCGGATTCGATCCGCGTTGGCCACCGACGAGCCGCCGAATTTCTGGACGACGAGCGGTTTGGACATGGCGGGCATTCTAGCAGGGGGACGGAGCCCATCTCGACACCGCGAGGCGCAACCGCGGCGCCCGACCAGTGCGTCGGGGGCCGCTTGCCTGAAGAATTGCGGCAAGACTGCCGAGGTGCCATGCCGTGTGTTTCGATCTGGACAGCTCGCCGCCCATCCGACCCGTTGCCGGGGCGGACGTCGAGATTGACTCGCTGACCCTTCACGCCGCCGACGGAAACGAGTTTTCGGCGTTCCACGCCTGGCCGGCCGAGGCGACCGGCAAGGCCATCGTGATCCTGCCCGACGTCCGCGGGCTGCACCATTACTACGAGGAGCTGGCGGTCCGGTTCGCCGAAATCGGCGTAGAAGCGCTTGCGATCGACTACTTCGGGCGGACGGCCGGCACGACCGGCCGCGACGACGACTTCGACTACGGCCCCCACGTGGCCCAGACGACCTGGGCCGGGCTTTCGGCCGACGTCACCAGCGCCGCGAAGTTCCTCCGGCAAGGCTCGGGCGATCGCGCGCTCTCGCTGTTCACGACCGGCTTCTGCATGGGCGGCCGCCTGGCGTTCCTGTCGTCGACGCTCGGCCTCGGCCTGGCCGGGGTGATCGGCTTCTACGGCTGGCCCGGCGGGCCCTCCCGCAACGGCTCGCCCGCCCCGACGGAAGTGGTCTCGACGTTCGAATGCCCGGTCCTGGGCATATTCGGAGGCGCCGACCAGGGCATTCCGGTGGCCACGGTCCAGGAGTTCCGCGATGCGCTGGCGGCGGCGAAGATCGATGGCGACATCGTTGTCGAGCCGGACGCGCCGCACAGCTTCTTCGACAGAAAGCAGGCTGAGTTCCAGCCGCAATCGGACGACGCCTGGGCCCGGGTGGGGCGGTTCATCGAGTCCCATGGAGCGACGGCCGGGGCCCAAGGATGACGGGAGCCGGGGAGCGAGCGCGATGCTGAAGGATGCCCCCGGCTTCTCCGGCTTCTCAGTAAACGACATGGCCCGCGCGAAGGAGTTCTACGGCACCACGCTGGGGCTCGACGTCGTGGACCGGCCCCTTGGCCTTCCGGGTGCGGACGTGCCCACAGGTCTCGAGATTCATCTCGCGACCGGAACCAGCGTCATCGTCTACCCGAAGCCGGACCATATTCCGGCGACGTTCACTATTCTGAGCTTCATGGTGGACGACATCGATCGGGCCGTGGACGAGCTCACCGCTCGGGGCGTCCGCTTCGAACGTTACGAAACGAGTCCCAGGACGGACGCGAGGGGCATCCACCGGACACCGGAAGTTCATCCCACGGCCTGGTTCCGGGACCCCGCCGGCAACATCCTCTCTATCATCGAACGTTAGGCGCCTGCGCCGCCGGCCTGCCAACGGGGCCAATGCCGGGTGCTACTCGGGCGACATATTGCCCCGACCTATGCGACCATCTTCGGGCGCAGCGCTGTCCATGACGGGCTCGCGGCTCAGCGGAGGATTCGATGTTCAGGCGACGCGATCGGCGCGAGGGAGCGAGCGCCTCGGAGGACGAGCTGTCGGCCGAGGCAGATGCGCGATCCGACGAACCCCAAGATCTCGCGGACGAATTCGGGGGCGAGATCGAGGACGAAGATCTCGAGGACCAGCCCGAGGACATGACCGCCGATCTCGAGTCGCAGGCGGCCGACTACCTGGCGGGTAACGACGTCTGGATGTACGGCCCCAACGCCGAGGCCGTCCTGGAGATACTCGACCGCCTGGAGGAGCTCGTGCCGGCAGAGGCCCGACCGCTCGCCGAAGCGTGGCAGGCCATCCCCAAGTCGGATCGGGATCGCGCCCGGAAGGCCGCGCGGAAGCTGGCGGAGTTCGACGAGGAGATGGGGCGCCATCTCCAGCTCGCACGCGAAGCGGTGGGGACCTGGATGGCCGTCACCGGCCCGTTTCCTGAGTTCGTCAACGCGGACCCGGACTGGAGCCGGTTGTGTGCGCAGAGCGGCGAAGCGGCACTGGATGCGGCCACCGCCGTGATCCTGGAAGGCAAGATCGACGAGTTTCATTACGAGTCACTGCTCGAGCCCTGGACGCAGACGATGGCCGAGCTCGACGCCGCGGCGGAGGCCGCCCGCATCGAAGGTTCGCCCGAGGGCGAGCCCGACGAGGAACTGGCGCCCGACGAAGAGGATGAGGAATTCGAGGCTGAAGGCGAGTTTGGGCCCAACTCAGACGCCGTGAGCGACTTCTTGACCCGCCTCTGGCTGCTTGCGCCCGAGCAGGTCGGCAGGCTCGTGAGCGGCTGGCAGAACGCATCGCGCGACGAGCTCAAGACCGCCCACGAAAACCTCCGGGCCCTCGCGGAAGAGGACCCCGAGTGGCGCGACCAGGTGCGCGGCGCCCAGGAGAAGCTGGCCCCGTGGCTGAACTCCGGGCGAATCCAGGAGACGTCCAGCTTCCTCGGTCAGTCCGGTCAGGGCGAGTCCCGCAAGATGGCCGGGCCGGCCCTTGCCGACGCTGTCGCGGCGCTGGTGCTCGGGGACCTGCTCGAGCGGCGCGACGCTGAAGCGCTCTACGGGCCGTGGTTCAATCTGATCGGCGCGCCACCGCTGCCGGAATCGAACCCGGACGAGCCGGCCGCCGGCGCCGCGAAGAGCGCCGCGAAGGGCGACACGAAGGGCGCAAGCAAATCGAAGACGCCCGCCGCGACGGCGGGCCCCAAGAAGTCGGCCGTGGCGGGCAAATCCTCGGCGGGCAAATCGGTCAAGGCCGCCAAACCGGGGGCCGGCGGCGGCAAGGCCGCAGGCGCCAAAGCAGGACCCGGCCCCAAGTCCGCAGGCGCCAAAGCCGCACCCGGCGCCAAGTCTGCAGGCGGGAGCAAATCCTCCGCCGCCAAACCGGTCGCCAATCAACTCCGTGGCGAGGCCAAGCCAAACGTTCTGAAGAAGAAGTGATTGCTCGCCCCGGGCCGCGCCCGGGCTGGGAGGGTCGATGTTCCGACGCGAAAAGCAAAAGGAGAGCGGCGCCAACCGGCTCAAGATCGAGGCGACGCCAAATACGCTGAGCTGGGCTCCGGCCGATGCAACCGCCGAGGACGAGGATTTCGAGGCGGTGGAGGAGCCCGAAGCGGACGAGGACGAGCTCGAACCGGAGGACGAGGAGGTCGACGAAGACCCGGCGGCCGTCGCCCGGCGGGAAGCCGAGCTCCAGGCCGAGTTGCAGCGCCAGGCGGAGGAATACGGCCTGACGAACGACGACCCGAAGGGGCTCTACGGCCCCAACGGCGACGAGGTCGCGGTCGTGCTCGACGCCCTCGACGAGCTCGGGCCCCGCAAGGCCGAGCGCCTCGCCGACGCGTGGGAGGCGGTCGACCAGGCCGAGCGCGAGGTCGTGGAACGGATCCTGGGGCGCCGCCACCGCGGCGGATCGCATCAGTACGAGCTGTCCGCCGCCGAGGACGCGGTTTCAGCCTGGCTGGCGGCCAAGCTGTCCGACGACGCGGCGATGGAGGATCTCTGGCGGGAAGTCGCGCAGGCGGCCAACGACGCCGCAACCGCGATCATCCTCGACGAGGAGTTGAGCGACGCCGACTACGAGACCCTCTACGGTCCGTGGGCCGAGGTGATGGACACCGATGCGGTCGCGGCCGACGAGGACGCTGCCTCCGAAGCCGCAGCGACGGCGGGCAAGGCTGAAGGCTCCGACTCAGAGGATGAGGAGGTCGGAGAGTTCGGGCCGAACACCTCGCTCGTGCTCGAGTTCCTCGAGAAACTCGCCAACCTTGACCCCACCCAGATCCCCGAGCTTGTAACGGTCTGGCGCGACCAACCGAAGGAAGAGCTGAAGACCGCGCATCGCAACTTGCAGTCGCTCGCCGACGAGGACGAGACCTGGCGCGAGCAGCTGAGACTTGCGCAGGAGGAGATCTTCTCCTGGATGGACTACAGCGCGACGAAGTACCACGACCACTCTCTGGTGACGAGGGACAAGGCTCGCTCCCGCGAAGTTGCCGGTCCGGCAGTTGCCGACGCCGTCGCCGCCCTGGTCATGGCCGACATCCTGGAGCGCGAGGACGCCGCGATTCTCTTTGCTCCGTGGGCTGACGTGGTGGGTACGCCCGAGTTACCCGCCTTCGAGGAAGACGACGACGCATGAAGCAGTCGATCGTCACCCTGGACCTGGAAGGCGTGCTGACGCCGGAAATCTGGATCGCCGTGTCCGAAAAGACGGGCATCCCGGAGCTGCGCCGCACCACGCGCGATGAGCCGGATTACGACAAACTCATGCGCGGGCGCCTGGCCATCCTGGACCAGAAGGGACTGAAGCTGTCGGACATCCAGGGTGTCATCGGCACGCTGCGGCCCCTGCCCGGTGCGAAGGAGTTTCTGGACGAGCTGCGTTCTTGCGCGCAGGTCGTGATTCTGTCCGACACGTTCGAGCAGTTCGCCGCTCCCCTCCTTCGCCAGCTCAACTGGCCCACGCTCCTGTGCCACCGGCTGATCGTCGAGGACGACCACATCGTGGATTACCAGTTGCGCATCCGGGAACAGAAGCGCGAAGCCGTGGCCGCGTTCAAACGGATGAATTACCACGTGATCGCCGGAGGGGATTCCTTCAACGACACGGCCATGCTCTGCGAGGCAAACGCGGGCATCCTGTTCCACGCGCCCGATGGCGTGAAACGGCAATTCCCCCAGTTCCCGGCGGTCGAAACCTACGCCGATCTGATGAAACTGATCAAGCGGGCGATGGCGTGAGGGCCTCTATTTCCTAGGGCTACCAGCCCAGGGCGCGCATGACGCCGGCGGTGGTCGGAGCCGCCTCGACGATCGCGCCCGCGCCGCCGGCCGTGCGCTCGGCCGTTTCGGGATCCTTGAGCCCGTGGCCGGTCAGGACGCACACCACCATGGCGTCGCGATCGATCCGCCCCGCCCCGGCGAGCTTGCAAACCCCCGCAAGGCTCGCCGCCGATGCGGGCTCGCAGAAGATCCCCTGGCTCGTGGCCAGGTCCCGATACGCGGCCACGATCTCGTCGTCCGTGACCGTCTCGATGAGCCCGCCGGACTCGTCGCGCGCGGCCACGGCCTGCTTCCACGACGCCGGATTGCCGATGCGGATGGCAGTGGCGATCGTCTCGGGCTTCTCGACGGGGTGGCCCAGAACGATCGGCGCGGCGCCGGCCGCCTGGAAGCCGAACATCCGCGGCAGGGCACCGATGCGGCCGGCGGCCTTGTAGCGGTTGAACCCGGCCCAGTAGGCGGTGATGTTGCCGGCGTTGCCGACGGGGATGGCGAGGATGTCCGGGGCGCCGCCCAGGTCGTCGCAGACCTCGAACGCGGCGGTGGTCTGGCCGTCGATGCGATACGGGTTGACCGAGTTCACGAGGGTTACCGGATGGTCCGTCTGCTCGGCCATCTCGCGCACGACCCGCAGGGCCTCGTCGAAGTTGCCGTCCACGGCCACGATCTTCGCCCCGGCCGCGAGCGCCTGGATCAGCTTTCCGAGCGCGATCTTGCCCTTCGGCAGCACGACGATGACCTCCAGCCCCGCCGCGGCGCCGTATGCCGCGGCAGATGCGGACGTGTTTCCGGTCGAGGCGCAGATGACCGCCCGCGCCCCCTCTTCGAGCGCTTTGGAGATGGCCATGACCATGCCGCGGTCCTTGAACGAGCCGGTCGGGTTCATGCCCTCGTACTTGACAAAGAGGTTCGGCAGGCCGATCCGCGCCCCGATGTGGTCGATGCGGACGAGCGGCGTGAAGCCCTCGCCCAGGCTGATGATCGGCGTGGCGGCGGTGATAGGCAGGAACTCGCGGTAGCGCTCGACCAGGCGCGGGCGAGCTGAGGCGCGGCTGGCAGCCGGGCTGCTTGCGGGCGTTGCGGACACTTCGGCAGCCTCCAGCCTACGAAGTCAGGATCGGATAGATGGGCACGTCGCGGTCGGCGGCGATGAGCGGTTCGATCGCCTCACGGACCTCGTCGAGCGGAAAGGGCCTGGTCTGAACCGCGACCCAGGTCCGGCTGCGGTGGCGCGGCACGCTGCTCGGCGGCGGAGCGGCGATCTCTTCGGCGAGGCGTCCGGGCACTTCTTCCGGCAGCACGCCCGGCAGGCAGACGAACCAGGGCCGGCGGACGGTGGCGCGGTCGTCGGCGAGAGAAACGAGTTGGGGCGCGCACGGCGGCAGGTCCGCCCAGGTGCTCAGGCCGCTCCGCACCACCTCGAGCAGGTCCGCCAGGACCGCGCTGCTGGTTGCGGGACCGCCTGCGCCGGGGCCCTCCATCGAGACCCGCCCGACCGGGTCGGCGTCGACCTCGATGCGGTTCAGAACGCCGTCGGTTCGACCCAGCGGCGCGCCGACCGGCACGGCCGAGGTCATCACCGAGCCGGCGAGCCCGAACGCGGGTTCGGCCGTCCCGGGGGCGCTGGCGGTGGCGACGAGCCTGATGGCGAGACCGAGGCCGACGGCTCCGGCGATGTCGTTCGCCGACACGCCGGTGATCCCCGGCTTCCCGTCGCCGCGGAGCGACGGCGGGCAGGCGATGATCGAGCCGATCTCCGGCCATGCCCCGAATGCGAGCCTGGTCAGCACGGCCAGCTTGTTCGCGGCGTCGTGGCCCTCCACGTCCGAGCTGGGATCGCGCTCGGCGTAGCCCTGCGCCTGCGCGGCCGCCAGCACTTCGTCGTAGTTCCGGCGGGCCTGCATCATCTCGGTCAGTATGAAGTTGGTGCTGCCGTTGACGATGCCCCGGACCCGGCGGACATGGTTCGCGGCGAGGCCGCGGGCGATGGTGTCGAGGACAGGCGTGCCACCGCAGACGGCCGCCTCGTAACGAAGCGCCGCGCCGCCGGCACGGGCCGCAACCTCGAGCTCCAGCCCGTGATGGGCGAGCACGTGCTTGTTGGCGGTCACGACCGGCTTGCCGGCGGCGAGCGCTTCTGCGATCAGCGAGCGGGCGGGCTCGTCACCGCCGAGCAGCTCCACCACGATGTCCACGTCATCGCGCCGGACGACGGATGCGGCGTCGGGCACGACCAGCTCCCTCGGCATGCCGCGATCGACGGCGCCATTGACGTTCATGTCGGCGATGGCGACGAGCTCGAGCATGCGGCCTCGCGCCGGGCCGATCCGGCGGTCCCGGCTTCGGAGGAAGCCGCGCGCCACTTCCGCGCCGACGGTGCCCGCGCCGAGGATCGCGACGCGGACTGGGCGTTGCTCGGTAGGCATGGCTCGCCTGGCTGGGGCCAGCGGAGCCGAGATGGCGCCGCAGCCGACGGTGACGGACGTTGGTGCGTCGTCCGCGAATGGTGCCCGAGCCGCCGGCGGGTCGTCCGACGGCGCGGGCCGTCCGGTACACTCGACGTCATGACTGACGTTGCCGCCACCAAGTCCCCGACTGCCTCGAGCCTGCCCGCCAAGCCGCGCATCTTCAGCGGCATCCAGCCCACGGGCCGGCCGCATCTGGGCAACGATCTGGGCGCGATCCGCAACTACGTGGCCCTGCAGGATCGGTACGAGTCGATCTACTGCATCGTCGACTACCACGCCCTGACGCACGTCCACGACCCCGAGACGCTCCGCCGCCAGACCCTGGAGATGGCTGCAGCGCTGATCGCTCTCGGCCTGGATCCGGAGCGCTGCACCCTCTTCGTGCAGTCGGACCGGCCGGAGGTCACCGAGCTGTGCTGGCTCTTCAACACGGTCACGCCCGTCGGCTGGCTGCAGCGCACGCCGACTTACAAGGAGAAGAGGGCCAACCAGCCCGAGGACGTCAACCACGGCCTGCTCACGTACCCGGTCCTTCAGGCCGCCGACATCGTCATCTACAAGGCGTCGCTCGTGCCGGTCGGCAAGGATCAGGCCGCCCACCTCGAGCTCAGCCGCGAGATCGTCCGTGCCTTCAACGCCCGCTACGGCGAAACGTTTCCGGAGCCGCAGCCGGTGTACACCCAGGCGCCGGTGGTTCTCGGCACCGATGGCGCCAAGAAGATGAGCAAGTCGATCGGCAACACGATCGAGGTCCTGGCCGAGCCCGACGTGATCCGCAAGCAGATCATGTCGATGGTGACCGACACTCAGCGGATCCTGCGCTCCGACCCGGGCCGGCCGCAGGTCTGCAACGTCTGCCAGCTGCACCGCCATTTCGGCGACGACTACGAGGAGATCTGGGAGGGTGAGAGAACCGCCCGGACCGGCTGCGTCGACACCAAGAAGTTGCTGGCGGAGCGCATCATTGCCCGCTACGCTCCGGCCCGCGAGATGTACAAGGAACTGACGGCAGACCCGGCGCGCCTCCGCCGGATCCTCGACGAGGGCGCGGAGCGGATCCGCCCGATAGCCGAGGCCACGATGGCAGAGGTCCGCGAACGGATGGGGCTGCGCTAGCCAGCAGGCGTACCATCAATTCGACCAGCCACCCCGAGGAGCGAGGATGAGCGAGCAACCCGTCACTCCGCTCAATCAGCTGACCGCCCGGGAACATCGCTGGCTGACCGTGCTGCTGATCCTCGGCACCGTCGCAGCCGGCTTCATCGTCGTGGACTACGTGGGCAAATGGCTCATGTATTTCAACGACGTGATCATGGTGTTCTTCCTGGCCTGGTTGCTCGCCTTCATTCTGAGCCCGGTGGCCAACGGTCTGGTTCGCCTCTTCCCGGGCCTGCCCCGATCGCTGGCCGTCATCCTCGTCTATTCGATGCTGATCGTCATCGCGATCGCCGCGATCCTGCTGGTAGCGCAGCAGCTTTACGCATCGATCAGCAATCTGGTCAGCAGCATCAGCACGGGCTCGTTCGACAAGCGGCTGCACGACCTTCTGGATCCGCTGCAGGCTCGCCTCAACTCGTTCGGCGGCAGCCAGATCAACCTGTACGACCAGGTCAAGCAACTGCTGGACAACCTCAAGAACGGCGCGTCGGATCTGCTCACGCCGCTCGGCGGCATCGCCGTGGCCAGCGTGGGCATATTCGGCAACCTGCTCTTCGTGTTCTTCCTCTCCCTGTATATGGCGGTCGACCGCGACCGGATCGTCAGCTTCCTCTTCCGGATCGTTCCGCCCGCATACACGGACGAGGCCCGGCTGCTGGAGCACAGCGTTTCACGGTCCTTCGGGGGGTTCTTGCGCGGCCAGGCGTTGCAGGGTCTGATCTACGCGGCCGTCTCCATGGCGGCCAGCGCTCTCCTGGGCCTGCCGTATCTGCCGGTTACCGCCACGTCGTCGGGCATCCTTCACGCCATTCCCTTCTTCGGCCCGTTCATCTCCTGGACGCCGCCGGTCCTGGTGGCCATCTTCTTCAAGCCCGACGCGGTGCTGCCGGTGCTCGTGATCATGGTCGTCGGTTGGTTCGTCCTGATGAACATCGTCCAGCCCCGCCTGATGGCGGAGGCCGTCGGGCTTCACCCGGTCGTGGTGCTCGGCTCGGTCCTGGTCGGCTCCAAGATCGCCGGCATCCCCGGCGCCATCTTCGGCATCCCGGTGGCCGCGGTCTTCGCCTCGTTCTTCTTCTATTACCTGGGCCGCAACAGGGACACCGGGTCTGTCGCGTTGAGGGCGGCGCGGCGCGTCGAGGAGCGCGAGGGGCGGCCGGTGCGAATCCCCCGGCTGCCGCAGGCCGGCCAGGACGAGGAAGTGGAGTCTGTCGCAACGGCGCAAGGCCAGCCGAACCTGGCGCGCCGGCAGCGCACCGCACCTCCCGCACGAGGAGCGATGGCGACACCTTCCGTCTCAGCCCCGGCCAGAGAACCGGGCGCGCCGGGCAACTCGGGGCCGCCGAGTGGAGCAGCGGAGCCCGGACCGGCGCCTACCGACTAACCGCGGCGAACCGCGAGAATCGAGAAGCCGCGCTCACCAACCGGATCGCGCGGCTTCCGTCGAGAGAGCGGTGAGGCGGCGTCCCCGCCTAGGACTTGGGCACCTTGATCAGCGCCGCCGCCATGTTGACGAACGTCGCCTGGCTGAGCCCCGAGCTCAGAGCTATGTAGTGGGTTGCGCCGGAGCTGGCCGTAATGCTGAAACAGCCGGCGCCGAGCGTGTTGAGATCGCCGCTGAGGTCACCGAAGTGGGCCGTCCCGCTCTTGGTGGCCGTAGTCGAGCACCCGGCCAGGCTCACCAGCGGGGCGGGGCCTTCCTCGATCACGAGGCCCGTCAGACCGGTTGCGGGAAGAGGACACGTGATCGAGCTGCCACCGCCGGTGGTCTGATATACCGCAGTCACTGTGCCTGAAGCGCCCCATGTATTACAGGCCTTGGCGAAGTACCAGGGAGGGGACACGACGCCGCAGTAGACCGTAAACGGCACCTTGTTTGCGGCCGTCGCCCAGAAGCCCTGGTTGCCGGCACTCGACCCGCCCGAGCATGCCGCACCGGGAAGCATCGAGCCCGACGGCGTGGCCGAAGGAACCGGCGTTGCCGTGGCCGCGACCGTCGGAGTCGCCGAGGCAGGTGCCGGAGTGGGCGTCGGAGCCACGGTCGGGCTGGGTGTGGGTGTCGGCGTCGGCGCCGGAGTCGGGGTCGCCGGCGGAGTCGGGCTTGGGGTCTGGTACTCGTAGATGGGCGTCGGATTGGCCGACGAGCACGCCGCCGCAACGATTGCCATCGCCGCCAGAGCGGAGATGATCGCGGGGGCGCGCATGTGGAAAGTCTTCACGACGACTCCTCGGTGTTCAGGTGATCCCTCGGTCGGCGCGACCGGACGCGGAGCCCGCGAGCAAGCGCCGACTCGGGAAGCCTATCGCGATGTCGAGCCGGTGTCAGGCAGGGACGGCCGGCTGCGTCGTGAAGATGGAGACCTGAGCGGTCTCCGGGAGCATCACGCCGAGGATCTTCTGCAGGGCAAGAACGTGGACGCACGAGCCCCAACTCTCGAAAAAGTGGCAGGTGCACTGCCAGGCCTCGCCGCCGAGCCGAACCGTGTGAGTATCGTTATCGCCCTTAAACGTCACCGCGAGCTCCTGGATCGATATCCGATCAAGTTCGCGGGCGTAGCGGTTCGCCTTCTCGACCTTCCCGATGAGTGAGCTGTGCATCGTCAGTATCCCTCCGTCGCCCTGTCTGCCCCGGAAGAGTTGCCGCCCGCCACGGGGTCGTGATCGTGGGCGGCCAGGCCCTCACTGTACAGCTGCGAGCCAAGAGAGGCCCGGCCGTTTCAATCCCAAACGGCGGTGCGATTCGGGTCTCCTTTGCGACACCCTGGCGACCCGGGCCGGACGGCTTCCGGCAGCCCTCTCAGACTCCTACCATCGCCTGGCCGGCGGCCAGATTCGCATCCACTGCGGCCGCCGAAGCGGCCTCCGTGTAGACCCGCACGAGAGGTTCGGTGCCGCTGAAACGGACCAGCAGCCAGGACCCGTCGTCGGCGAAGAACTTGAACCCGTCGTTGGTCGAAAGGGTCTGCGTCCGAACGACGGGCCGGCCGGCCAGCTGGCTGGGAGCCTTCTGGGGCAACTCGATGAGCAGCCGGTCCTTGAGCGCCGGATAGACCGCCCGATCGATATGGATGTCGACGCGGCGGTAGCTCGACGGGCCCGCGATCTCGTGGAGATGTGCGATAGCACGGGACGCGGGCCACCGACCCGCATCCTTCTCGCGCAGGAACAGGTCGAGCACCATCAGGTCGGCGAAGATGCCGTCGCGCTCCGGCAGGTGCATCCCGAACCCATAGCCGCCCGACTCCTCGCCGCCCATCATGGCCCCGGTCGCGATCATCTCGGGCCCAACGTACTTGAAGCCGACCGGGACCTCGTGCACGGCCACGCCGTAGCGTTCGCCGAGCCGCTCGGCCATCGAGGTCTCGTTGACCGTCTTAACCACCGGCGCCTTGAGACCGCGGTGCTCGATCAGGTAGTACATGAGCAGCGCGTACATCTGCAGCGTGGTGATGAACGTGCCGCGTTCGTCCGCGGCTCCGGCCCTGTCGGCGTCGCCGTCGAGGAGAAGGCCGAGGTCGTATCGGCCGGCCGCGATCGTGCGCAGCGCCTCGTCCACATTGGGCGGGATCGGCTCGGGGTTTATGCCGCCGAAGTAGGGGTTGCGCTCCGAGTGGAGCTCGGTGGTGCGTATCCGGCCCCCGGCGAGCAGCCGCGGGATCCAGGTCGCGCCCGAACCGAAGAGCGGATCAACCAGCACGTCCACGTCCGCGGCGCGGAGCCGGTCGAGATCGATGTTGGGACCGATGAACTCCCGATACGCGTCGAACGAGTCGTAGCGCTCGACCATGCCGGCGGCTTCGGCGTCGGCGAACGGCCTGATCTCGATTGCCTTGCCGGCGCCTGCGGCGATCCTGGCCTCGATGTCGGTCAGCATCTCCGGCCCGGCCGCCGCCCCCGTCGGCGACTTGATCTTGAAGCCGTTGTCCGTCCAGGGGTTGTGGCTGGCCGTGATGACGATGCCGGCTGCGGCGTGGCGCTGGACCACCTCGAACGAGGACATCTGGGTCGGCACGGCGTGCATGGCAAATGCGACAGGGATGTTGTGCGCGAGGACGACCTCGGCGGCTGCGGCTGCGAAGTGCTCGCTGGCAAAACGCCGGTCGTAGGCCATGACCACGCCTCGGGACTGCTGGCCGCGCGCCACGACCCACTCCGCCACAGCCTGGGCGCAGCGGCGGACGTTGAGGAACGTGTATTCGTCAGCGGTCTTGGCCCGCCAGCCGTCGGTCCCGAAGACTATCCGAGTGGGTTCGGCTGCCGCGCTCCCGCCCACCCACGACGTATTCGCCGGTCCGGCTCCGGAACCCGGCTGATTGCCACTCAAGTCTTCTTCTCCTCCGGCGCTGCCGGCGCTGGGCCCGAGCCGGCGATCTGCTCGGCGATCTTTCGGACTTCTTGCGACCGGTCGGCCGCGCAGACGAGCAGGGCCTCCGGCGTATCGATGACGACGATGTCGCTGAGCCCGATGGTGACCACGAGGCGGTCCCCACCGATCACGAGGCTATCGCTCGAGCCGATGTCGCGGCGATTGCCGATGCCGACGACACCGGACGACGCCGGCGCACTCTCCCGCCAGGCGTCTCGCAGCGCGGCCCAGCTGCCGAGATCGCTCCAGCCAACGCTCATCGGAACAACCGCCACGTCGCCGGCCAGCGATGCCGGCTCCATGACCGCATAGTCGATCGAGGTCGCCCGGAGCAACGGATAGGCCGAGTCCAGGTCGGCGGCGGTGCCGCTCGCGCAGATGGCTCGCAGCGGACCGACGATCTCCGGCGCGTGCCGGGCCAGCCGGTCGCGGATCGTGGCCCTCGTCCACGCGAAGATGCCCGCGTTCCAGCTCGCCATGCCGGTGTCCAGCAGCTCAACGGCTCGCGCCGCCGATGGCTTCTCGACGAACCGCTCGACGGCGAAGGTTGGGCGACCGCCGACTTCTCGCGCCGGCGGCCTGGCCAGGACGTAGCCGTAGCCCGTTTCGGGTCGGTCCGGCGTCACGCCGAGAGTCACCAGGAAACCGCCCCGGGCCACCTCCGCGGCGCCCTCGAGCGCGTCCCGAAAACCGGCTTCGTCGGCGACGTGGGCATCCGCCGGCAACACGAGCATCACCTCGCCGTCCGGCCGATCGATCGCCTCGGCGGCCAGCGCCACGGCCGCGGCGGTGTTGCGGCCCATCGGCTCCCCGATCAGGTTCGCCGCCGGTATCGCCGGCAGCTGCTCGGCGGCGAGACCCATGTGGCGCCGCTCGGCAACGACGTAAACGTCCGAAGGAGCGATCAGCGGATGCAGCCGGGCGACCGTCCGCTGGATCAGCGTTTCATCGCCGAGCAACCTCAGGAACGGCTTGGGGCGCTCGGGCCGGCTGAGCGGCCACAGCCGCGTTCCGCCTCCGCCCGCAAGTACGACCGCGTACACGAAGTCCTAGCGCCTGACCGCTTCCGCCGGGGCAACCCCGCATTCGTCGGCCAGGGCCGCGGCCTTGTTGGTGCGCTCCCACGGGAAGTCGTGGTCGGTCCGGCCGAAGTGGCCGTACGCGGCGGTCGGCTGGTAGATGGGCCGGCGCAGGTCGAGCGCTTCGATGATCCGCGACGGGCGGAGATCGAAGTGCTTCTCGATCGCGGCCAGGATCCGCTCGTCGGGGACGCGCTGCGTGCCGTAGGTCTCGATCGACACTGAGACCGGCCGAGCCACGCCGATGGTGTACGCGAGCTCGATTTCGAATCGGTCGGCCAGGCCGGCCGCGACGACGTTCTTGGCCACCCATCGGGCGGCGTAACTGGCCGACCGGTCGACCTTCGTCGGATCCTTGCCCGAGAACGCGCCGCCGCCGTGGCGGGCCATGCCGCCGTAGGTGTCGACGATGATCTTGCGACCGGTGAGCCCGGCGTCGCCCATCGGGCCGCCGATGACGAAACGACCCGTGGCGTTGACGTGCATCACGGGATCCGTGACCCGCAGCTCGGCCGGGATGATCGGCATGATCACCGACTCGATGATGTCGGAGCGGAGCTTGGCCATCAACACGTCGGGGTCGTGCTGGGCGGCGACGACGACGTTCGTGACTCGCTTGGGCACGCCGCGGTCGTACTCGACCGTGACCTGGGTCTTGCCGTCGGGCCGGAGATACGGCAGCTGTCCGCTCTTGCGAACCTCGGCCAGACGGCGCGCCAGGCGGTGGGCCAGGGCAATCGGCAGCGGCATGAGTTCGGGTGTTTCACGGCAGGCGAAGCCGATCATCATTCCCTGGTCGCCCGCGCCGAGTTCGCGCTTGGCCGCGGACTTGCCGTCGCCACGCGTCTCGAGCGCATCGTCCACGCCCATGGCGATGTCGGGCGACTGCTCCTTGACTGAGACGAGCGTGCCGCAGGTCAGATAGTCGAAGCCGTAGTCCGCGTTGGTGTAGCCGATCTCCCTGACCGCATCTCGAACGACGCTCTGGAAGTCCACGTACGTCGAGGTGCTGATCTCGCCGAGAACCATGACCAGGCCGGTCGTCGTGGCGGTCTCACATGCCACTCGTGCGTTGGGGTCCTCGGCCAGGATGGCGTCCAATATCGCGTCGGATATCTGGTCGCACATCTTGTCGGGGTGGCCTTCGGTCACCGACTCGGACGTGAACAGGTATTGCGGGTCGTCGAGAATGCTGGTCATTGGTCTCCCGGGGCGTCCTGCCGGCGCGTGAAGGTGGGTCCTCAAATCCTCGTCGAAGGGTAGCACGCGCCAGGCGTCGACCGAACCGGGCCCAACGCCGAGACACGAGCTTGACTGCCGGGCGCCGATAACGGGCGTCTCAGGCGCCCAGATTGGGACATACGATTACTGCCACTGCTACTGCGCGAATTCCGCCGGCCCGCCGCCTGGAGCAGGTCGGTAGCAACCTACGGCGATCGGATCAGGTGCCGTGCTGCCAGCTGGCGAGGTACTCAGCCTGCTCGGGCGTCAGCGGGTCCAGCACGATGCCGATGGCCGTAAGCTTGAGACGCGCAACCTCGACGTCGATCGCCTCGGGAACGTCGTAAACGCCCTTGGCCAGTTCCTTGTGCTTGCCGCGTAGGTATTCCGCGCACAAGGCCTGGTTGGCGAAGCTCATGTCCATGACCGCGGCCGGATGGCCTTCGGCGGCGCTCAGGTTGACGAGCCGCCCTTCAGCCAGGACGTTGACTTTGCGGTCCCCAAGGTCGTATTCGACGACGTTCTCACGCACCTCGCGGATCCGGTCGCCCGCCAGCGCGCGCAGCGCCGGCAGATCGATCTCGACGTCGAAGTGGCCGGAGTTGGCCATGATCGCGCCCTCGCGCATGACCTTGAAATGCTCGGCCCGGATGACGTGGATGTCGCCGGTCGCGGTAATGAATATCTCGCCCCACGAAGCGGCATCGCCGATGGTCATGACCATGTTGCCGTCCATGAGCGCCTCGAGGGCGCGGACCTGGTCCACCTCGACGACCGCGACCTGCGCACCCATGCCTCGGAACCGCGACGAGATGCCCTTGCCGCACCAGCCGTAGCCGGCGACTACCACGTGGCGACCTGCGATCAGCAGGTTCGTGGCGCGCAGGACGCCGTCGACCGTCGACTGGCCGGTCCCGTAGCGGTTGTCGAAGAGGTGCTTCGTGAGGGCCTCGTTGACGGCCACGACCGGATAGCCGAGGGCGCCGTCGGCCGCCATGGCCTTGAGGCGGATCACGCCGGTGGTCGTCTCCTCGGTCCCCGCGAGGATCTCGCTCAGCTGGTCGCGGCGTTCCTGGTGGATGAGCGTCACGAGGTCGCAGCCGTCGTCCATCGTCATGTGGGGCCGGATGTCGGCGGCGGAGTTGAGATGACCGTAGTAGGTGTCTCGATCTGCGCCATGGCGGGCAAAGGTCGAGATGCCGTATTCGACAACCAGCGCCGCGGCGGTGTCGTCCTGGGTAGAGAGCGGGTTGGAGGCGCACAACACCACGTCCGCGCCGCCGGCCTTGAGCGTCCGGACCAGGTTCGCGGTTTCGGTGGTGACGTGGAGGCAGGCCGCGATCCGCAACCCTGCCAGCGGGCGCTCCCGCTCGAACCGCGCGCGGATCAGGCGGAGGACCGGCATCTCGCGTTCAGCCCATTCGATGCGGCGCTTGCCCCCGGCGGCGAGGCTGAGATCCGCGACGTCATGACGCGGCAGGTCGGACTTGCCCGTGCCCGGCTCGGACGCGAGGGTGGTCGGTAGGGTGGGAATGGCCATGCGGTTCAAGACTCCTTGCCAGAGAAAAGGCGGCGAAACGTTCCCGTCCAGCCGGTCCACAGCGGCTCCAGACGATGGATCAGCCGCTCTTCGAATGTCACGTTGACCTGGTAGCCGAGGCGTCGGTAGGCGGCCAGCGCCGGCGGGTTGTCCGCCCGAACGTTCAGCACGACCTGGTCGCAGAACCGCAGCAACTCCGCGGTCACGGCACCCGTAACCGCCGTAGCGTACCCGCGGCCGCGGAATTCCGTGTGAGTCATCACGTTTCCGACCACCGCCAGCCTGGCCGCCGGGCTGATGACATGCGTGCCCGCGGCAGACACGAGCCGGCCACCGACGCGGACTCCGTAATAGAGCCCGTCGCTGATCGCGCTGGCCGGCAGCCACGCCGCGAAGCCGAGCTGGTAGAGGCGGTTCAGCTCACCGATCTCGATGGGCAGCAGCCGCCGGACATCCGACGGGAACGGCCGGAAGTGCGCTGCGTCGACCCACATGCGGAGCATCGGCGGCCCGGACTCCACGCGGTAGTTGGCGGCGATCGCGGGCAGATGCTCCGGCCGGGCGGCCACGTACGCGGTTCGCGGCTTGATGACGCTGGCCAGGATGGCGTCGATGCCGTTGTTCTCGCCCATCACGAAGACCGGCTGCGGCGAATAGCCCGCGTACTGGAGCACGACGGCAACGGGTTTGCCGGCCGCGAGCGCCACTCCCCAGCGGGTCCGGAGGAACTCGCGATCGTCGAGATCGCACAGGGCATAGGCCGAGTAGAGCCGATCCGTCTCGAGGTAGTCGCGCAGCATCGTGCGGTCGGCCGTTTCCTGGACCACGATCGTGGCGCGGTCGCGGCGAGTCAATGCGCCGGCGGTCACGGCCGTCGCCCGAGGGCGGTTGACGCCGGATCGCCGAGCTTACTGGCCTCCGGGATGATCGATTCAGCTGTGCGACCGGAGACGTTCACGAATCCAATCCGTGGTCAGTACTGGATGACGCTCGTCGTCTTGTAGCCGTTGAGTCGGTCGCGGCCCTTCAAGAACAGCAGCTCAACTAGGAATGCCAGACCTACGATCTCGCCATGGAGTCGCTCGACCAATTCCATGGTCCCTCGAACGGTGCCGCCCGTTGCCAGCAGGTCGTCCACGATCAGGATTCGCTGGCCCGGGCGGATCGAATCGCGATGGATCTCCAACGTGTTCGAGCCGTACTCCAGCGCGTACTCCACCGACACCGTCTCGGCCGGGAGCTTGCCGAGCTTTCGAACGGGGATGAGTCCGGCGCCGAGCTGATACGCGATCGGGCCGCTGAAGATGAAGCCCCGCGATTCCATGCCGACGACCAGGTCGACCGACAGGTCGCGGTATGGCGCGACCATGAGGTCGATCGCTTCCTTATAGGCAGCCGAATCCTTCAGAAGGGTCGTGATGTCGTAAAAGAGGATGCCCGGCTTCGGAAAGTCTGGGATCTCGCGGATCTTGGCGCGCAAGTCCTCGGCTGACATGTCGAGGCGGTCCTCCAGGAAGGCGGCTTGGTTCGGCATCCGGAAGTCTACAGCAGCGCCGGATCCGATCGAACCACCTCAGGCCGAACTCGTGGACGGAGCCGAGCCTAGGGCCCCGATGCGAGCGGTGACGGCGACGCTGACGGATTCGCCCACGCGTTGAGGATGCCGACGAGCTGGCGGTCGATCTCCGGGCCGAGGCTGGTCGAGAAGGTTGCGGTCAGATGATGCTCGTCGCGCCATACGATCATGTTGTTGATCACCACGGGGCAGTTGCCCGTGCCGGGGCATATGGCTGCGGTCAGGTCGATCAGGCCGGCGCCGGTGGCCTTGGCCGCCGCCTGCTCGCGCGTCCCCATCGCCGAACCGAAGCCCACCCGGCGCGTATAGGCGCACTGCCGGTAGTTCGACAGATAGGTCGAGAGGCACTCGGGCACCTTCTCATTCGTCGGCAGCGGCGGATCCTGGATTATCACGACCTGGGAGCTCGCCGGAAGCTTCTTGATCATCCTGATCAGGGCGTTGGTCTCGGTAGTGACGTTCTCCTCGGCGGTGTTGGCGGTGAACACCCAGCGGCTCATCGAGATGATGATGAGATTCGGCGGGGACTTCTGGAGCCTGCTGATGACGTTGGCGTTCCAGGTCATGCACTGCGGGTACGGGCCCATCGGCGGACCGAACCACACCAGATCGTTCAGGTCCAGGAACGAGCAATCGATCTTGAGGTACGGGACCAGCTTCCATCCATGGGCCTTCGCCACGGCGTCGACACCGGGGAAGAGAGCCGAGGCGTGCGAGTCCCCTACCAGCGCCACGGTGTAAGTTCCGCTGGGGTTGCCGTAGATGCACTTGCTCGCGGTGCTCGGCGAGGTCGTCCCCTGCCAGCCGAGGCAGTTGTCGTGCCAGGGCTGCTCGTAGTCCGTAGCAGCCTTACCCAGCGACGGCTGGATCGCACTGGTGATCGCGTATGACGTCGGCGGCGCCGGGCTCGGGGGAGGCGTGAGCGCGGGCGTCATCCCGGGCGTCGGAGTTGGACTGGCATATGGAGTGGCCGTCTGTGTCGCGAATGACGCCAGCGTTGGCGTCGGCGTTGGCGTTGGCGTGGCCGTGGCGGTAGCCGTCGGGGTTGGATCCGGGCCGGCGAGGGCCGCGAGCGCGGACTGCGCGCCAAAGTCGAAGCTGGTGCCTACGACGGCTACGAGCAGCATCACCGCGACGCCGACGGCCACGATCCGGCTTGGGCGCGGAAGAGGGATCACGCCCCGACGGAACGGCTCCTCGACGAAGAACCAGCTGGCCGTCGCCACCGGAATGGAGAGCCCCGCCAGGGCTAGGGCCTGGGCCGGTGACAGCGTTCCGAGCGGGCCGGTCAGGTACAGGCCGCCGAGGATCAGCATCGGCCAGTGCCAGAGGTACAGCGAGTAGCTGATCTTGCCGAGGAACCGGATCGGCGGCAGTCGAAGCAACACTCCGGGTCCGGTACGTATCGGCCCCGACGCGATCAGCACGACGCCCGCCAGGGTCGGGACGATGGCCGCGTAGCCCGGATAAGGCGTGTCAACCGAGGAGATGGCGATGGCGGCCGTGATCAGCCCGGCCAGCGCGGCCCAACCGGCGAACGCGAGCAGCTGTCGCAACGCTCCGCGCACGGCGTCGGGCAAGCGGTCCATCGAACCGGCACCGACGGCCAGCAATCCTCCTGCTCCGAGCTGCCAGGCGCGCGTCGGAAGCATGTAGAAGGCCGTCGACGTCGCCGTATCCGTCAGCATCAGGCTTGCGATGAACGAGGCGGCCACGATCACGGCCAGGGCCACGCCCGCTCCGATTCGCGGCCACTTCCAGGCGACGATCATCAGGAGGGCCGGCCACACGAAGTAGAACTGTTCCTCGACGCCGAGGGACCAGAAGTGCAGGAAGGGCGAGTAGTTGACGGGGTTGAAGTAGTCGGTCGTCATCGCGAAGCGGATGTTCGCGATCGACAGGGCGGCCGCGGCGCCGTCTTCCATCACCGACGGTCGGTCGACCAGGGTTACGAGGGAGTTCGCGAGTGGAATCGTGATCAGCAGCGTGACCGCCGCCGCGGGCAGGATCCGTCTGACGCGGCGGGCGTAGAAGCGGGAGAAGCTGATCCGGCCGGTGCGCTCGCGCTCTCGCATCAGCAGACCGGTGATCAGGTAGCCCGAGACGACGAAGAAGAGGTCTACGCCGATGAAGCCACCGGTTAGCTGGATGGACGCCTGGGAGAGCAGCCCGGCATGGAAGAGCACCACGAGGGAAACGGCCAGGCCACGGAGTCCCTCGATGTCGGGCCGGAACCCGTCCTTCTCGCCGGCGGCGCTGCGGGGCTTCTGGTGCGCGACGCCCGATATCGCCTTTTCCGAACGTTGCATCCCACGTCCTTCCGGTGGTCGCCGTGGCGCGGGGTGCGACGGAACGGACCGGCTTCCCGTGACGGACCCCACCGGGGTCCACCCGCCACCTCTCTTCGGAGCGGGCCTTACTAGGTTACGCGAAAGCGGCGCCACGCCGCATCCGGTCGACCGTTTCTATTCCGAACGGCCCTGAGCGGCGGTCGCATGCTCGCGCTGGAGCCGCTGTTCCTCGGCGGCGCGGAGGAGGCGCGAGACCACCGCTGTAACATATACACAAATCCGAGCCCACGAGACATCAAAGAATATAACGTATGCAGTCTTCTGATAGAAAA
>JBIOII010000014.1:0-33541 GCA_044449785.1 Candidatus Limnocylindrales bacterium
CTTCGACAAGATGTGGCCGGGCTATACCCCATAAAGGATGCCGGCCAACGCCCCCCGGAGCCATGGCGTTACTGCCATGGCTCCGCAAGCTATCAACTGGTAATTGACTCTGGCAATAGGCGACCCGACGTAACAGTCCGAGTCGCACAACGGGGACGCGCCGTCGATGTCAAGCCCCCACGCCCGGCAAGGCCAGCGTGAGCTATGTTCTCTCAGCTGTTGCCGAGCCACGGCCGACACGGCTCTTGATGCAGTAGAGAAAGTTGTAACAAGCGGCACCGAGGTTCGGCAACCTATGTTCGGGTCCAGCCTGCGCACGCACTCGACTGCCCGGACATGATCGTCAGCCCCCGCCCTCTCGGTGGGTTCTAAGAGCGGATCGCGGCGATATGAGGCGAACCTGCCCGATGATCCCGTGCATCGGGCCACACTCGCCGGTCGCAGCGATCTAGCGAAGTCGCTCGAGACCGCTTCCATCCGACCGACCATGTTTCTGGAGTAGTGTTGGACCTGCTACCAGGCTCTCGGTTCGGGGGAGGCCAACTGGGGATGAACGAGAAACCGCAGGACGCTACTGAGCGTCATCGGCGTGTGATGCTCCATCACCCGCTCGCACTGATCCTTCCGGTCGTCCTCGTGGCGGCTGTTGGCGGCGCATTCATTGCGATGCGCTCAACAACGCCAACTGCGTGCTCCGCCGTTGCTCAGGATGATCACGGCACGGTGTCCGCCGCCTTCACCTCGACAGTCGGCGCGATCCAGAAGCTGCCCGCGATCGCGAACAACCCCCAACTCGACGGCTATTCGAGCGACCAAGCGGCAACCGTCTGCTACATAGACGGCCAGATCCCGAAAGGGCCTCCTCCGGGGACGAGCGGAACCATTCCGCCCTCATTTGATCGAGCCGTTGTCGTCGTTGTTGGCCAAGACACCGTCTTCATCTCAGCCGGATACCGCCAGGACCTGCCGATCCAAGCCGCCTGACGCATTGACCGAGATCGCTCAGAAATCCTCATCCCCCGACGGCTCGAGAACGGATCGCCGCGACGGGTCCTATGTCAGTCCTACGCTTGGATCGCCCTCAGGCACGGCATCTCCGTCGGATTCCGCCGCCGATGGTACGCCGAACGGTACGCAGAAAGCCTTGACCCTCCAGGTTGGTCGGCCTAGCGTCTTTCGTGGCGACTGGCCCAGGTCCAGGTAAGGCATTCCGGACCAAAAGAGAGCGCTCGCCCCCACTTTTCGGAGCCGCCTATGCGAGCTCTTGCCGGCGATAGCTGTGAGCAAAGCGTGGGCTGATTCTGGCTGTTCGAAATCAGACAAGGAGAGCATGACATGGCACTTAGCAGGCACATCCCCATCAGCATGGACCAGGTCTTTCCTTCAGGCGCGTACGCCCTCGGCGCCGTCGAGCAAGTCGTTGACTTCGATGCTTCGACGCCCGAGCAGCGCGTCCAGGCGCACGATCGCGAGTCGGGTCTGCCCCTGTGGGCGATCTCGGTCTTCGACCCCGATCCGGAGGCGCGCACGAAGGTCGTCCGGGTCAAGATCGCGTCCCGCACTCCGCCCGTTCTTCCGCAGGCGCCGGCGGGATCGCCGTTCCCGGCCGTTTCGTTCGACGGTCTGACGGCGACGGGGTACGTGGACACCTCGGGCTCTCGACCGAGGCTCGCCTGGTCGTTCCGCGCGACGGCCGTTCGTGGCGCGTCCCCGAAAGCGCAAGTTCCTCAGGGCCTCCATCGCTCCGAGTCCGGCGGGTAGGAGCAGTCAGTGGTTGTTCCTGCGTCTCCGTCAGTCGCCGAACCCGCTCCGCTGGCGGTACTCGCTCACCGCTACGGCGCCGGCGCACCTGCCGTTGTCGAGCTGATCCGCCGGACCGGCGGCTGCACCTCGCCGATCCGCCTCGAAGGCGAGTCGGTCGCCGTGTCGGCACGCTCAGGAGCAGTCCTGGCTCGGCGGTCGACCCGAGCGCAGGCTCCGGGCTTCGTCCTCGTCGCCTGTGGCAATCGACGCGAGTCGCGGTGTCCTCCCTGCTCGGAACGTTATCGCCGGGACGCCTACTTTCTCGTCGCCGCCGGGCTTGCCGGGAGCGAAGAGAAAGGTGTCTCGACCGAGGTTGCCTCGCACCCGCTCGTCTTCGCTACGTTCACTGCTCCTTCGTTCGGAGCGGTGCATCGCCGTGTAGTCGCTGCCGGTGGCGGTGCTCGCCCCTGCCGGCTCGGTGGCCAATCCGATCACTGCCAGAACGGCATCCCGATGCGCTGCCTCGAGCGCCATGAAGACGACGACCCTCTCCTTGGCCAGCCGCTCTGTCCGAACTGCTACGACCACGAGGCAGCAGCGCTCTGGAACGCCAATCTGGGAGCCCTGTGGCGCCGGACGATCACGTACCTGCCGCGCGAGCTCGCAGCCCTGAGCGGACTTAGCGTGGCGCTACTGCGATCGCAGGTCCGCATCGCCTACGCCAAGGTCGCGGAGTTCCAGGCCCGCGGTGCCGTGCACGTCCACGCGGTCATCCGGCTCGACGGACCCGACGGTCCCGACACCGCGCCGGCGGGCGGAGCGACGGCGCAGCGTCTAGCGGAGGCCGTCGCCCGCACGGCGGCGCGAGTAGCGGTTACGGTGGAAGGACCCGGCGGTCGCGAGTTGACTGTCCGCTGGGGCATGCAGATCGACACGAGACCGATCAACGCCGACCGGGACGCCGGCGACGGGCACGGAGCCGGCGTCGCAGGCTACCTCGCCAAGTACGCGACCAAGGACGCCACCTCGGGTGGTGGTCTCGATCGACGGATCCGCGTCCAGGGGCTGATCGAGCGAGCGGAACTATCGGATCATGCCCACGCGCTGATGCGGTCGGCCTGGACGCTCAGCCCACGCTGGGCCCACAACCTTGGCTTTCGCGGCCACTTCCTGACTAAGGCTCGCCGGTACTCGGTCACCTTCGCGGCATTGCGAGGCGTCCGGGCGCAGTATCGAGCCCAGGCCGATCCCTGGCTCACGCAGATCCGCGCCAAGGCCATGGGCGACCAGGTCGTCATCCGAGCGAGCTTCCACTACGCCGGATCGGGGCTGAGTCCGTCTGAGCGGGTCGTGGCTGAGAGCTTTCGAGCGAGCCCGACCTCGCCCGTGGGTTCTACCGGGGCGCACCGGAAGGACGGTCTGCCGGCGAACGCCCGGCTCCGGTGGTCGCAGCACTCGTCGGCGCCATGAACCAGCTGCCGATGCGCACGCTTGCCCCGGAGCGCTCTCGCAGATCCGGACGGCAGTCGTTACGAAGCGGAGGCCAGATCGTTGGGCCGATGCTCCTGCCCATCGCGCCCTCGAGCGAGCATGGTCCGATGAGCGACCGGCTCACGACGGCCGTGATGGAGCTTGTGGCCGCGTTGCGAGATGAGATTGCCACCGAACGTCGCCCGAGCTACCGGGAACCGGATAGGCTGCTGAGCATCGAGCAGGCCGCTCGAGCCCTCGGCATCGGCCGGACCGCCCTCTATTCGGAAATCGGGGCGGGACGCGTCCGGAGCGTCAAGGTCGGCCGGCGACGATTGGTTCCGACCTCAGCCATTACCGGGGTCGCGTCAGGGCAGGGGTGACCGAGGCGACGCTCAACCGCTCCTCCCGATTAGTCTGTTGGCTGGCCTTTCACCTGCAGCGCCCGGTCCATCGCGTCGGCAGCCTCACGCCGAAGCTGCGGCACTACGGCCGCGTAGTGTTGCGCCGTGATCGCGATTCCGGCGTGGCCGAGCCATTCGCTGATGACCGCAAGAGGGACGCCCTCGGCGAGCATGAGTGTCGCCGCCGAGTGCCGGAGGTCATGGAACCGCACACGGGGCAGACCCGCAGCCTCTCTGGCTTTCTGGAAGGCCGCTGACAGGCCCTCCGGCCGCATCGGATGCCCCAGGGCGTCAGTGAAGATCAGGCCGTCCCGATCCTGCCAGGCAGTTCCGGCGGCCGTCCTGTCAGCTTCCTGCACGGCCTGGCGTCGCTTTAGTGCGTCGCGAGCAACCGCCGGCAACGGGATCGTCCGTCGGCTCCGCGCTGACTTCGGCTCCGCCAGCTGCCAGGCGCCATTCTGGGCCACAGCAAGCGAGCGTCGCACCGCCAGAGTCCCGGCCGCGAGATCCACGTCGGACCATGCCAGGCCGAGCAGCTCACCGAGCCGTAGACCAGTCGCTGCAGCGACGGCATAGATCGGGCCGTATGAGTGATCCTGCGTTTCGTCCAGCAGCTTTCGCACCTCATCGGCGGACAGGTAGGCCACTGGCTTGTGCGGGACGTAGGGCGGCCGCGCATCGGCAGCAACGTTCCGTCCCAGTCGGCCGTCGCGCACTGCGGACGCCAGAGCGATCCGGAGCGTGGCCCGGACGTGGCGGGCCGTCAAAGGCGAGATGGGCTCGTGCCGCTTCGGTGGCCTGACCGTGGCTCCGTCGTCGCGGTTGAGCTTCGTGGGGTCCTTTGGACGCCTGCCGAGCCGTTCATTCGGCAGCACGGGTCGCCCGTACTGCGTGAACCGGGCGAGCGCCCGCTCGACCTCGGCCGGGGACAGCCGCGACAGCGACCGCATCCCCAGAGTGGGGATCAGATAGCAGCGCACGTGCATCTCGCGGCTGCGCCACGTCGAGGGGCGGACGTGGGCTTTCTCACGCTCGATCCAATCCGCCAGGTACTCGCCAACCGACACACCGTGGCCGGCGGGTGCGATCGTGCCCAGGCGCAGCTCATCTCGCAGCCGGTCGAGCTTGTCCCTGGCGTCCTTGGACGTCTCGCCCTGGATTACGCGGCGATGCCGGGTGCCGTCCGGGTCCGTCCAGGTGATCGCGCCGCGCCAGCGGTGGCCCCCAGCGTCGACCTCGTAGACCGACCCCTCGCCCGGCGACCGATGCCGGTCCTTCTTGGCGGTGGCACGCTCGCTCAACGTAGCGGAGACCCTGTACAGGAGCGCTCCAAATGGTCTCCGGTTGGTTCCGGAGGCCGTCACGCTCGTCCGGGATTCTATGCCTGTTGCTACCGTGTTGCTACCGAGGCAAGACAGACTCCCGCCTGACGGGCCAATTCACGAGGGAAAGTGGAGGCGACGAGCGGATTCGAACCGCTGAATAGAGGTTTTGCAGACCTCCCCCTTAACCACTTGGGTACGTCGCCTCGGACGCAGGCCGGCAAGGGAACCGGCGTTTGTACAGGTCAGACTGGCTGCCCCTCGAGGATTCGAACCTCGCCTAACGGATCCAAAGTCCGCTGTCCTACCACTAGACGAAGGGGCAGAGGCTCGATCAATGGGCGGGCGACCATCCGGGTCGGCAGATGAAGGGAGTGGAGCGGAAGACGGGACTCGAACCCGCGACCCTCACCTTGGCAAGGTGATGCTCTACCAACTGAGCCACTTCCGCTCGAAAACCAAACCAGTCGTTTGTGGTGCCGAGAGCCAGGATCGAACTGGCGACACCGCGATTTTCAGTCGCGTGCTCTACCGACTGAGCTATCTCGGCCCGGACAGACGGACTGGCTGCCCGTCGGCGCCAGGAAAGGTAACACGAGGAACCGAGACGCTGCAAGGCAAGGACCCGGCGGCCGAACTGCCGGTCACAGACGCGTATCGGAGGCTCCCGACGTCTACTCCAGCCCCGCCAGCTGACGCATTTCGGAGGGATCCATCGGCGTATCGCCGGTCAGCTGCCGCAGCCGGTTGATGCGATCGACGATCGGCGGGTGCGTCGAAAACAGGTCCGAGCCGCCGCCGAGTTTCTTCAGTGGGTTGACAATGTACAGGTGCTGGGTCGCGCCATTGGCCGAGTGCAGCGACTCCTTGTCGGAAGCCAGCTTCGCCAGGGCGCTTTCGAGCCCGTGGGGGTTGCGGGTGAGCTGGACGGAAGAGGCGTCGGCCAGGTACTCGCGCTGCCGGCTCACCGCCATCTGGACAAGAGCGGTGAAGATCGGGGCGAGGACCGCCAGCACGACGCCGATGAGCAGGAACACGATTGCCAGGCCGCCGCCGCCCCCGCCCTCGTTGTTGCTACGCCGGCCACCGCCGAACCAGAACGTATAACGGAGAAAGAGCTGCGCCAGCAGTGCGATGCTGCCGACCATGACGCCGACGATGAGCGTGAAGCGGATGTCGTAGTTGCGGACGTGCGACATCTCGTGCCCGAGCACGCCCTGCAGCTCCTCTCGATTCATCTTCTGGAGCAGCCCCGACGTGACGGCGATCGAAGAGTGGTTCGGGTCGCGACCGGTTGCGAACGCGTTGGGCGATGGGTCGTCGATGATGTAGACCTTGGGCATCGGGATGCCCGCCGCGATCGCCATCTCGTTGACGACGTTGAACAGCTGGGGCGCCTGTTGGGGCGTGACCGCCTGGGCGTGCGAGCTCGCCAGAACGAGCTGGTCACCGCCGTAGTAGGAGCCGAGGGCGCTCAGGAGACCGACGCCGACCGCGATCGCCAGCGCCCCGATCCCCCACAGCACGGGATCGCCATTCGCGTAACCGATGGCATAGCCAATGACGAAGCCGAATAAGGCCAGGAACGCGACGACGAGCAGGGCGAGCAGGAACGAGTTTCGGCGGTTGGCCGATTCCTCGGAGTAGAAAGAGATAGTCACGGTTGTGCGGCCTCAGGGCGCGGGTGGCCCCGCCGGCTCTCGCGGGTGGGGCCCTGCTTCTCGCCTATCCCAGGTTGACGACGGGTACCTCGGCTGCTTCCGGCTCGGCAGCGAAGAACTCGCGCTTCGCGAAGCCCATGGGGCCCGCGATCAGGACGTTGGGAAAGACCTGGAGCGAGTTGTTGAACTCGAGGACCACCGCGTTGTAGTTCTGGCGCGAGAAAGAGATCTGGTTCTCCGTCGTTGTCAACTGCTCCTGCAGCGACAGTACGTTCTCGTTGGCCTTCAGCTGCGGGTAGTTCTCGACCACTGCGAAAAGCGAGCGGAGGGCGCCGGTCAGGACGTTCTCTGCCTGAGCCTGCTGGGCCGGCCCCTGGGCTCCGGCCGCGATGGCGCCGGCCCGGGCCTCGGTGACCTGGGTCAGGACACCCTTCTCGAAGTCCATGTAGCCCTTGACCGCGTTCACCAGGTTCGGGATCAGATCGTGGCGGCGCTTGAGCTGGACCTGGATCTGCGCGTTGGCCTCGTCGACGCGATTGCGCTTCGTGATGAGACCGTTGTAGATCCCAACCAGGAAGACCACGAGGACAACGAGAACGACGATGATGATGATCGGGACGAGCATGTCCCTCCTCCGATCGCTATGGCCGCTACAGCTACCGTGCGGCGCTTCAAGTCTAGCAGGCGACCCCGTAGACAACGACGATCGACCGGAATGGCCGGGCGTCGATGCGGCCTGGCGCGTTTCCTCTTGGCCGCCAACCGTTCGACCCGGTAGGCGGCCCGAAGGTTCGGTTGGGCCGAGACGGAGGCGCGCGTTGAGGCCCGGAGTGAGTATGCCCGGACCCGGCGCGGACGCGGGAGTCCCGCTTACCGCAACGCCAACGAGCGACTGGGCAAGATCGCTGCCGTAGAGAGGGCGCTATCTAGCGCAGGAGCCAGCCGACGATGCCAACTCCGGCCAGATCCACGTTGATGGTGGGCGGTGCAGGATTCGAACCTACGACATCCTCGGTGTAAACGAGGCGCTCTAACCGCTGAGCTAACCGCCCGACCAGCCGCGCGGGTGGCGCAAGCCCGAATCGCGGCGGGGTCTGGATCAGAACGAAGGTGGTGCCCAGGCCGGGACTTGAACCCGGATGGATTGCTCCATACGCCCCTCAAACGTACGCGTATACCAATTCCGCCACCTGGGCACGAGAGGCCGTTGCGACGGCTCCACGTCGCTGCGCAGAGTACCTGGTGCCGAGGAGGGGATTTGAACCCCTACAGCCTTGCGGCCACTGGCTCCTGAAACCAGCGCGTCTGCCAATTCCGCCACCTCGGCGCACACAACGACCGGCGTTAGCGGCCGCTGGCGAGGCGCCAGTCTATCACATCCCAGAATCGGCCCGACGGATCGGCTAGCTCGTTCGTAGTGATCTCCTGGACTCGCTTTGTGACCACCATGTCGTAGTCCCGGAACGCCAGCGGCAGCACCGGAATGGTGGTCGAGATGTACTTCTCGAGCGCCGAAACGGCATCCTGTCGCGCCGCGGGATCGGCCGTCTTGCGCTCTGTGATGAGCAGCTGGTCGAGCGTCGGATCCTGCAGCCCGGACACGTTCGAACCGCCCGAGCCCACCTGGGACGAGAGCAGCATCGGCCCCAGGTCCGGGTCCAGGCCCACCTCGAAGTCGACGATGGCCGCCGAGAAATCGCCGCTGTCGAGCCGCTCCAGGTAGGCGCTGGTGGACACCGCGTCGAGCTGGACCGAAAGGCCGAAACTCGTCCAATCGGCGGCCACCTGCTGCGCGGTTGCGTAAACGACCGGATTCGTGGCCTGGTCGAGCGTAAGCAAGTCCATGTTGTAGGTTGTCGTGGCCTTGGGAGCCGTCCAACCGGCCGCCGAATGTGTCCACCCTGCGGTGGTCAGGTACCCGGCCGCCTGAGTGACGTCGTAGGGCGTCGTGGTTACAGACGATGCGTCGTATGCATACGACCAGGTCGGGATCGGCAGCTCCGCGTAGCTGCCACGACCCTCGAGAACCTGGCTCAGCAGCGCATTTCGATCGATGGCCGACAGCAACCCCGTCCGAGCGTTGGCGTCTCGCAGCTCCGGGTGCGTATTGCGCTGATTGACGACGACGCTCAACAGGCTCGCCCATCGATACGCCACCAGTCGCGAGCCGGCGGTTTTCAGGGCCACGTCTGTTTGCTGCGGTGTCAGGCCGCCCACGGCGTCGAGCTTGCCGGAATTGAAGTCGGCCGCGGCCGACGCCGAGTCGTCGTAAAAGGTGAAATCGATCGTCGATATACCGCTCAGGATCAGCCCGCTCAAGTCCGGCGTGGGCGCAGGTGTCGGAGTCGGGGCTGGAGTGGGCGTCGGCGATGGCGTCGGAGTCGGAGGCGAGGTCGCGACTGGTGTCGGCGTCGGGCCGGCGGGCTTCCCAGGCGTAGCTGTGGCGAAGGCGATGGCACTCGCGCTCGCGCTCGTGCTCGAGCCGGCGCTGGCCGGCGACGTCGGGTTTGTCAGCGGGGTTTCGGTTACCGATGCGACCCTCTGGAGGACGGCGTGGTTGTAGTCCAGCTCCGCGATCCGGTACGGCCCGTCGCCGATAGGACGCGCGCTGTAGCTCGAGTCGGCGAGCTTGGACACGGAAATACCCTGGAGCAGGTGCGATGGCAGGATCGGAAGCTCGGCCTGACGCAGGAACCCGGCGATCGGGAGAGTCATGGTGACCTGGACCGTGGACGAGCCCTGGGCGCTGACATGCACTCCCTGCCAGGACGAGCCGACGGGCCCGTCGTAGCTCGCGTCCTGGACCAGGCCGACGGTGTAGACCACGTCGGCCGCGGTCACAGGCTGGCCGTCGTCCCAGTAGGCGTCGCTTCGGATCTGGAACGTGTAGTTGCGGCCGTCGGCAGAAGCCGTCCAGGTCGCCAGGTCGGGCACCACCGAGCCGTTCGGTCCGGCTTTGACCAGCCCGCGAAAGAGCAGGGCGACGAGATCCTGGTCGGCCTGCGAGCGCGGTGTTATCGGGTTGATCGAGCTCGGGTGGCTAATCACGCCTTCGCGATATGGGGCGACGACGATGCTCGGCTGCGCCGACTGGCCGGGCGACAGCGGCGACGGCATGATAAGCGCGGCACCGATGACCGCCATGACGATGAACATCGCCCCGATAGCGAACCGGTCTCGACGTTTCATGAGATGACGTCAGCGCCACCGAGCGGCACAGAGCGGGCCGATCGGTCTGGAAACGTCCCCTCCGGCGCGGCCGCCCCCAAGATCAGGAGTGAAAGCCGGGAAGGAAGCTCGCTTCGGAGAACACGCAGAACAGGATCGCGAGAAGGATCGTGAACTGCCACAAGCGCCGCTCGATCCCGCGCCGGCTGCGGTAGACGGACGAGTCGCCACCGAACGTGGCCGACAGGCCCGATCCGCGCGCCTGGAGAAGGATCGCGAGCATCAAGAACACCCCAATGATGTCCTGGCCGATGGCGAGAGGAGCAAGCACGACTGGTTATGACCTCGTGGTGGATCCGCCGGTAGCGGACCGGCGCATGGTAGCACAGGACCGCGGCCTCACGACTGCAAGTGCCGAGCGGCCGCCGTGGCGCTCGTTACCCCGGCTTCGCGTTCGTCAGAAGAGAGTGGCCGGTGACGTCCGGCCAGGGCTTCAGACCGCCGATCTCCAGGATCGTCGGCGTCACGTCGGCCAGGCGGCCATCCTCGAGACGCTTCCCGTCGAAATAGCGGCCGATGCCGACGAGAGGGACCGGGTTCAGAGAGTGCTTGGTTACGGGGTTGCCGGCCTCGTCCTTCATCTCATCGGCGTTGCCGTGGTCCGCGGTGATCAACAAGACGGCGCCGGGGCCGGCGGGCTCGTCGGCATCCACGGCCAGCACTGCCGCCGCGACCCGACTCAGAACGCCGTCCACAGTCTCGCAGGCTTTCACCGTCGCGTCCCAGACACCTGTGTGACCGACCATGTCCGGGTTGGCGAAGTTGGCGACGATCAGGTCGTACTTGCCGCCTGAGATCGCGGCCACGAGAGCGTCGCAGACGCCCGCGGCGGCCATGCTCGGCTGGAGATCGTAGGTTGCAATCTTGAGGCTGGGGATCAGCTTGCGATCCTCGCCCGGCCACGACGCCTCGCGGCCGCCGTTGAAGAAGTAGGTCACGTGGGCGTATTTCTCCGTCTCGGCGACGTGGAACTGGGTCCAGCCGGCCTTGCTAACCGCCTCGGCCAGCGATGGGACCACCTCCGGACCGAAGACGACCTTGACCGGAAGATCGGCCTCGTACTCGGTCATGGTGGCGTAGAGGATGCCCTTCGGCGCCGGGCCGGCGGCGCTCCGGTCGAAGCTGCTGAAGCTCGGGTCGGCGAGGGCGTGGGAAAGCTGGCGAGCTCGATCGGCCCGGAAGTTGCAGTGCAGAACTGCGTCGCCGTCGGCGATCGCCCGGTGATCCACGCCGTCGATGACCGTCGGCGTGATGAACTCGTCGTTCTCGCCGCGCGCGTAACCCTGCTCTATCGCGGCGACAGCGGAGGCGGCATGGAAGTCGGCGACGCCGTGGACGATCGCGTCGTAGCCCTTCTTCGTCCGCTCCCAGCGCTTGTCGCGGTCCATGGCGTAGTAACGGCCGCCGATCGTGGCGATCTTCGCGTCGGGGTGGGCGGCGTTGAGGCGCGCCCCGAGGTCCGGCACGAACTCGATGGCGGATCGCGGCGGGGTGTCGCGGCCGTCGAGCAGCCCGTGGATGCGGACCCGAGCCACTCCCTGGCGGGCGGCGAGCTCGGCCACGGCCACGAGATGGCGGTCGTTAGCGTGGACGCCACCGGGTCCGACCAGGCTGATGAGGTGCAGCGTATGGCCGGCCTGCTTCGCTCGGGCGCAAAGGTCGAGCAGAACCGGGCGCGTGAAGAAGCTGCCGGATGAGATCGACTTGTCGATCCGGGGCAGGTCCTGCAATACGGGCTGTCCGGTGCCCAGGTTGAGATGGCCGACCTCAGAGTTGCCCATCTGCCCGGCCGGGAGTCCGACGAACTCTTCGGAGGCTTGAAGGGCGCTGTGCGGCCATCGAGCCAGGAAGGCGTGCCAGTTGGGCATCCGGGCCTGCTCTATCGCGTCGACAGCCGGGTTGTGGCCGATCCCGAACCCGTCGAGGACCACGAGAGCGATCGGGCGCGGCCGGGCCGGGCCGTTGCCGCCGGAGCGGCCGGCGCCTGTATTCGAGGCCGTCATACGGGCTTGCCTTCGGCTGCGGCGCGGGCCGCGGCCGTGATCGCTGCCCGGGCGACCATGCCCGCCATCTCGTCGGGCTTGAGCGATGCTCCGCCGACGAGACCGCCGTCGATCGAGGGCTCGGCCAGGAACTCGCCGATGTTGGCGCTGGTCACGCTTCCGCCGTAGAGGACCGGAACGCTTTCCGCGGCCTTGCCCCAATCCAGGTCGGCGGCGACGGTCGAACGGATTGACTCGGCCATTGCCGCGGCGTCGGCGCCCGACGCGGTGCGGCCGGTGCCGATGGCCCAGACGGGCTCATACGCGATAACGAAGCCACCGTTGAGAAGCGCCTCGACTTCCTTGCCCGCGAGTGCCCCGCGCAGTTGAGTGGCCACGACTTCGACGGCCCGGCCGGCCTCGCGCTCCTCGAGCTGCTCGCCGACACACAAGATCGGTCGAAGACCGGATGCGATGGCACGGGCCAGCTTCTTGCCGATCAGCTCGTCGGTCTCGTGAGCGTCGCGGCGGCGCTCCGAGTGGCCGATGATGACCCACGTTGCCAGCCCGGCAAGGGCGGCCGCGGAAACTTCGCCCGTGTAGGCCCCGGCCAGCTCGTGGTGAACGTTCTGGGCGCCCACGGCCACGTCCGTGCCGGCAAGGGCGTCGCGGACGGCGGCCAGGCACACGAACGGCGGGCAGATAACTCGAATCACACCCGGTTCCTCGGTCCGGGCGGCGATTGTCGCGGCCAGCTCGCCCGCGTCCGCGGGGGTGGTGTTCATCTTCCAATTGGCGGCAATGATCAATGGTCTCATGGCGTGAATGATGACAGAGCGGCGCGGCTCGACAGAGGGAGGTTCGGCCCTTCGGCGCGTGGCCTCCGGTCCGCATCCGGGGGTAAGTCGGCAGGAGGCAGCGGGGCACCTGGCGGCGGGTTCTGGCCGGGTTGCGGCCCGGGGCCTGGAGAAAGAGCCGCCGCGGGAAGAGGGGCGCCAACTGGGAGATCCCACCTTTTGACGGGCGGTCGGCCGGCTCGATGGTCATGCACCGGCGCCGTTTCCTTGTACGCACGGGGTGAGTGTTATGGACGACCACGGGTCACTTCCGCCGTTCGTCGACACACGCCCAGCATCTGTGTTAGTCACGTACGGCGATCCCTCGAACAGTCCCGGGCCGGATTACGATGATCTCCAGCCCCTGGTCCGGTCACTCGGGACTCGAGGACTTATCACTCTCGCCACGCGTAGAAGGAAATGCCGACACCCGGCGCCGGCGGACTGGAGCCGACGCCCTACCCGGATCGTCGGTCGCGTCTTCCGACGCCCTCGTCGGGGTGGAGCGCCAGGCGCTCGACGCGCTCCAGGGCGCGTTGGACGGCAGAGCGGTGCAAGCCGAGGCGCTCAGCCAGCTCTGTGAGCGTAGCTTCGGGCTCTTCCCGCCGAGCGTCGGCGACGAGTCGCACCGTGTACGGTTGAATCGCAAGCCGCCCGTCCGACTCCAGCGCGTCGATGGCCTCTAGCTGGCGGGCGGCCGCGGCCACTGCTCGAGTCAGGTTGGCCGACTCAGCGTTGATGACCCGGTTCAGGTCGCCCCGCACCGTGCGCGAAACCTGCCGTGACTCCAGCTCCAGCAGCGACGAGCCTCCGCCGACAAGCTTGAGGAAGGTGACGACGGTCTCAACGCTCTTCCAGGTGACGACGCCGCGGCCGCGCCGGAGACGCCAGCCGGCATGAAGCCCGAGCTGGTCGAGCCGGTGGCACAGCTGATGAGCTTCCTCTGGCGGAAGCACGAATTCGAGGTGAGTACGACCCGAGGCCAGGCTGAGCGAGCCGTGGGCCAGGAACCGACCTCGTAGGAAGGCGATGCGGCAATGCTCCGGCGAACCCGCCCAATCGAACGACGAGGGCGCCCATACGGGGATGCCGCCCGAACTTGCGGCCCGCGCTTCGGCGGCACTCGACCGCTCCCCCGCCCTCGACCGATTCAGCCGTAAAGCGAGTCGGGCAATGTTACGGCGGCGTGGCTCGAACGCACCGGCCAGGCCCGCCGATTCGGCGATGCGGCAGCAGCGGCGCGGCGGATCGACCGCTGCCAGCTCAGCCCGCAGCGACTCGACCAGGTTCCGCTCCGAAGTGGTCACGCCACCGCTCTGCGGCGCCGATCCACTATGCCGTCCGGGAGACTCGCGAACGGCGCCGTGCGAAGGACTCCCGCTCGTAAATCCGCATCACGGCAGCGGCCAGTCGGGCCGGTTCGTGGTGGTGGGCATTCTCCGGATCTACGACGTCCTCCAGCACGAGGCGCGGCATGGCGGTCTCGGAGAAGATCGCCGCAGGCGGCCAGCGCAGCTTCACGGCCTCGGCGCCGTAACCGCCGGGCCGCCTGGCTTCGAACTGGTTGTTCGCCAGCACGACGTCCATCCAGCCCGGGCCGGTGTGGCGCTCAAGCGCGCCGACGTGGTCCGCCAGATCGTAGCCCTGCGTCTCGCCCCGCTGGGTGGCAACGTTGCAAATGTAGAGCTTGACCGCACCCGACGCGCGGACGGCTGCAAGCAACTCCGGCAGAAGAAGGCTCGGCATGATGCTCGTGTACAGGCTGCCCGGTCCGATCACGATGAGGTCGGCCTCCTCGACCGCCCGCCTGGCGTCGTCACCGGCCGATACGTTTTCGGGCGTGAGCCAGACCCGTTCGATCTTGGTCGACTTGGCGATCTCCGACTGCCCGGTCACCTCGACGCCGCTGAGAAGTCGGGCGTGGAGCGTCACCGCCGTCCCGGTCGCAGGCACGACCTGACCGCGGACCGCCAGAACGCGGTTCATCTGGCGGACGCCCTCCTCGAAGTCGTCGCCCTGGACAGACGTCATCGCAGCGAGCAGCAGGTTGCCGATCGTGTGGCCGCCCAGGCTCGCCTCACCGTTGCCGGGGAACCGGTATTGGAGCAACTCGCCCATAAGAGGCTCCGAGTCCGCCAACGCGGCGATGCAGTTTCGGATGTCGCCGACTGCCGGGATCCCCAGCTCCTCGCGCAAGCGCCCCGACGACCCGCCATCGTCAGCGACCGTCACCACGGCCGTGATGTTGCTGGAGTGCTCCTTGATCCCGCGCAGGAGCGTGGAGAGACCCGTCCCGCCGCCGATGACCGCGATCTTTGGGCCGCGCGCAAGGAACCTCTTCTGGTAGATGACCTCGACGAGCGGTTGGTCACCCTCGTTGTGGAGAAACGGGCCCATCAGCACGCGCACGGCCCGCCACGACCCGTAGACGAAGAGGCCGACGCCGGCCACCGCGACGATCGCTCCACGCACCCAATACGGCAGGAACTGGAGAGTCAGTACGAACAGCAGGCCCTGGCCCGGCCCGGAGAAGTCGTAGTCGCGATAGACCTGGCGCAGCAGCAGCGCACCGGCAAGTGCCAGCAGCAGCTCGCCGGCGAACACCACCAGCAGCCAGCGCTTCAGGCCGATCCCGGGTTCGAGCCAGCGTCGCATGACGGAGGCGCTGATGTGCGGACGCCGGATCCTCATTCGCGCTCCAGCTCGCGGTGGAACACGGCCACGGTTCCGAAGCCGCCCTTCTCGAGCCACTGCTTCAACTCCTCGGCGACCACGATCGAGCGGTGGTAGCCGCCCGTGCAGCCGATGGCGATCGTCAATCGCGTCTTGCCCTCGTTGCGGAAGCCCGGGATCGTCAGCTCGAGGAACTTGGCCAGGAAGTCGAAAAACTGCTGCGCGATCGGCTGGCCCATGACGTAGTCGCGGACGGCCGGTGTGAGGCCCGACAGATGCCGCAGCGAGTCGACGTAGTACGGGTTCTCCATGAACCGGACGTCAAAGACCAGGTCGGCCTCGAGCGGCACGCCGTGTTTGAAGCCGAAACTGATCAGCTGGAAGACGAGCTCCTGGCCGGTCGGCGAGTCTTCGAGGTGGGCGAAGATGCGCTCCTTGAGCTGGCGCAGCGACAGGTCCGATGTATCGATGATCACGTCCGAGTCGGCGCGAACCGGATCGAGCAGGCGCCTCTCTTCGGCGATCGAACCGGCGATGCCACGACGGCCCGACAGCGGGTGGCGGTGGCGCGTCTCCGAGAAACGACGGATGAGGACGTCGTCGCGAGCCTCGAGGAAGATGACCCGCGGTTTGATGCCACGGCCTTCGAGTGCTCCGCGCATCGCCGCAAGGGCGAGCGGGGCGTTCCCGGCCCGTACGTCGAGCACGATCGCGACCTTCTCGAACCGCTGGCGATCGATCGAGACCAGCTCCGCAAGGTCCGGCAGCAGCTCGCCGGGCAAGTTGTCGATGCAGGTATAGCCGAGGTCCTCGAAGAGCTTGGTCGCGGCCGTCTTGCCCGCGCCCGATAGGCCGCTGAGGATCACCACTCGTTGCCGGATCTCTTGCTTGGGGGCGGGTTTGCGGGCGGGAGTCGTTGTCCGAGCGGATGTCGTGGAATTCGCGCCACCGCGGCGGCCGGATTCGGGCCCTGGCGGACGTCGGGTGCGCGGCGCGATCCCGACCTCTTCGGTCGTTCGGCCGGTGCCGGTTCCCGACGCGTCCGATCGGCTGCTCATGACCTCAGTGTATCGCGCCAGGTTCGCGGGCCGGATCGCGCCAAGTTCGCGGGCCGGATCTCCGGGACTCCGCGTCGCAGCGTTGATTCCGGCAGTCGAATCTCAGGTGTTGTCGGCCCCACGACGCCGAGCGACGACGCCGCTCCCCAGACGATGCAGCCGTGCATATCCCGGCTGCGGTCGGCTGCACCGTTTCGTCGGCCGCCGCGGAGCGCGTTGCGTAGCACGAGCGCCATGTCAAGCCCGGGCGCAATGGTCAGCAGCGCGGCCACGCCATGAAAGCGATCACGCGCGAATCCATCACTCCGCCGGCCGATCGAAGCTGGCTCAGCCCGCCACGGTCAGCCGCGCCGACCAGCCACGTGCTGCCGCGGCGAGGAGCTCGGCGACATCTGGGGACGCGGGGCCGCTCCCCGGATTGGCGGCCGCAGAAGAGATGCCACGTGAGACGTTGACGAGAAGCCCGCCGCCCGGACGCCCGCCGGCGGGCGCCGCGACCGCGGGTCCGAACCGACGGACCGGCTCCACTTCCCCACCCTGGGCGCCGACGCCGGGAACAAGCAGCGCAAGACCCGGAGCGATCTCGCGGATGCGCTCCAACTCGGACGGAGCCGTGGCGCCGACAACCAGACCAACCGTCCCGCCGGGACCCCAGGCCACGGCCCGCCGCGCCACCCGCGCGTAGAGTGGCTCGGCCGGCGCCCCGATAGACGGATCGGCCGCGACCTCGAGACCCTGAAGCTCGCTCGCACCCGGGTTCGATGTTCGGCACAGGAGGTAGGCGAACCGATCGCCGCGCGACATCAGCGGCTCGATCGCCTCGGACCCCACATACGGGTTCGCGGTCACCGCATCCGCGCCGAGGAAGTCGTACAACGCGACGGCCTGGCGCGCCGCGGTGGAGCCGATGTCGCCGCGCTTTGCGTCCGCGATGAACGGGACGTCCGGTGGAACTCGGCCGCGCAACCGCTCGAGCGCCGCGATGCCTGCCGACCCAAACGCCTCGAAGAAGGCCAGGTTCGGCTTGACGGCCGCGGCATACGGCATCGCCGCGTCGAGCAGCAACTCGCAGAACCTCTCGACCCCTGACAAGGTGACGGGGAAGCCGCCGGGGAGCGCCTCCGGCTGCGGGTCGACGCCGAGGCACAGGACAGAGCCGACGGTTCGGGTTCGTGCGGCGAGACGCTCGAGGTATGCGTTCATGGTCGAAGCGTAGCCGACAGACGCTCGACCGATCGGGGTGTTCGCAACAAGCGGACGGTTACGAACCGGTGGCGGGCAGCGACGGCGACGCCGGCGCCGAGGCGGACGACGCCGGCGCGGAGCTGAATGGCGACGGCGACGCCGGCGGCGGGATGTACCAGGCGACCGAGGATCCGCTGTCGAGCCCGCTGTATTCGACCAGGTTCGGTTCGGCCTGGAATGCCGGGCTGCCGCCCGAACTCGTGACATGGCCGTAGGTCGCGAGCCCCGCGGCGATCAGACCGACCAGCGACAGCAGCGCCGCGATGTTGCCTGCCCGGCGGCCGTCGCCCGGATGCCGGCGCGGAAGCCTCAGCCTCTGCTTATGCCAGGATGCCATCGCTTCTCCCTCACTCCGGCCGCATTCGCCCGCGCGGGGTCACGTGGGGCTGTGTCGGCCCGTTGCACCAGGCCCGGCTGGGTGCCCTCGGCCGCGACGTCCACGACCTCGAGCTGCATCGACTCGAAGCCACCGAACTGCCGGCTCGCCGCCCGAGCGACGACATCGATCCGGTCTCCCTCGTGGAGCATCGCTGCAAGGTCCGGCCTGCGAAACGCGACCGCATCCAGGACGTCCCGGCTGCGCCGCAGGACCAGCTGAGTATGTCCGCCGCTGGCTGAACGAACCCTGAGAACCGTGAGCCCGGTAACCGCCAGCCAAGGTGCCGGATTGCCGGTGCCGGTCGGCGCCAGGAGGCCAATCTCGCGCACGAAAGCGTAGTCGACCGAATCGGCTGGGATCACTAGATCGACTGTTAGCTCCGGCACGCCGGCGTCCGACGGCGGTGCCTGCGACGCCGCGATGCTCAGGAATCGAGCGCAGAACTCGGGCCAGCGTTCGGTGGCGATGTCGAATCCGGCGGCAGCGCGATGGCCGCCGTGGCGGATCAGGAGGTCGCCACACTCGATCAAGGCCTCAGCGAGATTGATCCCACCCGCGCTTCGGCAGGAAGCCCGGAGCGTGCCGTCGTCCGCGTCGAGGGTCGTGGCAACCACGGCCGGACGGCCGAGGTCTTCGGCCAGACGGCCCGCGATCAGGCCGACGATCCCAACCGGCCACTCCCCGCGGACCACCAACGCGGCGGGGAGGTCCTGGGCGGGCTCGGGAACCGCGGCGGCGGACGTTGCCCCCGGCTCGCCAGTGGCTTCGGGCGGGGAATCGGCCGGAGCGCCCTCCGGCGCGGGCCCCAGGCCCAGCTCGTGCCGGGCCTCGGCCAGCGCCCGACGCGTCATCTCACGCCTGTCGAGATTGGCCGTCTCGATCTCTGCGGCGAGCTCATCGGCCTCGGCCCGATCCGTCGCGAGAAGCAGGCGGGCGGCGCGGGCCGCCTCCCCCACCCTGCCGGCTGCATTGAGCCGCGGCGCGATCGCGAACCCGATGTCGTCGAGATCCAGGCGTTCGGGCGCGACACCGGCTCTCTCGAGAAGCGCCGCGAGCCCTGGGCGAGCACTGTGTCGAAGCAACTCCAGGCCGAGCCGGGCGATCGCCCGGTTCTCGCCCAGAATCGGCGCGACATCCGCGACCGTGCCGATCAGGGCCAGGTCCGCCAGCGCTCTCACGGTTTCGGGCAGGGATGTTCGCGCAGCCGGCGAGCTGTCGGCCGCGCGGCTCTCGCCTTCTCCGAGCTCGTCGATCAGCAGATGGGCCACTTTCCACGCCACCCCGGCTCCCGTCAAACCACGCTCGGGATAGGCGCTGTCTTCGCGGACCGGGTTGACTACGGCCACGGCGCCCTCCGGCCACGTTGCCGCGTGGTGGTGGTCCGTCACCAGCACGTCGATACCGCGACCGCGCGCCAGGTCTATTTCGGCGGCGCTGCTCGTGCCGCAGTCCGCAGTGAGGATCAGGGTGCGCCCCTCGGCGGCTGCGCGGTCTATTGCTCGCAGCGACAACCCGTGCCCGTCTCCGAGCCGTTCCGGAACGTAAGGCGCGGCGTCCAGGCCCAGCGATCGCAGCGCGAGTACAAGGATCGACAGTCCCGTCAGCCCGTCGGCGTCGAAGTCCCCATACACCAGGACCCGCTCGCCTCGTGCCCGCGCACCTGCCACCCGCCGGAGGGCCGCGCCGGCATCGGGGAGCAGCCGGGGATCGTGCAGACCGTGCTCCGCAGGCGCTAGGAACCTCGCCAACTCGTCGGCAGTGGTCACGCCGCGCGAGGCGAGAATCGAGAGAAGCCTCGGCGAGACGCCACGCTCCGCGGCCGCGGCTCGGCATGCGTCGTCGACCGGCGATGAGGCGGCGACCCGCCAGCGAAAGCTCGAGGTGATCATGCCGTCAGGATGACAGCCCGCACTAAACCAAGGCGTATCCACGGGTCAATTGAACCGACAGACGGCCGAGCCGCAAACTCGGGACCGCCTTGTCGCCGATGGAGCGACTACCGTTTCCCTCTACGCGTGGGTGGGTCTTATGGAGCGGGACCCGGAGTCCGGGCCACAATCCGTCGCCTTTCGCGCGGTTTGGTTACCTCCTGCGGCCTCCATCCGGGCAGATCGGCTTCCCGAGACCCGGCTCAGGGTCGATTCGAGCCGCTGCGAGCCTCCTCATGAGCCGCTTTCGGCCGCGACGACGCCTGGTCAGGCGCCCGGAGGCTGCGGCCTGCCCGGAGCTGCTACATAGCACTCTGTCCGGGCGTACAAGGAAGAACCGCAGGCCACGGAGGGCTCCGACGGGCGGCCAGGCCTTGAGCACGAATTCGCGGGTTCGCGGGGGTCGGGCTGCACTCAGGGGGCCGCACGGTTCGCGATGGATTCGCTCTGGGTGTTGCTACCCGGAGGACGGTCGGCGGGCCAGAGTCGCCGGCGGCGCCTCCGGGGGCATCCGCGCGGTGGCGAAAACCATGCTCGGCGCCGCAGCGGGGCAGCGACACGGTCAGAGCCGACGAGGACACTGGGCCGGACGCTAACTCGGTCAGCCCGATCAGCCCCTGCGGCCGCCTCGCAGCGCCGCGAGCCGATCGGCCCGCCGGCGGTCCTCCCAGAGTTGCCAGACCACGAGCAGAGGGCTGGCATTGAAGATCGACGAGTACGTCCCCGAAATGATACCGATCAGCAGGGCGAGGACGAAGTAGTGGATCGAGGCACCGGCGAACAGAAGCAGCGCCGTCAGCGTGACCACGACCGTGAGGCTGGTGTTGATCGACCGCCCGAAGGTCTGCAGGATCGAATGGTTGACGATCGCGTCGAACGGCTCGCCGGCGTGGCGCGCCTTGTTCTCTCGAATCCGGTCGAAGACGACGATCGTGTCGTGGACGCTGAAGCCGATTACGGTCAGCATCGCCGTCACGAATAGCGCGTCGACCTGGACCCCGAAGAGCGTGCCCAGGATGGCGAAGATGCCGACCACGACGATCACGTCGTGCACTAGCGCGGCCAGGGCCGTGGCGCCGAACTTGATGCTGCCAAACCGGATGCCGATCCAGATCAGGATGCCGAGCGATCCAAGCAGGATCAGCTCGACCGCCTGCTGGATCAACTGGGCGCTGATGACAGGACCGACGGTCGCGGTCTGACGGGTGCAGGAGATCTCACCGAGCTTGGGGTCCGCCTGCATAACCGCGGCGATGGTCGAGAGCTTGCCTTCCGTCGGGATTATCCGCGGGCAGGCCTTACCGTCCTGACCGACGCTGTTCAGCACTTGCGTCGGACTTGGGCTGGGGGTGGCCGAGGCGGTTGCGGAGGCGGTCGCCGATGGCGATGCGGTCGGCGTCGGGGTCGGAGTGGGCGTCGCGGTGGCAGTTGGCGACGCGCCCGGGCTGGCTCCCGGGCTGCCGCTTGCGGTGGGCGACGGAGTGGGGGTCGGCGTCGGCGTCGGACTCGGGCTGGGCGAAGCGGAGGCGCTCGCGGATGCCGACGGGTTCGGAGATGGCGTGATGGACGGAGTCGGAGCCGGCGTTATCTGCGGGAACAGGTCGACGCGCTTGGTCCGGATCGTGAAGTAATGTGAGGTGTCTTCGCTGACCTCGGCGTCCGTCACGCCCTGTGCCACCAGAACCGCCTTCACTTCGTCGGCGGATGCGTTGACGTTCTTGAATTGGACTTCCCAGACCGTGCCGCCCGTGTAGTCGACCGAAAACTTGAGTCCCACGGCGCCGTTCGTGAGCGGCGTCAAGAGGATGAAGATGAGGCCGGGGACGACAACCAGGCCGGAGAACAGGAAAAACCAGTTCCGCTTGCCGATGACGTCAAACACGGCCGCGGGCCTCGCGCCGGCCGAAGCGACCGACCAGGGCTCTGGCCTGGAACTCTTCGTCGGTTACGCCGAACAACCAGGCCTTCTGTACGACCTCCTGACGCACCACAAACCGTAGGAGAGTGCGCGACACGGTGACGGCCGTGAACATGGAGGTCGCGACGCCGATGATCAAGACCAGGGCAAAGCCCTTGATGGTGGACGATCCGCCGAAGTACAGGATCGACGCGGTGATCAGTGATGACACGTTGGAGTCCAGAATCGAGTTCCACGCTCGATTGAACCCCGCTTCGATCGCCGTGACGAGCGTCTTGCCGGCTCTCAGCTCTTCCTTTGTGCGCTCGAATATGAGGATGTTAGCGTCCACCGCCATGCCTACCGAGAGCACGAAGCCCGCTATGCCGGCCAGGGACAGCGTCACCGGGATGATTCGGAACAGCGCATAGACGGCCAGCCCGTAGTAGATCAGCGCAATCGCGGCGACGAGGCCCGGCATCCGGTAGTAGACCAGCATGAAGAACAGGACCAGGCAGATGCCGATGGCGCCGGCGAAGAGAGTCTGGTCCAGGAAACTCTGGCCGAGCGTCGCCGGGATCGTTTCGCTCTGGACCTCGGTGACCGGGTACGGCAGGGCGCCGTACTGGAGGACTGTGGCCAGCTGCTTCGCACTATCAATCGTGAAGCTGCCGCTGATGACACCGCTGCCGTTGGTAATCTGGGACTGGATGTACGGAGTCGATACGACGCTGCCGTCGAGCACAATCGCGAAATAGTTGTTGACGTTCTGGCCGGACCACGTCCCGAAGTCGGTGGCGGCCTGGCCCTTGAAGGCGAACGTGACCTCGTAGCCGGTTCCCGAAGTTGTATTCAGGCGCCACGCGATCGAGCTCGGGTCAAGCTGGCTGCCGTTGAACTGGGCCGGCAGCGTCGGATCTATCTGCGTGCCAGGTGCCGGGAGGGCCTTGGTGCCGGTCGTCCCGTTGGAGCCGTACTGAGAAGGCGGCATCAAGATGAACTGGAGGTTGCCGGTCTTGCCCACGAGATTGGCGACAGCCTGGGCGTCAGCCGCGCCGGGAACCTCGACGCGAACCTCGTTGTTCTGCTCGGTCTGCACGACTGCTTCGGTCAGGCCGGAACCGTTGACCCGGTTCTCCATGATCGACCGGATCTCTTCCATAGCGCCTGCGTCGGGCTGCTGGCCATTAGCGGGATTGGCCTGGTACGTGAGAGCGACACCGCCCTTGAGGTCGAGACCCAACAGGGTCTGGGGCGTCTGGCCGAGTCCGGCGTCGATGTTGTTCAGTACGACGAACTTCGCGCCCGGCACGAAGTCGATGTAGCACGCCAACACGCCGATGAGAATGATCAAGAGGGGCAGGAGTCTTCGCACGAGGCGGGATGATACCAGGGTTAGACCGGGCGGCGCGCCGCCCCGCCACGACGGCCGTTCCCGCCGACTGGTCCACTCCCGGGCAACGCTCGTGGACCACCGCCGCTCGTCCTTGTGATCGCGCCCCGGCTACCCTTCGAGGCCGGCCTTGATCTTCGCCGCAAGGGCGGGACCGATGCCCGGCACGGCTGCCACCTGCTCGACCGGAGCCTCGCGCACGCGTTTGGCTGAACCGAAAACGCGCAGCAGTGCCGCTCGCCTCTTTGGCCCGACGCCCGGCAGATCGTCGAACGCGGATCGGGTCGCCGCCTTGGCCCGCAGCGAGCGGTGGTAGGTGATCGCGAATCGGTGGGCCTCGTCACGTAGCCGCTGCATCAGGTATAACGCCGGGGACGTCGTCGGCAGGAGCACCGGCTCGTCGCGATCGGGCATGAAGATCTCCTCACGCTCCTTCGCCAGCCCGACCACCGCCAGATCGTGGTAGCCGAGCTCGTCGAGAACTTCCTTGGCCGCGGACAGCTGTCCCTTGCCGCCGTCGATCACGACCAGATCCGGCAGCAACCACCGCAGCTCCTCCTCGTTGCCCTCTTCGCCCGTCCGCACTCGCTTGAAGCGGCGGCGCAGTACCTCCTGGTGGCTCGCGTAGTCGTTGGGCCCCTGGACTTCCTTGATCCGGAAGCGGCGATATTCACCGGTCCGCGGCTTGCCGTCTTCGAAGACGACCATGCTCCCGACCGACTGCGCCCCCTGGAAGTTGCTGATGTCGTAGCACTCGATCCGCATCGGGGTACCGGGGAGTGCGAGCGCGTCGGCCAGCTCCTCGAGCGCCGCCAGCGTCTTGCCCTGGTCGGCCAGCCAGCGAGCGTGCTCGCGGGCCAGTGTCTCCGTGGCGTTGCGGGTCGCAAGCGCCAGCATCTCGCGCTTCCCGCCGCGTTGCGGGACCCGGAGCCGGACGGCCGATCCCCGACGGGAGGCAAGGAATATCTCGATCTCGGATGCATCCTCGGGCAGCGCGGGCACGAGCACGGTCGGGGGCACGGAGGTGGCACGTTCGTAGTACTGCTGCAGGAAGCCCGCCAGCACCGCGGCGTCGTCGGTTTCACGCGGGGCGTCGAGGAGGAACACGTCCCGCCCGACCATCTTCCCGCCTCGGACCGCGAAGAGCTGCACCGCCGCCTGGGTGTCCTGCCGTGCTAATCCAAGCAGGTCTTCCTCGGTCGTCGCGTGGGCCGCCATCTTCTGCGACTCCATCGTCCGCTCGATCGACCGAACCTTGTCGCGCAGCGCCGCCGCGCGCTCGTACTCGGTCGCCTCCGAAGCCGCCTGCATCTGTCGTGTCAGCTCACGGGCCACAACTTCCTGCCGGCCCTCGAGGAACCGTTCGATCTGCTCGATGTCGGCCCGATACTCGGCCTTGCCGATGTAGCCGACGCACGGGGCCTGGCAGCGCTTGATGTGGTACAGGAGGCAGGGCCGTTCGATCGCGTTGCGGCCTTCGTGGATGTCGAGCGTGCACGTGCGAAACGGGAAGAGCCGCCGGATCAGGTTCATCGCCTCGTCGACGCTGCTCGCCGACGCGTACGGCCCGAAGTAACGGCTGCCGTCGGCCGGCAGCTTGCGCGTCCGCTCCACTCGCGGGAAGTCTTCGGCCAGCGTGATCTTGATGAACGGGTAGCTCTTATCGTCCTTGAGCCGGACGTTGTAGCGCGGCCGGTAGCGCTTGACGAGGTTGATCTCGAGCAGCAGCGCCTCGCTGACCGAGTCGGTCATCGTATATTCGAGATCGACGATCCTCTCGATGACGCTGCGGATGAGCTGACTCTCGGCGCCACCGGTTTGCTTCTGCCAGTAGCTGCGGACGCGGCTGCGAAGGCTCTGGGCCTTGCCGACGTAGATGACGGTCCCGCGTGCGTCCTTCATGAGGTAGACGCCGGGCCGGTCGGGCAGTCTCTTGAGGGTCGCGTCGAGCTCTGGGGTCACCGGCCGATTGTACGTTCGGATCCGCGCGAGCCTGGCCTTCGGTCTGCGACCCGCTCGGGTCCAGCTCCACTTGCGGGTGACCCGCTACTATCCGCGCAGGAGGTAACGAATGGACGAATTGATCGCCCGCGTTCGAGAGATCCTGGCGACCACGCCAGACCGGTGGCGGGGGTTGACCGCAACGGTACCGGCTGGGCTGCTCGAACGCCGACCCGCGCCGGGCGAATGGTCGGCCCTCGAATGCCTTCAGCACCTCCTCGACACGGAACGGAGTGCCTTCTCGGTCCGCCTCGTGGCATTCCGTGAGAAGCGCGACTTCCCCGCCTTCGATCCCGATGCACCAGGCTCCAGGCCTGAGCCCGGATCCGCCCCAGCAGACCTGGCTGCGAAGTTCGCCGCAGCGCGAGTGGATACCCTCAAAGCACTCGATGCGTTCTCCGCCTCAGATCTCGAGTTGACCGCCCGCCACTCCGAGCTCGGGCTTGTGACGCTGCGCGAAATGCTCAATGAATGGGCCGCGCACGATCTGATGCACACGGTCCAGGCCGAGCGGGCGCTCATGCAGCCGTTCATCGCCGGCTCGGGCAAGTGGCGCGGCTACTTCACCGACCACGACGTCGATCACAAGAGCTGAGATCCTCAGCGCCGTGTCATCCTCATCGGGCATCCGCGTGCGCCGCCAGCTGCTCGGGCTGCCGCTGGCCGTCTGGGCGATCGGCGGCATCGCGCTGCTCGTCCTGCTCGCCGTAGCCAGCGGCTACGGCTTCCACCGCGATGAGATGTACTTCATCCTGGCCGGCCGCCATCCGGACTTTGGCTACGTCGACCGGCCGCCGCTGACACCGCTTCTGTCGGCCGCAGCCGCCCAGATCCTCGGAGCGACCCCATTCGCGGTCCGGATCCTGCCCGCACTGGCGATCGTGGCCTGCGTGATCCTCACCGCGCGGACTGTGGGCGGCGATCGCGGCGGCGGTTGCGATCTGTTTCCTAAACGTAGTCGAACGAGCTGGTGGACGGCGGCGGCGGCGATGCCGTGCCTGCGTCCAATGCGGAGCCCCGCGAGGTCCGGCTCGGTCGCGGTCCGCTCCCTCTTCGAGTGCCAGCGGCCTCGTCCATCCACGGACTGGGTCGCGCCCAAGTATGACGACGCGGTCTCCGCCAGAACGGTTTCGGTGGCCAACCCGAGCAGGCGAACCCGATCTATCGAGCGGTCCGGATCTACGGATAGTTCGGCGCGGAGCGGGAGAGCTCGATGTCGTGCGGGTGGCTTTCGATCTGGCCCGAGTGAGTCAGCTGTACGAAACGAGCTTTGACGCGGAGGTCGGCGATCGACTCGGCGCCGCAATAGGTCATCCCGGCGCGAGTGCCACCGATCAGCTGGTAGAGGATGCCCGACAACGGACCGGCGACGGCCACGAGCGCCTCTACGCCCTCGGGGACCAGCTTGCGCCGATCAACCTGCGGGTAGCGGTCGCTGCCGGCCGACATTGCCGCCAGCGAGCCCATGCCGCGGAACTGCTTCACGACCCGACCGCCGACACGCTCCGCCTCGCCGGGGCTCTCCTCCGCCACCGCCAGGAGACGGCCCAGCATCACCGAGTCCGCTCCCGCCGCGAGCGCCTTGACGATGTCGCCCGAGTAGCGGATCCCGCCGTCGGCGATGACCGGCACGTCGTGCTGCCGTGCTACCGACGCGGCCAGCATGATCGCGGTCAGCTGCGGAACCCCGACGCCGGCCACGATTCGCGTTGTGCAGATAGCGCCGGGGCCGATGCCCACCTTGACCCCGTCCGCGCCCGCTTCGATGAGAGCGGCCGTTCCCTCGGCTGTGGCAACGTTCCCGGCCACGATGTCGATCGACGTTCCGTAGCTGTCGCGGTAGCGCCTGAGCGCGTCGATCACGTTCCGCGTGTGACCGTGCGCCGTGTCGACGACGAGCGCGTCCACGCCGGCCCTGACGAGGGCTTCGGCCCGGGCCACGGAGTCGGGCCCAACTCCGACGGCCGCGACGGCCCGCAGCCGGCCGTGAGCATCGACGTTCGCCAGATCGGCGTTCCCCGGCACCGCGGCAGCCTTCACGGCAGCCACTTGCTTGGCCTGGCGTTCCGGTTCCTGGTTCCTGTGGATGACCCCGACGCCGCCCTCGAGGGCGATGGCGATGGCCATGCCGTCTTCGGTGACGGTATCCATCGCCGCGCTCACCACCGGGGTGTTCAGGCCGATATGCCGCGAGAACCGGCCCCGCACGTCCGTATCGCCGGGCAGGATCTCGGAGTACTGCGGAACGAGAAGCACGTCGTCGAAGGTGAAGCCCACCATCGGCTCGATGAGGCCCGCGCCCGCGACCTCACTGTCGCCGGCCCTACCGGTCTGCGTCATCGCCAATTCGCCACCGTCCTCTTTGCTCGCTCGATCGACCCCGCCGGCCGATCCGCGCCTGGAGGCCGGCGCTTGGTTGGCGGTCATTCTACAAGCCCGGACCCACCGATCACGCGCCGCAGACCGCCGGACCGAGTTCTTCGGGCGCCCCGCCTGCCGCCTCGCCGGTGTCAGGCACGCGTCCGGGCTTGCGCGTACGCTTGACCCCAAGGAGGTGCCGGCGTGGAGCTGCGGCGGCTCGGTGATTCCGGTCTCGAAGTCTCGGCTGTCGGGCTCGGCACGAACAACTTCGCGGGCCGGCTCCATGACGACGCGGCGCGAGCGGTGCTCGACGAGGCATCCGAACAGGGCGTCACGTTCATCGACACGGCCGACATCTACGGCCGCGGCTCCGAAGAGGGCACCGGCGGATCGGAGAGCCAGCTCGGGCGCCTGCTCGCCGGGCGGCGGAGCAGGTTCGTCGTTGCCACCAAGTTCGGCATGGCGATGAGCGATTCCCCGACGGAGCGCGGCGCATCGCGGCGCTGGATCGTCCAGGCGGCGGAGAACAGCCTGCGACGTCTCCGGACCGACTATATCGACCTCTACCAGATACACACCCCCGACCCGGAGACGCCGATCGACGAGACTCTGCGGGCGCTCGACGACCTCGTGCACTCAGGCAAAGTCAGGTACGTCGGCCACAGCAACTTCGCGGCCTGGCAGATCGACGACGCCGACTGGACCGCTCGAACCGAGCACCTGGCACGCCCGATTTCGGCCCAGATGCACTACAGCCTCGTGACACGAGCGATCCAGACCGAAGTGATACCGGTGTGCGAGCGACACGGGCTGGGCATCATCCCCTACTTTCCGCTCGAGTCTGGGTTCTTGACGGGCAAGTACAAGGCCGGCGGCGAGGGCCATGGCCGGCTCTCGGAGAGCGCCCGCGCCGGCGAGGTCACGACCCCGGCCAATTTCGCTCGGATCGCAGCCTTCGAGGGCTTCGCTCGGGAACGCGGCCACCAGCTGCTCGACCTCGCCCTCGGCTGGCTGTTGAGCCAGCCCATCGTCGCGTCGGTGATCGCCAGCGCCAGCACCCCCGAGCAGGTTCGGGCCAATGTGGCGGCCGCCGAGTGGCGGTTGGGCGCGTCGGAGATGGAAGCCGTTGCCGCGCTCTGAGGGCCGCGTCCAGGGTCGCCACATCGAGCGGCGCGCGGCCGGCCAGTTGCGCCGCGCGGACTGCGGAGGTCACCCGTAATCCGAGGTCGCGTTCCGGTCGGCCGGACCGGTGTCGAGCCACCCGAGCCGGCCCGCGGGCCTGTGGGATGATTTGCTCGTGACGGAGTCCGACGGCCCCAACCCCGAGCCGCGAACGGCCGCCGGCCGATTCGGGACCGCCGGCGGTCGTCGGAACCCCCGGACAGCACCGCGCCGGTTCTTCGCCGGAGGCCTGATCGGCCGCGACGTGCATATCTCAACCGTCAGCGTGGCCCTGCTCTTCGGGCCGGCGGTTCTGATCGCCGGGCTCGAGATCGTGCGAGTCTCGCCTCTGTGGGGCTTCACGTACGGCGGCGCGGTCAACGGGGTCATCTCCCAGCTTGGCACCACGGGACCCGCCGCGGCTCTCATGCTCGTCGCCACAACGGCCAACGTCGTGGCCGGCGCGGTGGTCCTCCGGCTGCTCGGTGCGCCGGCCTTCCGGAGCCCCACCGATCTGGCCCTGGGCGGCTTCGCTGCTGCGGTTGTGCTCGACGCCGTAGTCCTCTTTGTCCTGGGATACCTGGGCCTCTTCGGCTGGCCCGAGCTGCTTGCCATCCATGTTGCCGTCGGGGCCGCCTGGCTTGCCACTCGCCGCCGGCGACCCCTGCTTGGCGTGCCGCTTCGTCTGCGAACCGTGCGCCCCGCCGCGTGGTGGCTGCTCGTGTTTGCCGTCTGGGCCGGGCCCTTGATCGTCCAGCTGGCGTCGCCCGCCGTCCCGTTCCAGGACGTTCTGCCGAACCACGTCGCCCCTGTGGAGCACATCCGCGTTTTCGGCAGCTTCAGCACCCTGACGACGTCGCCGTCGCCGATCTACGGTCCGTCGCGCCTGATGCTCGGCTACATCGCGTTGCTCGGCCAGCTCACGACGATCACGAATCTCGACGCGGTCCTTGCCGAGGCCGCGTTTGCCCTGCCTCTGACGATCCTCATGGCCCTGTCCATGCGCCGCCTCGCCGGGGAGCTTTTTGGCGGCAGCGCAAGCTTCTGGATCCTCCTCACTTTCCCACTGACGTTCACCTTCATGCGCATCCCCGACAGTCGCGGCACGGTCGTCGTATTCCCGCTTGCGGCATTGGCGCTCAGCACGATCTCGGCGGAGCTACGTGCGCGGAAGAGATCGGCCGGCGGGCGGCAGACGGAGCGCTCCGGTGCGAGGGACACCGTGGGACGCCGTTCTCACTTGCCCGACCTGGCGCTCGCGTTCGCGCTCGGGGGTGGATTCCTCGTCCACCCGCTGATCGGGCTGGTGGCGTTCACGGCCGCGGTCGGGGCACTGATCCTCTACCCCACCGAGCTTTCGCACCGGCTCCTGCCGGCCCTCGTCGGTGGGGCGGTGCTGGCCCTGCCGCAGGTCCTGACGATGGGCGCCATCGACTCACCGGCCTGGGTGGGCGCCGCCCTGATCGCAGGGGGCGTTGGTGCAGCCTTCGCGGGCTCGTTCGCGATCCGCGGCATGTCGGACCGGCTGGCATTTGGGCGGCGTCTGTCCACCGTTGCGATTCCGCCCGAGAAGCCCGATTCGACGGCGGAGGCAGCCGCGGCGGGCGCCGATGCGGCACGCGCCGCCGATATCGGTCGAGCGATCATGGTCGGCGCCGCGATCGTGGCTCTGCTGGTCGTCGCCGCGTGGCGCATCGCGCCGTCGGGCGACCCGGCGCACCCATCCGACCCCGCGGGCGAGCTCATGGTCGACTTCCCGCATCTGGTCTGGCTGGCGCTCGGTGGAGCCGCTCTGTGCGCCCTGCGGCTGGGCCGTGGCTGGATCCTGCTCGGCTGCGGCATCGCCGCGGGCGTGGCCGCCTGGACCGCCACCGGGTTCATCGGCTACGCCGACCTGACGGAGCAGGCGGTCCATTACGAGGTCCCGAAGTCGGTCGAGTACTGGCTGCCGGTTATGCTGGCCATCGGCGCGGCCGGCGCCCTGGCGGCCCTGTGCCGGCAACGCTGGCTGGGCATCGGCCGGGCGGCGGCCATCGGGGCTTTCCTGCTCGTCGCCATGTACCCGCTGACCGAGCCCCTGGCCACGAACATCCAGATCGGCGAGCACCGCGGTGCTGAGTCCGTTGGGCTGGCCCTGCGCGAAGCCGAACGCGGGTATTGGGGGGACTTGGGCTACCCGGACCCGCGCTACATCATCGACGCGTCCACCCAGGATGTCGTCGACGAGTTGCGCGCCGAAGAAGAGGCCGGCCGGCTCGGCCCAAACACTCGGGTCCTGAATATCGCCAACAGCTTCCAGCAGTGGGCCTCTGTCCCGGTCGGGGTCTTTACCGGCGCCATCGAGACATCGATTTCGTCGTCTCCCGAAGTGAGCATCCACACGGAGGGCGGCAGGTTGCTCGGCTTCGACCAGCTCGACCAGCAGCTCGCCGACGGCTATGGATACGTGCTTCTCGAACCGGCCAACCTATCGGCCGACGTTCTCGCCCAGACAAGCTCGAAGATCGCCCTTGCCGGCTACCGCCAGATCTGGTCCAACTCGGTGGCAACGATCTACGCCAAGCCCTGACGCTATCGGTTCATCCGATCTCGAACCGGTCGCCAGACTGTCCCCTCGCCGCGTTCCCAAACGGACGATGCGCGAGCCCCCGCCCTTCAACGATCTCCGGATCCATGTGCGGCATGACGACGAAGCAAGCCCCGGCGTCCACGGCGGCGAGGGCCTGATCGAGGTCGAGCACTGTGCCGGCACCGATCAGGATCTCGTCGGGAGCGAACCGGCGCGCAAGGTCGACGATCACTTGGAGTGTGTTGAGAGTGATCTCGAATGCGCGAATTCCCGCATTCCGGAAGACTCCCGGCAATCGAAGGCACGGTGGCCGGATCGAGGTTCCGCCCGATGGCGATGACTCGCCCGCTCCGAATCTCATGTGGTATCTGCGGTCTGACGGTGGCCACCGGCTCGGGCATAGCGGCAACTCGCGGTCATGGCGTTCGGGCAATCGGCGATCCGGGCGGACGGCCTGCGATCGGATCGCGACCCGAGTGTACCGGACGGCGGCTTGGCGCCAAACAAGGAGGTGCGGACGCACGCAACGCTCGGTCGCAAACCGTCGCGGGCGTCGCGTAAGCTGGAGTAGAGCCCCGCCTGGCATCCTGCCGCGCATGCTTCCCTCCTCCGTCGCCGAACGACTCGACCATCTCGCGCCCGACCAGCGTGAGGCTGCCACCGCACCGCCCGGCCCGGTGCTGTGCGTGGCTCCGGCGGGGAGCGGCAAGACCACCACGCTCGTGGCCCGGATAGCGTGGCTCGTCGCCACCGGGGCGGACCCGGCTGGCATCACCGCGGTCACGTTCAACAAGCGTGCCGCCGACGAGATGGCGGCCCGGGTGGATGCGGCGCTCGAGCCGCTGGGCCTCGCCGCCGGCAGCGTCCGAGTCAAGACGTTCCATGCCCTCGGCCGGGAGATCCTCGCCGATGGCGGGGTCGCGGTGGAGCCGCTTCTCGACCGTGAGTCGGTGCTGCGCGACATGTGGCCCGAGATCGATCGCGGCACTCTACGGCGGCTCGACGACGCCTTCAGCCGCCTCAAGCTCGAAGTCGGCGTCACCGCGGCCGAGGTGGCCACCGACCCGGAGCCGGGACCGATCGCCCGGGCGTTCCTCGCATACGAGGCGGCGCTCGACGATGCGGGTGGGCTCGACTTCGACGATCTCGTCGCCCGGGCACTCCGGCTCCTGGAGGCTCGCCCGCTCCTGCTCCGTCGCTGGCGGGCAAAGACGGCCCACCTCCTTGTCGACGAAACGCAGGACGTCGACCGCACCCAGCTGCGGCTTGGGCTGCTCCTGGCTGCTCCGGAGAACCGCATCTTCCTCGTCGGCGACGACGACCAGACGATCTACGGCTGGCGACTCGCGGATGTCCGGCGAGTGTTGACCCTCGCCGAAGATCTGCCGCGCTTGAGGCGGATCGACCTCGAGGTGAACTACCGATGCCCGCGCCCAGTGGTGGAGCGGGCCGTCCGACTCGTGGCTCACAACGACGAGCGGTTCGCCAAGACAATCCACGCCGGCCCAGGCGCGCAGGGACGGCTGATCCTCGCCCCGGACGGGTCGGACGAGCTGGTCCGAATTCGAAGGGTCATCGAGAGCTGGCCACAGGATGGCGGAACGCGCGCGGTTCTGGCCCGAACGAACGCGGAGCTGCTCCCGGCGGCCGCCGTGGCGCTTGAGCTGGGTTTGCCGTTCAAGGCGCCGCGCCTGCGGTTTCTCTCGGAGGACCGCCGCATCGACGCCATCCTCGCCGCCGCTGCGAAAGGCCCGGGCGACGCGGCAAGTGACCTCGCCCTACTCCCGACACTCGTCACCCTCGCCAGATCGGGCCTGGAGATGGCGGAGGCGCAGTTGCCGCCCCGGGGCGGGGTCGGGGCGACCGTCGACCCCGACCGGCGTGAGATCGACGAGCCACTCCCCGTCGAAACGGGCGATCTGCTGGCGGCCGTGGTCGGGTGGGCGGCGCCATACGGCTCCCTGGCCGAACTAGGAGCGGCTCTCGAGCGTCATCGGCGCCTCGTCGTGGAATTGCGACGCGACGACGCCGACCTGACGCTGGCCACGGCCCACTCCACCAAAGGCCTAGAGTTCGATCATGTTGCCGTCATCGGCCTCGATGCCGGCCGCTTCCCGTCCGGTCGCTCGATACGTGAGGCGCCGGAACCGAATCGCGCGCTCGAGGAAGAGCGCCGCCTGGCCTACGTCGCCTGGACTCGCGCCCGCAGATCGCTGACCCTCGTCTACGA
>JBIOII010000015.1:0-32066 GCA_044449785.1 Candidatus Limnocylindrales bacterium
GCCCCCGCGGATCCGTCGCCCCCACCACCTCCGCCCGTGGCACCAGGCTGTTGCAATGAGCTGACGCCACTCGGCGCCGGCTTGCTTGTCTTGTCGATCGTCATCTTGATGACCTGCCTTCGCTACTGGGACGCCGGACAGGCCGGTCGCCGTTGCTGTATCAATCACTTGATTGATATACCGGCAGGTTACAGCAGTTGTTGAGTTTCAGCAAGTGATTGATTGTGGTATGTTGTGACTGGCGAAACGAGAAGTAGAGGAACCGATCGAGTTGGTCGAGCAAGTCAGCGAAGGACTCCCAGGTGAAGCCACGACACGCGTTCACACACGGCCCGCGGCGAGGGGCAGCAGGCCGCGCTTGTCCACGTCGCGTTCGAGCTGATCGCAGAGCGTGGTTTCGAAGGTTTGCGCACGCGCGATGTCGCGGCCCGGGCCGGCCTCAACATCGCGACTCTCCACTACTACTTCCCGACCAAGGAGGACCTCATCCGGGGCGTGGTCGCCGCGGCGGTCGGTCAGTTCCGGTCCGAGGAGACCCACGAGGTGGGGACGCCCCCTGCCGATCCGCTGACCCGGCTGCGCGCGTTTCTCCAGGGCCGCGAGCGAGCCATGCTCGAGAACCCGGCTTTGTTTACGGTTCTCCTCGAGCTCTCCACGCGCGCCATTCGCGACGAGGGGATCCGCGCAATCATGCGCAAGACCGACCAGGAATGGCGCAGCCACCTCGAGGCCCTGCTTCGCGCCGGGATCGAGGCGGGCTCGCTTCGGTCGGACCTGGACGTGCCGGCCGCGGCGGCGGGCCTCGTCGCGCTCAGCAAGGGCACACACCTGCAGATGGTCATGGACCCCGATGCGATCCCCGAAGGCCTGGCCAGCGAGACCGAGCGCTGGCTGAGTGGGGAAGGCCGCGACCCGGGCCAGCTGAGCGGGGCCGGGGGGAACGTCAGGCCGGGTTGATGAGGTCTCGTCCGCAGAAACCGGGACGTTCAGGTCGGGCGGTTCAAGATCATCCTCGATCGGGTAGGCCAGGACTTCTCGCCGGACGCCGGGAGGAAGATCGAATCGAGCGTGAGATGAGGCGCTCGGAAGGCTACCTACCTGAATGGTCGGGGCGAGAGGAGTCAAGCCGCACCGACCGACCTGAATGTCCCATTCCTGCTTGGATGCGAAATCGTGGGCCGTGAACGCTGGTACCGCGTCGCGAGCTGACCCTGACACCGCCGGTGGGCGTCCGCCGGTCGAGTCATGGCCGGATCGTCGGAGTTCGCCGCTCACTAGTCCTTCTCGATTCCGGCCCGGGTTGACCCAATCGCCGTCAACAGGAAAGTGAGCATCCGCGCAAAGGCGTCGCGACTGGAGTCCAGATCGAAGAAACGCGGCTGGCAGTCGTTGAAGAAGCCATGCCCGGCGCCCTCGTAGACGTGCGATTCGAAGGGCTTGCCCGCCGCCCGCATCCCATCCGCGAAGGCTGGAATACCTGCGTTTACCGACGTGTCGCGGGAGCCGTAGAAGGCGAGGACGGGACAGCGCACCTTCGCCACCAGCTCAGTCGGTGGTGTGGTGCCGTAAAGGACGACCGCTGCGGACAGCTCCGGTTCCTGACAGGCGAGCAGCGCCGAGAGGCCCTCGCCGACGCTCGCGACCCTCTGCCCGCGGGTCTCGTCCCGCTCGTGGCGGAGGTGCGCGACTGCCAGCCGCAGCGGGCCGACTAGCGAGAGCAGCCGCGAAGGCGCTCGGAAGGCGAACACCTCCCGGATGGTCTCCATGACGCGAAGCCGGTCCTCTTCGGGCAACCCGTCGAGGGCCTTCTGGCGGGCGGCTTCGTCCGCCAGGACTGTAGCCGGCTGGGAGCCAAGGAAGCTCATCGCCTCGACTATTCGGTCGCGCTGGAGGGCCGGAGGTCGCTGCCCGTCAACGGCGAAGAGGTCGGGCGCGAGAACCGCATAGCCAGCCGCCGCGATCCTGCGGGCCAGGTCCTCGTCGAATCCGTCCAGACCCAACAGATCGTGGATCAGCACCACGCCGGGGACCGGCGCTCGGGCATATAGGGGCAGCGCCAGGTAGCCGAACTGGTCGCCGTAACGCACCCGGTCGCCAACGACAGGCATGTCTCGTCCTCCCAGATTCTGAGGCCGGCCGCCGGGCCGGCGGATTCTAATACCACGCCTGTCGATTGGTCGTGGGCGCGGGCTAGTTGCCCTTGATCTCGGATGGAGGGAACAGCCGCGACGGAGGCGCCCAGACCTGTTCGGAGCGTGCCGATAGCTCCAGGACGCCTCCATGCCAGAAGAACCTGATCGAGTCGGCCCCTATCCGATGTCGCGCCGCCTGAACCCGCCCAGCCCAGCCAAGATCAGGACCGCTGCGAATATGGTGACGACCGCAAGCGGCAGCACGTCCAGGCTCGCGGCAGGCAGCGGCGGCGTGTGATCGAACGGGGACAGCTGCAGTACCCAGTCTGGTAGGCGCAGGACGCCGCCGAGCAGCGCGAAGACGAAGAAGACGGCGAGGACGGCCCACGCGGCATCGACCAGGCGGGGAACGAACCCGAAGACAATCATGGCCAGCCCGATCATCAGCCACATTGCCGGGGCATTGACCAGCGCGGCGGCAAGGAGGCGAGGAACGCTACTCCAGGGTCCGCCTGCGACCGCGTAGCTGACACCCGTGGCGAGACCTGCCACGGCGAGCAGGGCCACGCTTCCGCCGAGCGCGATCACCAGATGGCTCGCCGCCCAGCGCCAGCGGGACAGCGGCGTAGCGAGAACCGGCTCGGCTCGCATAGCCGACTCCTCGCTCCGCAAGCGGAGAGCGGCCTGGATCGCGAAACCCGATCCCATGAGCGCCATGACGCGAAGCGATGTCGCGAAGTACGAGTCCGTGAGACTGCCGGAGCCCGCGCTTGCCATCAGTTGGGCCAGCGACGGATTGTCCGCCACGAAGCTGTCTATGGCTGGCGCGATCCAGCCATAGGCGATCCCGACGACGAGGACGCCACCGGCCCACGCGATCAGCGTGCCTTGCTGCAGGCGCATGGCCAGGCCCAACGGATGTCCGAGGCTTGGTGCCGCAGCGGCTGGCCCGGGACGGGGCGCGACGAGCCCGGCTCCATGGTCGCGTCTGACAGCGAGGCGAGACGCGAGCACGACCAGAGCGACCGCTACCACGAGCAACAGGGCCAGCGGCCACGACCGCTCGTCGGCGTACGGACGAGCCTTCTGGGCCATCCCGATCGGCGAGAACCACGAAACCGTACCGTCGCCGACGTCGCCAACCGCGCGGATCAGGTAGGCGAGGATGACCAGCGCCACGCCCGAGCCATACACGACGCGGGTGTTCTCCGTGATCTGTGCGGCCACGAGGGCCGCTCCGGCGAAGAACAGGCCCACGGCGCCAAACGAGACGCCAAGCACGAGTGAACCCGCGAGCGGGAGACCCTCGGCAACGAGAGCCACAGAGCTGAGCGCCGCGACCGCAACGTTCATCGCGGTCACGGTCAGAAGCGCCGCGACGGTGGGCGCGTGGACGCCGACCGGCAGAGAACGGACGAGCTCGAGCCGTCCGGCCTCCTCTTCGCCGCGTGTGAGGCGGCCAACGGTGAAGGCGCTCATCAGGGCAATGATGACCATGCCGCCTGCGCCGACCTGGAAGGCGACCTGACCACCGAGGCTGTCGAGGCCTTGAGCCGGACCATTGAATGCGATCATGCCGGCGTTTCCCTGGCTCGCCAGGGCGGCTTGATCGATCGAGGCCTGAGTTGGCAGCAGTGACTCGACACCCACCGCCGTAAGGAAGACGAGCAGGGCGATCGAGATCACCCAGACCAGGATCCAAACGCGGTTCCGTCGCAGGATGAGTCGGACCAGGGCGACGGTCCCGGTCAGCGTCTCGGTGCTCATCGTGGCCCTGCCGGCATTTCCGCCGGGGTGCGACCAGGCTCGTTGGCGAGCTCGTCGCCGTAATGGCGCAAGAACAGCTCCTCCAGTGTCGGCTGACTGCTCTCGAGGCTCCGGACGCCGATCTCGCCGAGTCGGCGCACCACCGCGTCGAGCTGGTCGGAGTCGACGTCGAACCGAACCTTTGAGTCCCGGAGCTCGAAGCAGTGAACGCCGGGCAGGCTCTCGAGGCCGTCGGCCGGCGCCCGAAGGTCGGCCTTGATGGAAGTTCGGGTCAGGTGGCGCAGCTCCTGGAGAGTCCCGCTCTGCACCGTGCGCCCGAGGCGGATGATGCTCAGGCGGTCGCAAAGAGCCTCGACCTCGGCAAGGATGTGGCTCGACAGCAGCACTGTTCGGCCTGGGCTTTGACCTCACGGATGCAGTCCTGAAAGACGGCTTCCATCAAGGGGTCCAGGCCGGACGTGGGCTCGTCAAGGAGAAGCAGCTCGGCGTTCGAAGCGAGCGCCGCCACCAGAGCGACCTTCTGCCGGTTGCCCTTGGAGTACGTCCGAGCCGTTTTGGTCGGATCGAGCTCGAATCGCACCAGCAGCTCGTCCCGCCGCCGCCGGTCGAAGTCGCCGCGCAGGCGGCCGAGCAGGTCGATGATCTCGCCGCCCGAAAGGTTCGGCCAGAGGCTCACCTCGCCAGGAACGTAGGCGATGTGGCGATGCAGCTTGACCGCGTCGCGCCATGGATCGCCGCCCAGCAGCGAAGCGCTTCCGGCATCCGCTCGCAGCAGTCCCAGCAGGATCCGGATCGTGGTGGTCTTGCCGGCACCGTTCGGTCCCACGAAGCCATGGACTTCGCCGGTCTCGACCCGGAGATCGAGCCCGTCCAGGGCGCGCGTCGTCCCGAAGTTCTTGATGAGACCGGTCACGACGACCGGCTGAGCGTGAGTCGGCTTGAGAAGTGGCAGAGAGAGCTGTGGGTTCATCGTCGGACTCCGATGCGCGGCAAGTCGCTATCAGCCGCCGGGCAGACGAGATCAACGCAACGCCCGTGTGGGCCGAGATCTCGCATGGATACCCGACCCGTTTGGGCTCCGGTGGGCTAGAGGCGATCTAGAAGGAGATCAGCGGTTGCCCGATCGGCGCGCCTGAAGGTCGGGACTGGGTATCGGACCTGACATATCCACGACCTCCTTTCCCTTGGGAGCGCAGCCCCGGTGGCCATAAGAAAACCACCGCTTCGATGTCCTCGAATGCGGTGGCTGAACCAACCGGGAGCGCAAGCGCTATCCGATCGATGGCCACCTTGCCGATACCACAACGCTGGAGCGTCGCTGGCTACGTTCTGGGATCTCGCTCACTGACCTGCAACTTCCTACCGAGTTCGCACGGGCCAATCGTGCCCGTGGGACTCACCGGGAGTATCGACTCGTCGGATCGGTTTGACAACTCAAGATCGGCTCAACAACCCGATCCGCTGTCCTAAGCCGGCGCCTCTGGGCACCGCTGATCGGGTCGCCAAGCAGGAATCGAACGGCCGAACTGCCCTCTGGCAGAGACGCACTCCGTCCGCCTGCGACTGCCTCTGGGTTGTAGAGCTGTGGCAGCGGTCGCGACTACGCCCTCGAGCAGCGAAGCGGGAACGCAGCCGCTTGCGTCTATCAGGTGATGTGATACGCTGCCACCTGTAAGCGTGACATTACAGGCGAAGGAGAGCAATGACACAAGATCGGCCAACCGGAGACGATCTGGTCGCGATGCTGGCGGCATTGGCCAGCCCCACGCGGCTGCGGATCCTGGCGAGGTTGGTCGGTGGCCGCGACTACGTCAGCAATTTGGCCCGCGAAATCGGCATGAGTCGACCGCTCCTGCACATGCATCTACAGAGGCTCGAAGCCGCTGGTCTCATCGTCGGTCATCTGGAGCTGTCCGAGGACGGCAAGGCAATGAAGTACTACGAGCTTGCGGACCTCGATCTCCATCTGACCGCGGACAGCATCGCCGAGGCAGCGAAGACCCTGACCAATGCGGATCCCAATGCGGATCCGGCGCATAAGGAGTAGCTCTGATGGAATGGCTCGTGTGGCCCGTCGTCATCGTGATCGTGGCCCTCGCCCTGGTTGGCCTGCCGGTGGCGGCCGACATGTACAAGTCCAGGCTGAAGGCGGGTCAGGAGAACGACCTGCGGCAACTGGTCGACCGATACGAACAATTGGCTGAGAAGACGATGGACGCCGAGCAGCGGGTCGCGGCGGACGTTGCGGATGTGCGCGCTCGCCTCGCCGCGGTAGAGCAGATCCTGCGGTCGGTAGGGTGACGCCGGCGTGAGCCAGGACGATCGGCCGTGTTCGGACCAAGACCAGGTCCCGCATCGGGGAGTGGACGTGGAGACGAGTGAGGCCGGTGGCACATGGGCCCCAGCCGAGCCGCTGTCGTTTCGCGAGCGGGTCGTGCTGAGCATCCACCGCGGCCTGGACAAGAGGCTGTCCCGGCTGGGCGTTTGGATGGTCCGCCGCAGCAAGGGGTCGATCGCCGACCGCTGGAAGGTCAAGGTCCTGGTCCTAACGACGATCGGTCGCCGGACCGGCAAGCGCCGTAGTGTGGTGCTCCAGTACTGGCCGGATGGCGACTCGATGATCCTTGCCGCTGCCAACGGCGGTGAGGCGTCGAACCCCGCCTGGTACTCGAACCTCCTCGCCGATCCCATCGCAACCGCCGAGGTCCGGGGCCGAGTCCTGCACGTCCGGGCGGACACGCTGGCCGACGACGAAGGGGCACGCTGGTGGCGATGGATCGCCGGCCACGCACAGGGCTACGAACGCTACGAGCGGGCCACCGTCCGCCGAATCCCCATCGTTCGGTTCGTTCGGTTGGACGACTCGGGGAGCTGAGATGTCCTACGTACTTCTATTCTGCTCGGGCATCTGTCTCGACATGGCGAGCATTCACCTGTTCGACTTCGCTACCACCAGGTACCATCCCATGATCCGAAGATGGCGATTCCCGAAGCTGGCCAGCACCATCTCGGGGCTGATCCAGCTCGCCGTCGCCGGCTCCATCCTTCTCGCTCTTGATTGGCGCCTATCGGACGCGGCGAGCACACTCTCCGTCTTTGCGGGCTTTGCGTTCTGGGCGCTCTTCTCCTCAGCGGCGGCGGAGCGAAGGGCTCTCAGGCGCACGGAACCCTCTGTGCTTACGGACGACGGGCTCGAAGGACTTCCTACCGAACCGGCATGTGCCGGGATAGAGGCCAGCAGGTGATTGAGGGCTCTGGGTTGGGATCTAGGCGGGCCCCGCTTGCTCAAAATCCACGGCCAATATGGCGTGGCGCGGCCGACAGCGCGCACCTCGCCGCATCGTCCAGGCAGTCTGGCGACTGGCGGCCATGGTTATGGTCGCTGGCTGGTCGATCGGCGCAGGGCCGGCGACGCCTACCGTGCGTACGCCTACTTTCGCTGGCTCGACGATCTCATCGACGCGGATGCGCCAGCGCGGGACTGGGGCGAGGACGATCGTGCCCGATCGATCGGCTTTGTGGGACGGCAGCGGGCGCTCCTCGAGTCGTGCCTTCGCGGCGAGTCGCCTCAGAGTTCAGAGGTCGATCCTCACGAGGGAATGCTCGTACACCTCGTTGGAAATGGCGGCGGCATAGGCCCTGGCCTCAAGATCTACCTCGACCAGATGATGCGGGTCATGGAGTTCGACGCGAGACGGCGGGGCTTGCTCGTCTCGCACGAGGCGCCGCCGGCGAGCTGCGCGATCGGCAGCCCGACGGGTAGGCCACACCTACCTGAATGGTCGGGGCGAGAGGATTTGCACCTGCTGTTCCCAAGTGCCGGATCGTCGTGCCGATTGGGGTCGCGGTGGCTCTGCGGACGAGTGCCTAGACACGAGTGGCTGATGGGCTGATGTGGGTCAGGCCGCGGAGCGTTCACCGGCAGGTCGCCGGCGAAGAAGTGGAGTCTGAAGGGTCGGCGGCACGTATCTCTGGTCGAGCCTGCCGACGTCTGTGCCGGGCGGGACGATCTCGTCGATCCGGTTTAGGATCTCGTCGGTGAGTGCGACGTCGAATCCGGCGATCAGGTCGTCGAGCTGTTCCGTCGTGTGCGGCCCGATGATCGCGCTGGTCACGCCAGGGTGGGCGATCGCGAACGCCATCGCCATGTGCGTCATCGGCATACCCGCCTCCGCGGCTAGCGGAATGAGCCGCTCGACGGCATCGAGCCGCTGCTCGTCGCTAAAGACCTTCTGTACCGCGGCGCGGCGCAGGTCGGTCTTCTGGCCCTTCCGGGCGCGGCCGGTGAGCATTCCCTGGGCCATCGGGCCCCACACCAACACGCCCATCCCATAGCGTTGAGCAACCGGCAGCACTTCGGCTTCGATGCTGCGGCTGAGGATGGAGTAGGGCGGCTGCTCGGTGCGGAACCGTTCCAGGCCGCGCCGCTCGGCCACCCACTGAGCTTCGACGATGTCGGAGGCGGGCGTCGTGGACGACCCGATCGCACGGACTTTGCCGCTGTGGATCAGGTCCGAGAGCGCGGAAAGCGTTTCCTCGATGTCGGTGGAAGGGTCCAGCCGGTGGACCTGGTAGAGGTCGATGTAGTCGGTCTGCAGGCGGCGCAGCGAGTTCTCGACAGCGGCCATGATCCAGCGCCGCGAGGTTCCCAGGTGGGTGGGATCGTCGTCTACCGGGCGGCCGAACTTGGTCGCGAGGACAACGCTGTCGCGGCGCCCTTTGAGCGCTTTGCCCACGACCACTTCGGAATCGCCGTACGCGTCGGCGGTGTCGATGAAGTTGATCCCGGCGTCGAGCGCATTGTGGATGACTCGGATCGAGTCGTCGTGGTCCGGGTTGCCGATCGAGGCGCCCAACACCATTGCGCCGAGCGCGTAGGGACTGACCTTGATGCCGGTTCGGCCGAGGGTGCGGTACTGCATGCGGTTTCTCCTGGAGTTGTAGTCGGTGGTTACGACCCGCTGTTGGCGGCTCGGTCGGTGCTGGCGCTTAGGAATCGCCATTGGTCTATTTCGGTCGCGCGTGCTTGCTGGGCTGTGGCCACGGCGTTGAGGGCGTCAGTCCCGAGCAGGAGATGGACGGGTGGGTTGTCCGAGTCGAGGAGCGCGAGGATCGCCCGACCTGCGAGTGAGGGATCGCCGGGCTGGCGTCCGTTGTATGCGGCCCGAGCAATCCGGATCGGATCGATGACGGAGTCGTAGTCGGCGATCCGGCGGGGAGCGCGGACCATGGAACGGCCGGACCAGTCCGTGCGGAACGCGCCTGGCTCAATCGCGGTCACATGCACCCCGAACTGTGCGACCTCGGCCGCGAGCGAGGTGGCGATGCCCTCCATCGCAAACTTGCTGCCGTGATAGAACGACAGCGTCGGCGACGCAACGACGCCGCCGACCGAGGTGACGACGAAGATGTGACCGCTACGTCGTTCTCGCATGCCGGGCAGGACCGCCTTCATGATGGCGACGGTACCGAAGACGTTGACCTCGAACTGTCGGTGCAAGTCGTCCATGCTCGACTCTTCGAAGGTGCCCTCGTGGCCGTAACCGGCGTTGGCTATCAGGACATCGATCGGCCCGATTTCGGTCTCGATCGCTCGGACGGATCCGAAGACCGCCGCCTCGTCGGTGATGTCGAGGAGGCGGGCGATCGCCCGCCCGGGGGCGAGAGCTTCGAACTCGGCCCCGTCCGCGTCCTTCCGCACGGTTCCGACCACGACGTGTCCGGCTGCGAAGGCTTGTTGGGCAAAGGAGCGCCCGAAGCCGCTGCTCGCGCCGGTGATAAGAAAGGTCTTGGTCATGGCTCGAGTCTCGATCTGACTTACGCGTACGTCAACTACCCGGTCCAAAGGCGCTATCCTATGAAACATGGGAAAGCCAACCGATGGCGCGAGGTCGGATGGTCGGCGCACCGAGACGCGCGACCGGATTAACCAGGTCGCTCTCGATGTCTTCATCGAGCGCGGCTACGACGGCTCGACACTGCGCGAGATCGCAGACCGGCTGGGCGTAACCAGGCCTGCCCTCTACTACCACGTCAAGAACAAAGAGGAGCTCCTGGCAAACATCCATCAGGAGCTCGCAGAATCTCTGGACCCGATCATCGACGCAGCCGTCCAAGCTGGCCCAGGCTCGAGCACCCGCAATGACTTGCTCACCCGGATGGCGGGTCTTATCGATGGACGGTGGGGTCTGTTCACCAGCTTCGCCCAGGCCAACGAGGCAGCCATGCGGACATTGGAAGCTGCCGCCGCATTCCGCGAACGAATGGAGGTACTCACAGTCATCCTCGCGCCCACCGATGACATCGAAGGCCGCATGCGGGCCCGGCTCGCGCTCAACGCCCTATTCATGGCCAGCGCCCGTGACCGCCCGCTCGGCGGGACGGATCGAGAACGGATGAAGGTCGCTTTGTCCATGGCGCTGCGATTGGTCGATGACGGCCCCGTCGACAAGCCTTCTGTGCGCCGAACTACGACGGGCGCCACCGAGTAGCCCGGTCTCGCCGGCTGTCCGGTATCGATCATATGAAGTAGTGCCCCTGTTCGATGTCCTCGATGAGGCCACGGTGGGTGGGCTTCCAGCCCAGGAGCTCCTGGGTGATGGCGCTGGACGCGGGCATGTCGGTGCTGAGCAGGTGCACGAACATGCCCTCGTACTCCCCGGCTGGCAGAGACCTGGCCGGCAGGCCCAGCTGGCGGCCGATGGCCTCGGCGATCTCGCGGACGGGCACGCCTTCGTCGCCGACCGCGTTGAGCACCGCGCCGGCGAGAGCTTGCTCGACGGCAAGCCGGTAAAGACTCGCGGCATCCTTCACGTGGACGGCTGGCCAACGGCTGGCCCCGTCGCCGATGTAGCCGGAGACGCCCTTGGTCCGGGCCGTGGTGATGAGCTGGGGGATGAATCCATGACGTTCCCCCTCGCCGTGCACCGAGCGAGGCAGCATGACGAGGCAGGAGCGAACGCCCCGGTCTGCGGCAGACAGGGCGGCCTGCATGTTGGTGATGCGGGCCGCAATGGGTCCGGCGGCGACGAGCTCGTCGCGTTCGGTCGCGACTCGTCCGGGTGTGACGAGCGTTGCGCCAGAGATCACCAGGGGCTTGCCGGAGCCGGCGAGGGTCGTGGCGAAGGTCTCGATGGCCGTGGCGTCGGTGCGTGTCGCAGCCTCGCTCACGCTGGGCACGACGAAGGCCAGGTGGATAACGCCGTCGCTGTCGAGGGCACCGGCGCGCAGCACGTCGATGTCGCTCAGGTCGCCGCGCAGCACCTCGGCGCCCATGTCGGCGACGGCTTTGGCAGAGGCGTCCGAACGGGCCAGCCCGAGGACGTGATGGCCAACGCCGATGAGTTCGGGGACGACGGCCGAGCCGATCCAGCCGGAAGCGCCGGTGACGAAGATGCGCATGCAGGGTCTCCTTGGTCGGGTTCCAGCTGATGACGATGCACGTCGCGGACGCCGCGGCCGGAACGTCGATGCGATCCGGTCGCATCAACCTAACATACTCATGCGACTACGTCGCATCGTCTTGCCAGGTGATGCGATCCAGTCGCCTCGCCTAGACTGTGACGATGAGTAGATGGGCACCGGACGCGCGTGAGCGACTCGAGACCGCAGCGCTGGACCTATTCGTTGAGAACGGGTACGAGGAAACGACCGTCGCGCACATCGCGGATCGCGCCGGTCTGAACCGCGCCACGTTCTTCCGGCATTTCGCCGATAAGCGAGAGGTCCTCTTCGGCGGTGAAGACGTGCTAGTCGGGCTGTTCGGCGACGCCATTCGAGCTACCTCCCCCGATGCGACACTCACCGAGTGCCTGCAGGCCGCCTTCGTGGCCGCAGGGGACGCGATGACCACGCAGCAGCGGGCCAAGGCCGCCCAACGCGCGCTGGTGGTCGCTGCAAACGCCGAGTTGCAGGAGAGGGGATTGCTCAAGCACGCCCGGATCGCCGGGTCGATCAGGGCCGCTCTGCGCGCGCGGGGCGCGGACGAGCTGACCGCCCGCCTGGGGGCGGAAGTGGGGATGCTCGCCTTCGCAATCGCCGTTGAGCGTTGGATGGAGGCGGACAATGACGAACCGTTCTCGCTCTATGCCGCAGCGGCCTTGAGCGACATGCGGACGCGCGCGGCCGAGCTCGACTCCCGGCCCAGCCTGAACTGAGTTCGGCGCGGCGAGCCAGATGACTTTCAGGAATTGGCGGACCAACTCCTGGCGGACCGGACAGTGTTTCTTCCCGGAGCCACCAACGACAGCGTTGCGAACCTCTATAACCGGTTCAACAGTCGTTACGGTCGCAAGCTCCGCCGCCGGACCAGAGTGATCGAGGGCGTGGACGGCTTTGTAGTCTGGCTCGACCCCGCGAGTTCTGAGCCCGATACAGCCGAGATCGGCTAGCCTCGCGACGCGGAATCTGGGGCCGTGAGCGCCCCTGCTCATGACTTCGCGGCTCCACTCGCTTTGATGACCCTCGGCGCGTGACGAGGCGGCTGACTGGTTCGCGTTGGAGTGGCGAGGGAATGCTCGTACTCGTTCAGGATGTCGAAGAGCTCGTCTGCTGCCCATGTCCGCGCGTACCGGCCGGCCGTGATCTGTCTGACGATGCCCCGCTCCTCGAGGCTGTTTAGCGCGAGTCGCACGGCCTCGGCGGAGCCACCAACCGCGGCATATGCCGTGGCCACGCTCACGATCGGCTGGCAGGGGAGCAGCTCGATCAGCTTGGACGCCGCAGAGCCCTTTCGTGGAGAGCCGGCACGGGTCCGCCATTGGTTTAGGAGGGCGGCGATACGTACTGCGAGCTTCTCCGATTCGTCGGCCGCTGAGCGACATGCGTACGAGAACGAGGAGCACCAGACCGCCACCCCGCCCTCACGGAAGTCCGTCAGTCCTCGAACGTAGGCCTTCGCGTTGGTCGCCAGCACCACAGACACGGGTGGCACGAAGGCCGGCGCGAGCCCTCGACGTCGGAGAATGACATGGATCAGGCAGCGGCCAACCCGGCCGTTGCCATCGGTGAATGGGTGGATGGTTTCGAACTGGGCGTGAGCGATCGCCGCCTGGACTACCGCGGGCAGATCCTCGCGGTTCACGAAGGCGACCAGATCCTTGAGGAGTCCGGGAACCTCCTCTGGCGGCGGCGGCACGAACTCGGCATCGATTGGGCTGTTTAGCCGGCCGCCTACCCAGTTCTGAACGGTTCGCACCTGGCCGCCGATGTCGTTCTGATCGGTTCCCGCGAGCAGGACTCGGTGGATGTCGGTGATGTCGGCGACTGTGAACGGTCGGTCGATCGATCCGATCCGGATCGCCTCCTCCATCGCCCGGACGTTGCCTGCGACCAGCTTTGCCGTTCCTTTGGCCGCAGCCGGGTCGAACAGGGCGCGAGCCAAGTTTCGTTGTGACAGCTCAAGCCCTTCGATACGCGACGAGGCGACACTCTCGGCTCGAAGCAGCAGTGCACCGACGGCGTCGAGGCCGCCGGTCGTTGGGCCGCTGTTCAGGGCCCGGATCTCAGACTCGGCGAGACTTACCAAGAGGGCCGTATCGCCCGGCAGGGCAACTGCGAGCTTGGCGATTGGATCCGGGACGAAGGCCTCGTAGGTGAAGCTGGCGCGACTGCGCCTGCCTCCGTATCCACCTGGATCTCCCTCCCAGCGGAGGGTCACGACATGCGACATCTTTGGATTCTTCCGGCGAGACTACAAACTTAGTGGGTTAACCTTGGAATCCAAGGTTACGTCGATATCCTTGGACTGACAAGACTGAAACTCCAAGCTTATGCGTTCCGGCTCAGACCGCGGCTTGCTCTTCGCCGGCGGCTTCGCGATGGGTACGGACGAAGTTGATGATGTGCTGCTCCGTGGCGGTGGTGAGGTCCAACCCGGCCCCTCGGAACCAGCTGACCGATCGCGCCAGGGCACGGAGACGGTCGTATTCGGGTGCCGGGATGACGGCCACGGCCAGGTGACCCCCGGCCACGATCGTTCGCACGCGACCCTGTGCCACCTCCGCCACTAGCGTCGCGAAAGCGGCCCGTGCATCGGACACGCCGATCGTCCGAAGAGGCGAGAGGATAGCGCGCGGTTCGGACGTGAGCTTCCGAATGGTGGCGCGATCGGGCGGCGTCAGTGACGCGAGGTCGGCGAGCTCCGAGGGATCGGCGAGGGCTTCGGGATAGACGTTGAGCGCGTGCAGCGCCGCGAGCGAGTCTTCGATCTTGCGCCAGCGCTCGGCTTCCTCGTGACTGATCATCACGGCGAGGGGCTGTCCGTCCTTGAGACAGACGACTGGGCTACCGGCCTCCACCTTCTCGACGACCGCCCGAAGGTTGGCTCGCAGGTCGCGCGTCCCCATGGCCTCGAGAACGCCACCGATGGTCACGGACTCTCCTTCCCGATCTGAAGTCGAGCTCACCGTACTCCTACTCCGGCTGTCGGGCAAGCCATTTTGTGCACGAGATTGCAGCGATAACCCGTACAGTGAGACGGTGACACGGTAACGTACACAATCCCTTGTGGTGGCCGAGTGGATGGCGTAGGGTCAGCAAGACCAGTGGAACGGCGATGAGCAGCGGCAGCGGGATCAAGAAGGGCACGGCCCGCGACTGTCGCCGCGCCTGCGCTGCCGCGGCTCATCGCCGGGCGCCGGCAGGCGGCATACGACCGTCAGCTCCAGTCGCACCATGGAAGGCGCCACGACTGCGGCCGCGGCCGCTCCACCGGTCCAGAGGCGGCGGTTGCAGCCATTCGCGGACTGCATCCTCACCGTCGCATGGGCGTGGATCGTCGGTGGCCTCGCGGGTGGCCGCCCGTGGAGTTGCGGGTCGTTTGGCGTGACGGAGAACTGCACTGGCAGATAGACGCCGCGAGCGGCGAGCTGGACCTTGCCGATGGAACCCTCTCGTCGCTCTACCCAGGCCTCGAGGCGACGGAGATCAGTCGGTCCGATCGCCCGGTCGTATACAGCGCAATCGGTCGGCTCCGGCGTTCGTCCGGGCTCGCGCTCGGTGAGCCCGGGAACGATGGGAGCAATGTGCTCACCCGCCTCGCCACAATCCTGCGCTCGCAGTCCGGCGACGCCGAGGTTCGTCTGCGCCTTCTCGCTCGCCCGATCGATCCCGAGGCGTGGCAGCGATCGCTCTACCCCGAGGAGGCCTCGCCTTCGTTCGGGAAGATCCTCCGTGAGGCGATCGTCGACGTCGTTCTCAATCGGGAGTCCGCGGACCGCGTCCGTTCGGCGCCGGTTCTGCCGGCCTCAGAGCAAGCTGCCCGGACGCGCAAACGTCAAGGCGTGGTCGGCTTCGATGTCGGCTTTCTGCTCGAAGTTACGGGAGTCGATGCGACCAGGGGCCGGGCGATCCTGTTCTCGGTCATCAATGCGACCGCTTCGCTCAACACCCCGACCCAGGCGATCAAGTGGGATCTGCTGCCCGGCCCGGTGGAACGACCGCCGCGGGTGGCGCTCGCCGATTTCGAGCTCGCCAGCCTCTGGTATCTCCCAGACACGTTCTTCGATGAAGCCCGGCTGCCACGGCGTCGGGCCCTCGCCGCCCCGGCGCCCCCGCCGCGGGCCAGCGGCCAGTCCGGCATCGTCATCGGCGAGTCACGCGGTCGACCGCTGCGCGTCCCGCTGGAGGCGATCCAGCGACACATGGCCGTGGTCGGAGCAACCGGATCGGGCAAGAGCACGCTCATCGCTGACCTTGCCTTGGGCATCCTCGACACGGACGCCGGCGCCACGATCATCGACCCTCACGGAGATCTCGCGACCGACATTCTCGAACGCGTGCCCGCACGGCATGCGAGCCGCGTCCATGTCTTGCGTCTGGCTGACCGCTCCCATCCGCGCGGCTTCAACTTCCTGGAGCGCACGACGCCTGACCAAGCGCAGCTCGTCGCATCGGAGTTCGTTCAGCTCATCCACGATCTGTGGCCCGAATTCACCGGGCCGAAGATGCAGCACTACCTGCGCCATGCCCTGCTCACGACCATGGCCGATCCGGCTCCGCAGACGATTCTGGAGCTGATCCGGGTCCTGACCGACGACGCCTTTCGCGAGCGGTACCGAGCCAAGATCGACGATCCGCTGCTCGCCTCATTCTGGGCGACCGAATGGCCCTCTGCGGCTGGCCGTGAGAACGACGCGTCGATCAAGGCCGTCCTCAACAAGCTGGGCGCCTTCGTGAGCTACGACTCGATCCGCGATGTCGTCGGCCAGGGGAAGTCGACGCTGAGACCGCGGGAGATCATGGACGCGGGCGATCTCCTCGTCATCGACTGCTCGCAAGTCGGCGGTGACAACGCCCGGCTCTTCGGGGCGATGTGCATCAGCCGCTATTACGTCGACGCGACTGGCCGCCAAGGAACGCCGCGCGACCAACGTCGGCCGCACTTCCTCATCGTCGATGAGGTTCCGACCTTCGACACCGAAGCCCTCCGGCGCATACTCGACGAAGGCCGCAAGTTCGGCCTGGCTCTGGTCACCGCTTCGCAGTCCCTTCGCGGTATTCGGATCCGGGAGGCAATGCTCCGCTGGGCTTCGCTCGGGTGGGGGAGCGCCAGCTCCTGGCCCCGGTCGAGGGGCCGGACCTTGACCGCGTCCGTCGCGCATTCGAGCTGTATGCCACAGGTGCGTGGAGCGACACCGGTCTGGCTGACGAACTTGGCCTGGCCGAGGCAGGACTGACCGAGATCCTGACGAACCCGCTGTATGCCGGCCGGGCAATCCGCCACAAGGGCAAGCCCGACCAGGAGGAAAAGCCGGCGACCTTCGAGGCGCCGATCGACCCTGCCTTGTTCGAACGAGTCCAGGCAATCCGCGAGCGACGTCGAACCGCACACAGCGCGGGCGGCGGCTCCCACGGTCGCCGGTCGTATCCGCTGGTACACCTGATGCGCTGCCTTGGCTGTGGCTCCGGCTTCCACGGCGACGCCGGCAACGGCCGCAGGCGGATACGCCACAGTGCCCGCCCGGCGTGCGGACAACAGGCCACATACCGCGCCGAGTGGTATGAGGAGCAGCTGGCGCGCTCCTTCGATGATCTGCTGTTCGACGAGGTGAACATCGGACAGGTGCTCGCGGCCATGCGGCAGTTCCACCCGCCAGCCGAGCCGCCGGACCCGGACTCGCTGGCCTCAGCTCGGGCCGAACTTCAAGCTCAGCTCGCCGCCGGCTCGATTGGCATCGACGTATTCAGCCGCGCCTGGCGTCGTCTGGAGCGCCCGGAGCCCGCGGAGGCAATGCAGCCGGACGAGGTGCAGCTTCGCGAGGCTCGCGACGCCCTGGCCAAGTTCGGCACGATCTGGCGTGATCCGAAGGTCCCTGATCGCCTCCGCGAGCAAGCAGTCCATGAACTGTTCGTCCGCTTCGATGTCGAGGGCGGCACCTTGGTCGCGGCCCACCCTCAGCCAAACGAAAACGCCTGGCTGATTGGCCAGGCGCTGATGAATGCCGGATTGTTGCCTACGCAACTTGTGATGGGAATGGTCGGGGCGAGAGGGTTAGCGCAGACACACCGTCGCCATCGTTGCTAATCCCGGTCGCGAACATACCGAGCTACCTTGGTCGGATCTGGAAGACGGCCTAGAACGCGCACGAACCGACCGTCCGACATAGACGCTCAGGTTAGGCTACAGGTGGCCGGCGCGGGCGGCACCTTGCTACTGGCCGGCAGGCGGTTGCCACAGTTCTACCTTGTTTCCTTCCGGATCGATGACCCAGGCAAACGTACCGTATTCGGATTCATCGATCTGCTCGAGCACGTTGCAGCCTTCCTCCTTCAAGGCCTCGACCAAGGCGTGGAGGTCTTCCACCCTGTAGTTGACCATGAAGGAAGCCGAACTCGGAGCAAAGTGCTCGCTTTCTTGCGGATCGATCAGCCAGGCAGTAGTGCCCGCAATCGCCTTGCCCTCAGCGTCGGTCCAGTCGAAGGATGCTCCGCCCCATTCTTGGACATCGATTCCCAGGTGCCGCCTATACCAAGCCTGTAGCGCCGGAGCATCTTTGGCCTTGAAGAAGATGCCGCCAACACCAGTGACTCGCTTCATGACACCTCCTCATGCTGGGTGATGGTGAGATGCAGAGTGTTCGCTGCGCCCCCACCCATGGTTGACCACGCCCGGTCGCACCGATCTTCTGTCAACCCCTGGTCTGGGCCCTTCGTCAAACTGCGGGCAGATCCATGATGACGATCTCGTCGTCTTCGCCAGTTCGGAGCACGTCGCCCGGAGCCGAGTGACCCTGCCCAACCGCGCCCTGCGAGGAACTGACCGCAAGCAGGTGGCCGTGACCGCCATGCGCGAGCGCCGAGTCGAGCGCTCTTTAGAACTCCTCGATGTCTGCGAAGACGATTCGCACACCGCCAGTCGCCGCCTCGAGGACCTTGGAGACAAACGCTCCGGTCTGCGCCGTCTTAACGGCCTCACTGGCCGCGTCGTAGCCGGTGAAGTAAATATCGAGTAAGCGGTACGCCGGGGTAGCGGTGCCGTCTTCCTTCGGCCACACCTTCGCGCTTTCGAGCCTCTGGACTCCGGGGATCTGCTTCGCGAGCGCGTACTGTTCGTGGTATCTCGCCTCGAAGGCAGCGGGGTCCTTCGGATTCTCGTAGATCACGGTGATCTTCGTCGGCATGGCTCCAGTCCTTTCCTGGCGTCAAGGCAATTTCTTGGTTAGTGGGTACGCTCGCGACTCCGGCTGCCGACCGCACCTGAGCACCAGGTCGGGACTGCCCTGCTCTGACTGTACAGTCCGAGCGGCTCTCGCTAATCGCAGATGCCAAGGTGTTCCACCGCTAGGGAGTACCTCACCACCGCTACAGGCCGAAACGGGGCAGCGCCAGCACCCCAACGACGAGCGAGTACGTCGCGAATGGCATCAGCGTTCGGCTGGTGAAGTAGCGACTCAGGGACCTCACCGACAGGTAGGCTGCGATGCCAGCGGCCACGCTTCCGGCCAGAACGAAGGCATCGTGATCCGCCGAATCGGGACATTCAGGTCGCCGGTTCGAGATCACCCCCGAATGGGCAGGTTCAGGTGGGCTCGAAAGGCCATGGCAGCGCCCGGACTCGAGCGTCAAAGGGGGGCGTCCCAGGCGACACCTACTCGAATGGTCGGGGCGAGAGGAGTCGGGCCGACCGTAGCGACCTGAATGTCCCATTCCGGCTTGAGTGCGAATTGGTGGGTCGCGAGCGTTGGTCCAAGCTGGCTAGCTGAAGAGCGCCCTCACAACCTACGCAACCGCGGGGCTACTCCGCCTCCAGCAGGCCAACCGACCTGATGTTCAGGTCCGTGCGGTCCGGCGTGGGGCAATCCGGTCGCGCCCAGGCCAATGCGAGGTTGTGAGCCCATGCCGGCGAGGGCACTATTCCGCTGTGCGTACGATCGTCTTGGTTGAAGGGATTACCGACGAGCTCGCCCTGACGCTCGCCGCGCGGCGATCGGGACGCGATCTCGAGGCAGAAGGCGTGTCCATCGTCTCCCTAAATGGCGTCCACGCTATTAGCCGGTTCTTGCGGCGGCAGGCGGCCGAGGAACCCCGAGCGAACCTAGCCGGTCTCTATGACCAGGGCGAGGAGGAAGTCGTTCGAGCGGCGCTGGAGCGGGCTGGATACGGTCCAAACCTTGATCGCAGCGGGTTTGAAAGGGCTGGCTTCTTCGCCTGCAGCGTTGACCTGGAGGACGAGCTGGTTCGAGCCGCCGGCGTGACCGTCCTTTCTGGACTCATTGAACTCGAAGGCGACGCCCAGCCGTGGAGCACGTTCCAGAAGCAGCACGCGTGGCAGGGCCGCCCGGTGGAGCATCAATTTCGCCGCTTCATTCGGAGCCAGTCGGGCCGCAACAGCAGATACATCAGAGCGATAGTCGAGACGATCGATCCATCCAATCTGCCTCGGCCTCTACGAATGCTGCTCGATTACGTTGAGCCCGGACAAGTTCGGAGCGAATAGCCAGCCTCCCACCGGCGAGACGTCGGGACGACCGTTACGTGGGCGCTATCCGGTAGTCGAACGGGACCTCTCAAGCCGCGCTTGGTGCGAGAGCCGCTCCAGAGGCTCGCGATGCTCGTCGTAGTGGCGTGAGGAATCCCACAGGATCTCCTCGGCGAGCGCCTCTCCCTCCAGCCATGGCCAACGACCGACGGTAAATAGCTCCTCGTCCGGACACGCCTCAAGCGCCGCCAGCAGCCGGATGAATGACTCGTTGAACGCCCGCCGCGTAAGTTCCGGTGGATCGTCCACATGCTCGCGGTGCGTCCGCTCGTTGAACGCGTCGGTGGTGTTCGCGGGATCGGTCTTGTCGTATGGCTGGCGGCCAGCTCGGAGGCTCTCGATCACGAGGGCTGAATGATCGTGCCACCAAGCCATGTGGGCGATGATGTCTTTGGCTGTCCATGTGTCCATCGCTGGTTCGAGCAGACGCTCGTCAGGGAGGTGCTCGATTGCTCCAGCCATGCGCTGGTGTGCCTCGCGCATCGAGTGGATGAACTCCGTCTTGTCCATGGTGCGACGACTGTATTCCCTTGGTGTGGTTGGCTCGTCGAAGGCGGCGCTTGACCCGGACCCTGAAACGATGCCGAAGGTCGTTCGGTCCTTCGATTTCCAGATCTCCCGGGAATGCTCTTCGACTCGTTGCTCAGCGTGCCGTCAGTTGCGGCGGGCTCGTTATCGCTGCCCCCCGGGTTGTCGTCGCTCCAACCCCTACACCGCACCGGGTAGCTCGTACCTACCCGAATGGTCGGGGCGAGAGGGTTAGAGCCGAGACACCGTCGCCATCTCTGCTGATCCCGGTCGCGAACATACCGAGCTATGTTGGTCGGGCCTGGAAGACGGCTTAAGGCTGTCGTCGAGTAGATCTCCTGGCCGACCGCTACGAGGACCCGGCCATCCGACAAGACCGTCGCTGAATAGTTGAAGCGGGCGACGAGCGTGGATTCTGTGAGCGCAGAGCTCCCGGTCGCAGGGTCATATAATCCCGCAGCGTTTACCGCGGCCAAGTCCTTGTCCAGGCCACGTGCGACCACGACCCGGCCATCCGCCAGCAGCGTTCGCCGAATAGCGCATCGGGCACGTCGATGACGGAGGCGCTGGTCAACTGCACTTTGGTTTCCAGAATTGCAGCGAGAGGGCTCACGTGGCGAGACGGACGTTGCGAGCGACCGGCCCTTAGTGTGCGCAGCAGCCAAACGTCGGCAAGGATAGGACGCGAACGCTCGGTCTCGGGTTCGACAGCGCGAGGCAACGAGCCGTTGAGGAACGCATGCCAGACGAACGAACGATCGAGCAGTTCGCGGGCCTCGGCGAGTTCCGGGCCTGGCTGGCCGCCAATCACGCCACCTCCAACGGCATATGGCTGAGGATCGCCAAGAAGGGCGTCGTCGTCTCCACCGTGACATACGACGAGGCGCTCGAAGTCGCGCTGACCTTCGGCTGGATCGACGGCCAGAAGCGGCCCCAAGACGCGACATTCTGGCTGCAGGGCTTCACTCGTCGGGGTCCTCGGAGCGTTTGGTCGAAGCGCAACTGCGAGAAAGCGCAAGCCCTGATCGATGCCGGACTGATGGAACCCAGCGGACATGTGGAGGTAGACCGGGCCAAGGCGGACGGCCGATGGGCCAACGCCTACGATGGTCAACGAGACGCTCAGGAACCGCCGGATTTGATGGCGGCACTGGCCGCAAAGCCGGCCGCGCTGCAGTTCTACGGAACACTCAACAGCGCGAATCGCTACGCGATCCTGTATCGGATCCAGGACGCCAAGCGCCCCGAAACCAGAGCTGCGCGCATCGCGAAATTCACGGAGATGCTGGATCGCGGTGAGAAGATCTACTCATAGGTTCAGCCGTCCTCGTCAGCTACGCCCACATTGTTAGTGGCAACCAGTGTCGGCATCAGGCCCATTCTTCCGCCATTGAAATGCGCGCGCCAGGAATTCCCGGCGCGCGCCCGCGCAGGCTTACCTGGACGACACCGCCGGAGACTCGGGCTCGTAACCATCCGGCGCGGCCGCTCCGCCGCCGCTGCCCCAGTGCGTCTCGGTTGCCGCCATCAGGATTGGCGCCGGTCGAGACGGACGCGCATCGCGCCAGGGCTGACCTCGGTTGCCTGAGGGAGCCAGAATCGCCGGCCGATTGCCTGAGCGCCGCTGAGCGACACGCGGGGGACGTCAACCACCTCTAGATCCTCGAGAGCGAGCATCGATCACAAACTGCGCGATGTCGGGTCACCCTCCCAGGTCGCCACGGTAGGTTTGACCAGCTGAATACGACCGTGGGGCGGAGCGCGCAACGCACGACGCCCAACATTTGGCTTCAGCGCCGCGCGGCGACCACGTCGGCAACCGCGACCTGAGTGTCGTCGCCGATGAGGCGCAGCTGCAGTTCGACCGGATGGCCGTCGGATGCGTTCCGGAACACCACGGGGCCGGGTCGCACCCATTTATCGCCCCACGCGGTCAGGCCCATGATGACCGGCTTCAGCTCGAGTCCCTTCTGTGTAAGCAGGTAATCCGCCTGCTCGCCGGCTCCCAAGGACTGACGGTGCTCCATGATGCCGGCGGCCACGAAGTCCTCGAGGCGCTTTGCCAGAATGTTCGGGGCGATACCCAGGCTCTTCTCGAACTGCGAGAAGCGCGTATAGCTGCGGAACATCGCGTCACGCAGGATCAGCAGGCTCCAGCGTTCTCCGACCAGCTCCAGCGCCCGAGCTGCCGAACACTCCTGATTGTCATATGAACGACCTAGCATGGCGACACGATACCCTTCAGTGCTTGTATGACGCAAGCCCGCCGAGCGGGCTTGCGTCACGTTGGCGAACGCTGGCTCCGATTACGAGGCCTTCGGTTCGGGCGCCCCTTTGCCGGTCGCGATGAGACTGCGCAGACTGCCCTTGATGTAGCCGCCCCAAGCGTCCGAACACGCGTCGTAGCACTCGTACGCGGGAACCAGGCCGATTTGAGTGAAGACAACCTCGGTCTTGTCGACCTTCCTGGCAATTTCGAAAACCATCTGGTTCCCGATCCATTCGCGCGTGTCATTCACAAAATTCATGTAGTTCTCGAGGACGCGCCAGACGACTCGTTTGCCGGGAACGAGTTCTTCGACCCTGATTTTGGCAACGTGCCAGGGTTCGTTGTGGAAGACGAATTCGCCATTGAGTTGGTCGGTTGCGCCGTCGATCTTCTCGGACCACCAGCCACGAACGTTGTTGATGGCCGTGAAGGCGTCGTCCGGGCGTTGATCCACCATGAAGGTGACGGTGTAATCCGGGCTCTTCACGACGCCATTGCCGTTGATTCCTGCCGCCGAAACGTCGTGCTCCGCAGTCGTGTTCATGACTCTCGTTCCTCTCGTGCGGTGTGGTGCGGGCTGTGCCCGTACTTGCATCACGCTAGTACCTAGACTTGCATCACGCAAGGCACGTTTCGCCTGCCGAGTCTCGACGGCGGCCGGCTGCCGGACGTTGCACCCGCGACCCTTCCGTCAGCGTCCCCGACGACCTGGCCGCGGCCCTGGCAGCCGATCCAGTAGCGAGCGCGACGTTCGAGCGGCTCTCGTACAGCAACAAGTCGTGGCACGTCCTGCAGCTCAAGGACGCCCGAACGCCCGAGACGCGCTCGAAGCGGCTGGCCAATTCGATCGACGCGTTGCGCAGTGGTCTACCGAGATAGCGCCTCGTCCTCGGGACCCGCGGCGGGAGCACTGGCTTCGTCAATCAACTGGCAACGATCGCGATCATAGTCGCGCCCGAGGCGCGTGCCAGCCTGCGGATCGGCTCCTCCCGTTGCCGTTCAGCGCGGCCGTCAGGCGGGATTATTGCCGCGACAATCGTGCGCCGCTCACGGGCGCCATGGCGCACGACCCCAACTGATGTCGACGCTCGCTGGTCAGTTCCGTGAGAGCGAGAAGGAGGAACGGCGTTGGGATCGATTCGTGTGCACGAGTTCATCTCGCTCGATGGTGTGATCGAAGCGCCCAGCTGGACCGCCGACTACGACATGGACCCGAAAATGGGTGAGGCGATCGGCCGCCTCATGGGAGGATGCGAGGCCATCCTCCTCGGACGGACAACGTACGAGATGTTCGAGCCGGCCTGGTCGACGAGAACGGCGGCCGAAGACCCGGGCGCACCGTTCATGAATGGAACCACCAAGTACGTGGTCTCATCGACGCTCACGCAGACGACCTGGAGCAACTCGAAGATTGTCGGACCCTACGATGCTCGGGCCATTCGAGAGATCAAGGACAGCGTGCCCGGTGGGATCTATGTGAGCGGGAGCGGGAAGCTCGTCCGGGCGCTCCTCGCCGACGACCTGGTGGACGAGCTTCACCTGTTCGTCTTTCCACTGACGATCGGCCCCGCCGACCACCTTTTCAGCGAGGACACGCCCGCCACCAAGTGGGCGCTGAGGACGAGCGAGACCTACGCGAACGGAGTCGTGTACCTCGTGTACCGACGCACTGGATCGCGGACCTAGGCGACGGTAGGCGCGGGCCGGGAGACCGGTCGCGTCCATCGCCTCCGATCGAGTGACACTGTCGATTGAGGCTGCGGCTAACGGGGCTGGCTTGGCCGGACGGTTCGCCTGCGAACGGCCCGACTTGATCGCCGGGATTGGCCAGGGAGCCGGCACGGCAGCGTGGCGATCGCTTGAGCTGGGCCAGCGATGCATCGAGTCTGATCTGGGAGTTTCTCTCCGCCGATCGACGGGGTGAGGCAGGGCATCTGCGCGCGATGCCGGTGCGCGTCTCGGGCGCCGAGGTCCCATCCGAGCGAAATCGCAACGGCCCATCTCGGCGCTCCACCGACCAACCCGCCGTGCTTACATTGCGTCGGAGGAGAATCCGTCCGCTCAAGTCGACCAGGAGAGATGGAGGCAGCGAGTGCTCGATCAAGCGAGCCCGCTCATAGCCGGGCAGGCCCGACCAAAGGGTCTGGCGATTACCGCTCGCGGGCTGGGCAAGCGGTTCGGTGATCGGGTCGCGTTCGCGGACGTCTCTTTCGAGATCGGCTACGGGGAGGTGTTCGGCTTTCTCGGGCCCAATGGCGCCGGCAAGACGACGACCGTCCGGACGCTTGGGACGCTGCTCACGCCGACATCGGGTTCGGCGACGGTGGCCGGGCTCCCGCTTACTCCCGAGAACGCCGTGGAGATTCGGCGCCGAATCGCGATCATGCCCGAGGCTCCCGGTCTCTACCTCAAGCTAACCGTCGTCGAGAACCTCGAGTGTTTCGCGGACCTGTACGAAGTTCCCGATCCGGGTCATCGCATCGCGGCCGCGCTCGGGGCGGTAAACCTCACAGATCGGAGCCGCGATACCTGCGGCACCCTGTCGAAAGGCCTGCGGCAGCGTGTCGCACTGGCCCGCGCGCTCCTGAGCGAGCCGGAGGTCCTCTTTCTCGACGAGCCTACGGCCGGGCTGGATCCCGTCGCGGCGCGAGAGGTCCACGAGTTGATCGATGGGCTTCGCAAACGAGGCGTAACGATCTTTCTCACGACACACCGCCTGGAGGAGGCGGAGCGGCTGTGCGACCGAGTCGCGATCCTTAATGCCAGGCTACGCACCATCGGCCGGCCGGACGAGCTACGTGATCAGCTGTTCGCCAGGACCATCACGGTGAGGACGCTCAACCCGCTCGCCGACCCGGGCAAGGTGTTCGGCGGTCTGGCGGGCGTGGACGGATGGCACCTGGACGGGACAAGCGCCAGCTACGTTCTCGCGGTGTCGGACCCGACGGTCGCGGCACCGGCCGCAACTCGGGCGCTGGTGGCCGCGGGCGCCGACGTGCTCTCGATCGCCGAGTCGCATCATTCGCTCGAAGACGTGTACCTCGAGCTGATCGCCGAAGATCCCGAAGCGTCCCGGAGCGAGCCATGAGCACCCGGCGGATCTGGGCCATCGTTCGCAAGGAGGTCCGGGAATACCGACGGAACCGTTCCGTTATCTACGGCATGGCGATACTGCCGCTGGTGTTTGCGATCCAGCCGCTGATCGCGGTTCTTCGCTTGTCGAGCGGGGCGGCCGGGACTTTGGCCAACGAGCACGTGTTGCTCTACATGCTCGGCATCCCCACGCTCGTGCCCGTGTTCGTCGCCGCGTACTCCGTCGCCGGAGAGCGCCAGCAGGGCACCCTCGAACCGGCGCTTACGACGCCTATTCGGGGCGAGGAGTTTCTCATCGGCAAGGCGCTCGCTGCGCTGCTGCCCTCACTACTGATCGCATACGTGGTCTTCGGGGGCTTCGTCGCTATCGTCGAGGTCGAGGCCGCACCCAACGTGGCCGCATCGGTCATGCAGCCGACTGACCTGCTCGCCCAGCTCCTCTTCACCCCGCTGCTGGCCTGCTGGACGGTGTGGGTCGCCATCGCGATCTCGACGCGTTCGAGCGACGTCAGGGTCGCTCAGCAGCTTGGTGTCCTGGCGAGCCTTCCGCCTGTCTTCTTAACCGTGATGATCGCGCTCAACGTGATCGAGCCGACGCCGCAGTTGGCCATCGGCTGCGGCGCCCTGCTGATCGTGCTGGATGTCTTCGGCTGGCGGCTGGTTTCCGGGCTCTTCGACCGCGAGCGGCTCATCTCCGGCGGCCACTGACCCAGCATCCTCGAGCACTTTCGACATAACCGTGGGGGTTGCCAACCGCGGGCTGAGGGCTCTTGAACAAGTGCGGGGGCCGGTCCGTGTTCGACAGACACGACGCCCGCTCGTCCGGCCACGTCCCCTGGCCCGCTGGCGTTAACCTGAGGATTCGCGGGCCTCCGCGGCCCAGCGCAACGCTGTTCCGCAAGGTCTCGCAGTGAGGTAACTCTCAATGACCGACACACAAAAGTCGCCCAGGAGCAGCACCTTTTCTGCCGCTGAAAAGGCTGCCATGAAGCAGCGTGCTATCGAGCTGAAGGCGGAAGCGCGGCGCGGCGCGGACGAGGCGGCAGGAGAAGCCGACGTGCTTGACGCCATTGCCAAGCTGCCCGAGCCGGATCACCAGATCGCCGAGCGACTCTACGCCATCATCAAGTCGGCCGCGCCCGAGCTGACGCCAAAGACCTGGTACGGATTTGTCGCGTTTGCCAAGGACGGCAAAAACGTCGTCTTCTACCAGGACGCGAACAAGTTCAAGTCGAGGTATGGAGAACTAGGCTTCAGCGACAAGGCGAACCTCGACGACGGTGCTATGTGGCCGTGCCGCTACGCATTGAAGGAGATGACTCCCGCTGTTGAGGCAAGGATCGCGGAGCTCGTAAAGAAAGCAGCGAGTTGAGATTGGGTGCGCCACCAGCCCGGTCTTGGCCGGTAGGCGCTGGCGGTGTGGCAAGGCCATCCTGGCGGCGCCCGGATGGTGCGACCGAGCTTGAGCGCTACCTGTCGGCTGGCGAGTCAGGTTCGCCGCCGTCGGCGGGGAGCGGTACGGACCAAAGGCGTCCGCCACCGGGGCAGCCTCGCTACTGCCGCCCGGTCACCTCGGTTCCGCGCTGGCCGGGATTCGTGCCCGTGGCCGACGATCATCGGCCCTACCACGAGTTTGAGCTCGGCTACCACGCCAGCTGTGAGCAAGGCCTGCGCGACCGAGATACTGGCGTGCACACCGACGTCGCCACCAGGCCGCTGCTTGAGGTCCCGAACGAATTCGATCAGACCGCCGTCGATCACCTTCGTGTTGGCCCACCCCAGGTCGAGCGGGGTTGATGTCGCGATGTACTTCGTGACCCCGTTGATGAATGTCGCGAATGGCTCGATCTCGCTGTTCGGCCAGAACCGCCCCCACTCGTTGTATGTGCGGCGGCCGAAAACAACCGCGTCCTGGGTCTCGATCGTGGCGGCAAGCCTGCGGACCACCGCGTCGTCCCACTCGAAGAACGTATCCGGGGCCTCGGCTACCCCGTCGAGCGATAGCAACTCGTACACGACGATCTTTCTCACGCGTGCCTCCCATCAATCTCGCCGGCAACATCATCTCGGGCTTGCCGACGACCAGGGCGGAGCGAGGGCCGCGTGCCATGGCGTGGTCAAACGTCTTTCCGCATTCAAAGGTCGGGAAACGGTGCGGTTCAGCTGGCCGGGCGCCCGCGCGAGATCGCTCGCTCTACGCCGTCCAGCATCAACTCGAGCGCGAACGAGGCGCCCTCTGGCGAGGCATTCGCCGCAGAAGGAGTAGGGGCTCCGAGCGGTCCTCGCAAACCGGCCTCGTCCGCAACGGCCGGGGCTGACGCCGCCGGCGGAATGTCGTCATCAAGGGTTACCTGGACGGCACCGCCCGAGATCTCGAGTTCGTAGCGATCTGGCGCGGCCGCTCCGCCGCCGCTGCCCCAGTGCGTCTCGGTTGCCGCCATGAGGATCGAGCGTCGGTCCAGGTGGACGCGCACTGCCCCTGGGCTGACCTCAGCATGGACCGCAGCGCTGGCCGGCCGGTGCAGCCTTGCGCCCACGACCCCGCCGGACAGATGAACCGGGACGACGCCGCGTGGCAGCGGCAGGATGCAATCCAGTCGCGAGGCGCCGCCATCGACGTATACCTCGCGAACGTCCAAGCCTGACAGGTCCAGCCGCGTACTCAGCGTGCTGCCCTTGACGTGCACCGTCCACGCTCGCCGGGGATTCAGCTCCACATCTGCCCGACCGATCCCGCGCAAACGGCGCACCGTCACCGTATCGCCGGCGATGGAGATCCCCGCCGGAGCGGTCTCCTCGCGCCGGGCCGTGGCCAACTCATCGCCGCCGGAGGATGCCTTGACGGTCACGCCCCGTGTACCGGTATCGATAATCAGGGCCGCCGGCCTGCCCGGAGCGGGCAGACCTGGGCCGTCTGCGACGGCGCGGCCGCTGTCGAGGATGGTGTGGAAGGCGATCATGCGGGCTGCCTCGACCGCCTGGGTTGGCGTCAGGCCGGCCCCTTCGAGGATCCTCCGCAGTCGGATGAAGACCGCGCTCTCCTCGACCACGGCCGGCACCTCGAGCAGGAGCCTGCTCGCGTCGCGGTGGCGCTCGAGCATCGAGCGCAGGCTCGCGGCAGCGGCCACTACTTCGGAGCGCCATCTCTCGGCCCCGCTGGCGGCACCATCCGGAGCGCTGGGCTCGACTTGCGCCAGCAGCGAGGTCGCCAGCAGCTCGATCAGCTCCCGCCGGTCGCGGACGTGCCAGTACAGCGACGCGGCCTTCACGCCCAGCCGGTCCGCGAGGCTGCGCATCGTGAGCCCTTCGAGCCCCTGATCCTGAAGGACCTCCAGACCGGCCGCTGTCAACCGACCGCGATTCAGCCCCTGATCTGTCTCCCTGTGGCCTGCCATCTCGAGTTCCACCTGCCCTGTCTCGAATTGCCTGTTGCAAGCCTAACACCGATAGGGTTATAGTGCCAGGAGAACACTAACGCTGTTAGGTGTAATGATAGCGGTACTCCGCGGGAGTCGAGCGCATGCAGGCACAACAGACCGCGACGGGCGCGGTCTCAATCAGGAACCTGAGGAAGTCGTATTCAGTCGGGGGCAGGGCCATCGAGGCTGTCAGCGGACTGAACCTCGAGGTTAGCCGCAGCGAGATCTTCGGCCTACTCGGACCCAACGGCGCGGGCAAGACCACGACCCTGCGGATGCTCGCGACACTCGTTCCGATCGATGACGGCGAAGCCACGGTCGCCGGCATCGACGTCCGTCGGAAGCCAAGGGAAGTCCGCCGGCGCATCGGCTACGTGGGTCAGCTCGGCGGCGCGGACCTTCCGGCCACGGGTCGTGAGAACCTGCTCCTGCAGGGTCGTCTCTACGGGGCTTCGAAGTCCGACGCGACGCTAAGGGCGAGCGAGCTGATCGACCTCCTGGCACTCGGCGAATTCGCCGATCGCCCGGCGCGAACCTACTCCGGCGGCCAGCGGAGACGGCTCGAGGTGGCGCTCGGGATCATGCACAAGCCCGAGGTCCTCTTTCTCGATGAACCCTCGACCGGCCTCGATCCACAGAACCGGGCCAACCTCTGGGACCAGCTCCGCGGCCTGAACGAAGCCGGCACCACGATCTTTCTGACCACCCACTACCTCGAAGAGGCCGACGCCCTCGCCAACCGTGTGGCCATCATCGACCATGGCAAAGTCGTGGCAGAGGGCACGCCGCTTGAGCTTAAGAGACGCATCGGTGGCGGCACATTCGTTGTCCGGACGGCCTTGCCCGCGCCCGAACTCGAAGACCTCCGAGCCGCGCTGGCCAACCTGGCGCCGATCTCCGGGGCCTGGCTCGATGGCGAAGCGCTCCGTCTTCGGACCTCGGACGGCCGTGCCGCGGTCGCCGCTGTAGCTCAGCTGCTCGAGGCCCGGGACGTGCCGCTGGCGGCGCTCTCGCTCTCGGAAGCGTCGCTCGACGACGTCTTCCTCCAGGAGACTGGCCGGTCTCTGCGCGACGCCGGCCAGAACAACGCGGAGGCTCTTCGATGAATTTCGCCGTCGAAACTCAGCTGCTCTTTCGCCGGAAGATGCTCGAGCTCATGCGCCAGCCGGTGTGGATCTTTGCCGGGCTTTCGAGCCCTCTCCTATATCTGGCGCTGTTTGCCCCGCTCCTCCAGGCCCTGGCCGGCGGTCCGGGATTTGCCGGGAAGAGCGTGCTCGACGTATTCGTGCCGGGCATCATCGTCCTGATGGCCTTCGGCTCGGGCATGGGCGCCGGCTGGGTAACGATCGCAGAACTGGATACGGGCGTGCTCGAACGACTCACCGTTTCGCCAGCCAGCCGTTTCGCGCTGTTGTTGGGCACGGTCCTGCGTGACGTGGTCTGGCTGATCATGCCTGCCCTGCTCGTGATCCTGGTTGCGATCCCTTTGGGCTTCCATCCGAACCCGGCCGGGACCGCGGTCCTGCTGGCAATCGCCTCCCTGATCACCGCGATGACTTCCTCCATCTCCAGCGCCCTGGGCATCAAGCTGCGCCAGATCGGCAGCCTTGCCGCGGTCGTGACGGGGCTCCAGCTGCCATTGATGCTGCTCTCCGGCATCCTGCTCCCACTCTCCCTGGCGCCGTCGTGGATGGTCGTGCTGGCGCACATTGATCCGATGTACTACGCGGTCGAGGCTTCGCGAGTCCTGGCCAACGGCTCGATCTTGAACTCGACCGTCGGCACGGCGTTCGCGGTGCTGGGCACGCTGACGGCTTTGTCGCTGTGGTGGGCCACGAGCGTATATCGAAAGGCGCTGGCTTAGCCCGCGGCCTACGATGTTCCCCACGCCCGTGTGTTCGGACTTGCTCCGTCGGCTACGGTGGTGGTCAGAAGCCGCGGACGCCCATGTCGAGCCAAGAGTCGAGGTAGCCAGGCTCAGCTGCGACGATACTGGCGACATGTCACGAATCACCCAGTCGTCGCCAGGGCCCGGTAAGTGGTGGTTTCTTGCCGGATACGCCGGTGTGGCGGGCTTCTTCGCCGTAGAGGCGGTGGCTCGACAGCGAGGCCGAGCCTCGAGCCTGAAAGCTGACCCGGACGATCGACACAGCACCCGCACTATCGTCGTGGCCGGAGTCCTGGCCGCGACCCTCTCGCCGGCGCTTCGACGCCTTCCGCTTCGACCGCTGCATCGGTTTGCCGCGCCACTGGGTTTGACCCTGCAGGCGACCGGGCTAGGGCTGCGGATCTGGTCGATGAGAACGCTTGGCTCCTCATATTCAAGGACTCTGCGCGCAGAGGACGAGCAGCGAGTAGTCGATGACGGCCCATATCGTTTGATCCGCCACCCTGGCTACTTTGGATCTCTGCTCACTTGGACTGGATTCAGCCTCACTCGGGCAGCCTGCCCGTCGTCGTGACTGTCAGTGGCCTGCTCGGTCCCGCCTATCGCCATCGGATCGCCGCGGAGGAAGACCTGCTCCGACGTGATCTGCCCGGCTACGTTGATTACAGCCGTCGCACGAAGAAGCTGATCCCGTTCATCTGGTAGTCCTGCCACAAGGCCCGCGCGACAGCTGCCGCAGGGTCCACCGATGCCAGCAGAAACAGGGACAGCGGGCGTGGAATCGACGACTGGGTAGGCGAACCCTACCTGAATGGTCGGGGCGGGAGGATTAGAGCCGACACACCGTCGCCATCTTTGCTGATCCCGGTCGCGAACATACCGAGCTACGTTGGTCGGGTCTGGAAGACGGCTTAAGGGCCGTTCCTTCCAACCGCCCGCACAAGGGACGAGAAGGCGGCGACGATCCGGTCGGTGGTTTGACAGGAGTCAA
>JBIOII010000016.1:0-31977 GCA_044449785.1 Candidatus Limnocylindrales bacterium
CTTGTTGCGAACGCGATCGATCTCCCCGGTCAATCCGTCTTGAGCCCCCACCGCCCGCACTGCCGCCCAGGCCTCTTCATGCGCCTCGCGGCTGATGGACCGCCACGCCGCCCGCATAGCCAGGAGCTGCGCCTGGTTCAGGTGGTCGAGCCGGTCGAAGAACGAGGCCAGCTCCGGGGTATCGACCAGATTCACTCGCCCGCGACGTCCCCACATCGGCGGCTCCTTTCTCAGTCCTCGTCCACGTGCTCCTGGAGGTGGCGCCTCAGGAAATCGAGGATGTGCTTCCAGGCCTCGCGCCGGTTCTCACGCCGCTGCCAGCCGTGAGCCTCCTCGTCGAACCAGTGGACCTGATAGTGCTTGCCCTCGATCTCGAGCGCCTCGACCATCTTCTCCGACATGAGCGGAACGACCCGCTTGTCCTTCCTGCCGTGGAGGATCAGGAGTGGGGCTTCGATCCGCTCCGCCCGATAGAGCGGCGAACCGCGGCGATAGGCCGCCGCCGCAGCCGGATCGTCGGGCTTGCCCATCATCCGCTCCAGGTCCACCCGGCCCGGCCGATCGCCGTGACTGTAGCTCTCCGCGATCTCGGAATCGCCGTATAGATCGATACCCGCCCGCCACATGGACGGTTCCTCGCTCAGGACGCACAACGTCATGTAGCCGCCGTAAGAGGCGCCGTAGTGGGCCAGCCGGCCGTCGCACCACGGCTGCGATGCTGCCCATCGCCCCGCATCTATGACATCGAAGGCATCGGCGTGGCCCCATTCCCCCACGTTGGCGAGGCGGAAATCGCGACCGTAGCCGGTGGAGCCGCGGAAGTCGACCGAGAGTAATGCCATGCCAGCTTCGACGACGAGCTGGCGGAACGGCTGCCAGTCGCGGTACGCCTGTGCCGTGGGACCGCCGTGCGAGTGCACGACGCAAGGGACCCGCGTCGCTTCTTCGGAGACGGCGCTCGACGGCAGGTACAGGGTCCCTTCGATCGCCAATCCGTCCCGTGCCTTGAACGAAACTCGCGTCCCCGACGCGAAATGAGCGGTGTCGATCACCGTGGGCAATGAATGGGTCAGCTGGCGCGGCCGTGCGCCCTCGCCGACGACGTCTGGCATCGGTAGCAGCCACAGGTCATCCGGCGTACGCTCGGTCATGGACGTCGCGAGCACGGCCGACGAGTCGGGCAGCCAGCCGACCGTTCTCCACAGGCCTTCATGCGGGCTCACGACGGTCGAACGCACGCCGCCCGGGAGCAAGTCGGCGCCGTTTGGCAGGTCTCCGACGAGCAGATCGACCAGGCCATCGCGGATCTCGACATGGACGAAGCGCTTGCCGTCGGGCGACGGCAGAGCCACCCAACCGGAACCGCCTCCCGGCTCGCCGTGCTCGCACCGGCCGCCGGTGAGGACCGCGCGGTCGCGTCCGTCCGCCGAGACGAGAATCACCTGGAAGGGGCCGTCCTGGTCCGAGACGAAGAGCAGGCCCGAGCCGTCGGGAAGCCAGCGCGGCCCGATGTCCCAGGAGGACTCGCCGGCGACCAGCCGTTCCGAGCCGGTGGCCACGTCGACGACATGAACCTGCGATGTCAGCAGGTCCGGCAGTCGCTGCGAGGTGATCGCGATCTGGCGGCCGTTCGGCGACCACACGAACTCCCCGACGTCGACGCCGGTCCGGCTGAGAGGCGCTGGCTCGGGCGACCGGGGCCGGGTAGCCGGCCGGCCGCGGCGCGGCACGGGTGCGTCGACGACCCACAGCTGATCCCAGCCGCGCCGCCGGGAGATGAACCCGATCTGGTGGCCGTCGGAGCACCAGCGCGGCGACCGGTTCCCGGCGGGATGCTGCGTCACCAGAGCCTGGTGCGAACCCTCGACGTCGATCATCCATATCGCGTCGTCACGGACGAACGCCAGGCGGCGGCCGTCCGGCGACCACTGCGGATCCGACGCCGGCTTTTCGGTCGCGGTCAGCTGCTCGGGGTATCCACCGCGTGTCGGCATCAGGAAGATCTGGCGGGCTCCGGCTGCCTCGGCCGTGAACGCGACCCGACGCCCGTCGGGCGAGAGCCGGAATTCGCGCGGCGACTCTACTGCCGCAGCCTGCTCGATCGTGAGCCCGTCGCGGGAAGGCCTGCGGGTGCGGCCCGGGTCGGAGGCAAGGCGGTTGGGCTCCGCCACCACCGCGGCAGGCCGCGTTCCTCCGCCTCCGTTGGGGTCGACGGCCTCGCTCGGGACCTCCATCGCATGGTCGCGGTCCGGCGGAACGTCACTCGAGGCCCGGCTCGCACCTCCGGCCGCAACGGCGCCGTTGGACGAGCCCGCGGATGCCCCGGCTCGGGCCGCGTTGGCTGCCGATCCCCCATTGGCGCCGTGGCGGTCGATCACGAGCCGCCCCACTTCAGCGCCACGAACCCGTCCTCCTTCTCACCGGGTAGCGGCGCCGGGTCCACCCGAACGAAGGTTTCGGTGCCAAACATGCGCTCCATCTCGGCTCGCTGCTCGGGATCGTCCCAGCGACGGCCGCGCATCTGGCTGTCGTGGCACGCGAGGGCGGCGATCTTGCGCTCAGCCACAGGCACGATCGAGACGACCGTCGTGATCTCTTCGTCGGGTCGCGCCAGCTTCTGGAACGCCTCGGCCTGGCGGAGATCGTCCTCCGTTGGGGGCTTGTCGTCGCCGGAGCGGCGCCGCTCGGCCTCCATGGCGGCCTGCATCCCGGCCACGAACGAGCGCGGCAGGGCCTGGTGGTATAGCGCAACTGGGCCGCCCGGCTCGGCGGCAGCCCGCATGTACGCCGCGGTGGCCGTGGCCGAGCACGTCGTATGGTCCGGGTGGCCGTATACGCCGCCCGGATCGAAGGTCACGATCACCGCCGGCCGGAGCCTGCGGATCACGGCCAGCATCCGATCCACGACCTCGTCCTGCGGGGCGCGGCTCAGCGCACCCTCCGGCGCACCCCAACCTTCCATACCCGAGTCGCGATAGCCGAGGAAGATCGGTTCGGCGATGCCCAGCTCACGGCATGCGCACGCCAGCTCCTCTCGCCGGATCTCCGGATCCAGCGAATGGTCCACCCCAACCTCACCCGGCCGCCCACCCTGGTCGCCGTTTGTCGCGCACAGGACCCAGACCGGATTCCCCGCGGCCGCGGCGAGGGCCATGACTCCGCCGGCGCCGTAACTCTCGTCGTCGGGGTGGGCGAAGATCGCGAGGAGGCCTACCGGCGCCACTGAAGCGTTGGAGTCGGTCGCGCCGGCCACCTTAGCGGCCCGTCCGGCGAGCGGAGGGACGTGCCCCGGCTCCGCTACCCGCTTTGCCGTCGACCACATTATCGGTCGACCCCTCGTTGAGCCCGAGGCCCTTCTCCAGATCTGCGCCGAGCTCGATCGTCCGCCGGTAGGAGGCCCAGACTGCCTCGGACAGCACCGTCCGGAGCCGCCCCGACTCGAGCTCGTGGATGGCCGAGGCGCTGGTCCCGCCCGGCGACGTGACCATGTTCCTGAGAACCGCCGGATGCTGGGCCGTCGCCTTCGCAAAGGCGGTGCTGCCCTCGAGCGTCTCGATCACCAGGTCGTGGGCCACGTGGCGCGGGAACCCGAGGTGGACCGCCGCGTCGATCAACGCCTCCATGACGAGGAACACGTATGCCGGGCCGGTGCCGCTGACCGCGGTTGCCATCTCGACGAAACGCTCGTCCTCGACCTGGAGGTCTGTTCCCAGGGCGCGCAGCAGCACGCGGGCCTGGTCGGCCTGCTCGTCGGTTACTTCAGGGGTCGCATACCAGACGGTCATGCCTCGTCCGATCTGCGCCGGGGTGTTGGGCATGCTGCGAACGACCTCGCGGTGCTCCAGCAGGTTCGTGAGCACGTTGCAGTTCGCACCCGCCACGATCGAAACGACGAGCTGGTTCGGCCGGAGGTGGCCGCCCAGCTCGTGACCGACTTTCGTCAGCGTCTGAGGCTTGACCGACAGGAGGATGACGTCCGCCTCGCGGGCGGCTTCGAGGTTCGACGCGATCATCCTGACGCCGTACTGGCTCGTCAATTCGTCGCGCCGCTCGGCTCGGGGCTCGCTGCCCACGATTTGCTGGGGCGCGACGAGCTTGCCGCGCAGCAGCCCTGCGATGATCGACTCGGCCATCACGCCTGAGCCGATTGTCGCGACGGTTCGGTTCGAAAGAGGCGACATGTCGGCGAGTATAGGCGCGGTCGGCCGCCGAGGAGGGGCGGTTTCGCGCCTAATTGCGCTCCGCGACCCTCAAGTCCACGGAATGGTCCGGGTCGCGCGACCCCCTGGAAAGACGAGAGCCGGTCGCTGAGGGAGGAACGCGACCGGCTGTATGTTTCTCGTCTTAGCCCTGGGAGGAAGGGAGGAGCTAACCGGAATAGTGCGATCGGGGACTGAAGTTATCCTGAAGACTAAGTGGACGTTCTGTGGAGAGGACGTGTAGTTACGGGCGGCAGCCGAAGGGTTCGGCCCGGCCCGGGCGGGCGCCCTCTCTAGTCGACGAGCGGCGTCCAGCTATCTTGCGGTGAAGTGTCGATGAAGCGCTCGGGGTCGAAGATTTCGGCGAGCATCCCGACGCCATCGACGACACGGGGACCCGGCCGGCAGAGGTAGACCGGCTCCACGAAGAAGACCTGGCCACGCCGGACGGCCTCGAGCTCGTCCCAGAACTCGGGCCGGTCCGTTTCTCGCCAGATCGCCTGAGCCTCGAGAAGCGTCAGCCCCGACGGCGCGAAGAGCAGCATTTCGGGGTCGACTTCGCCGATCGCCTCCCACGAGGTCGGCGACGATGGCTCGCCCTCCCGGCCGAGCAGCTCCCAGCCGCCTGCGCGGCGAACCTGTTCCGGAACCCAACGACCGCTGGCCCGGAGCGGCGAGAGGCCCTCCAGCGCCACGACTCGCTTGGGTCGAAGGCCCTGGTCGTGGCGCGCCACGACCAGCTGCTCGATGTCGCCGAGATCCTCGCGCAGCCCTTCGAGCAACTCTATGGCATCGTCCTCGGCCTCGGTCATCGCCCCGAGCGTGATCAGCGAGTGGAAGATGCCTTCGAGAGTGACCGGGTCAAGGCACACGATCTCCGGCGAGATGTCCATGCCGACGAGCGCTGCCTCCACTTCACGGGATCCCGGCCCGGGTCCGCGCTGACCCACGACCACCAGCTCCGGCCCAACCTCGAGCAGGCGCGCCCGATCGAGCTGGCTGGGTCCCAGCTCGTCATCGGGGTCGGCGGCATCGATCGGTCCGCCGCCTCCGGCCGCTGCAGTTGCCGCCGGCACGGCCCGAGTGACGACCGCCACTCCCTCGATCTCCGGTGGGAAGTCGCAGCGGTGGCTGATCCCCACGAGCTGGTCGCGCAGCCCCAGGGCACAGATGATCTCGGTCGCCGAAGGCAGGAGGGATGCGATGCGCATCGGGCAAGTCTAGCCGGAGCGGCTCCGGACTCAGGCGGCTCCGGACTCAGCGGGCCGGACCAGGCAGCGCCGAACGCCCGGCGGTTACTCGCCCAGGCGGCCCGAGGTCCCGCCGGAATCGAAAGCGCCCGGCCGAATGGCCGGGCGCCGACGGGTTAGCTCGAGAATCAGGCCGGCTTCAGGGCGTTGACCTTGGCGCGGGCCGCTTCCTTGTCCGTGTACCAGAGAGCGTTGACCTCCGTGTAAGGGGCCCACTGCGCCGGGAGGGCGTCCTCCGTGAAGATGGCATTGACCGGGCATTCCGGCTCGCAGGCGCCGCAGTCGATGCATTCGTTCGGGTCGATGAAGAGGGTGCGGTCCGTGCCCTCATCGAAGTGGATGCAGTCGACCGGGCAGACGGACACACACGCCTGGTCCATCACGTCGACGCAGGGCTCGGCGATCACATAGGTCATCAGGCTTCTCCTGGAATCGTGGATTCTTCATCAGGCTGGAGGCCCAGCGGCACTCCCAACGCTCGCCCTGAGCGTACCACGCAGGCCGGGTCCGGCGCGGCCGACCTTGCGAACCCGGCTACATGTGCGGCTCGTACTCGGGATCGAGATACTTCTCCGGGTCTTCCTCGAAGTCGAGCTTGCAGCCGCGGCTGCAGAAGTAGTAAGTCTCGCCCTCGTATTCGAATTTGAGGTCGCTGGTCGTGTCGACCTCCATCCCGCAGACTGGATCCGTCGCGTTCGCCATCTCTCTCCTCGAACCGACCGCCGACCGGCACCGATCGACCGCCGGATGCTGAAATCTCGGGACGAGTCTAGGCCGACTCGCGGAAGCGCGCCTGAGACGACGCTCGGGGCCTTTGCGGCCGGCTCGAGTCGATCGACAACGGGTGCCGGACATGTTCGGATGGGTGCGCACTACCTCATCGAGCGGCGTACGATGCGGCCATGGACCCGAAGCTCGTGGAAGACTCACGGCGGACGCTCGAGACCGAGCGTGAGCGAATCCGGCTGGAGTTGTCCGAGGAGGTCGAGCATCCGCACGTTGCCCACGGCGCCCAGACCGCCGCGGCGACTGAAGTCTCCGAGAGCCAGCGCGGCCAGCAGCTCCGCGGACGAGAGGAGCTGCATCTCGGTCAGATCGAGGCCGCGCTGCGCAGGATCGAGGCGGGGACTTTCGGGCGATGCGCGAGCTGCGGCAAGCCGATCGCACCCGAGCGGATCGAAGCTCTGCCCTGGGCCACGGACTGCGTCGAGTGCCACGCCAAGAACCGCCGCTGAGCCCGGTTCCCGCGGGCGACCGACGAGCTGGTGAAGCCCAGAAGTGACGGCAAGCAACAAGAAACCCGGCCTTGCGACCGGGCTTCACGCGCAGAGCTTGGTTGCGGGGGACGGATTCGAACCGCCGACCTTCGGGTTATGAGCCCGACGAGCTGCCGCTGCTCCACCCCGCGCCGGGAACTGTAGCGATGCCCGAGGGGCCCGTCAAACCGGATAGTTGCGTAGTCTGTGGCACAGGCGGAAAGGCCGTCGTCAGACGGCCTCCTCGACGCCCAGATCGGGGGCGGGATGGGCGGCTTCACGAGATCGGAGCGCCGAGTGCCAGGTCTCGAGGGCGACCGGCCACCATTCGTCGACAACGCCTTCGGAGCCGTACCAGCGCGCGCCGGCCCCGGGGCCGTGGATGGCTGATTCGAGGACGATCCGGCGAGCACCCGCCAGCTCGGTCGCAACCACCGGCACCTGACCGTCGCCCTCCGTGCCCGGGACGGCGGCACGACCGATGACCGATCGATACAGGAGATGGGCCACTCGCTCGCGACCCGTACCCGAGGTGTTGCTGCGGATCGCGCGGGAGGCGACCGAAAGGTAGCCGACATCCGGGGCGAAGAAGGCGCCCGGTACGTGGGCGTCGGCGACCGACGTCGCCACGGCGTTGATGCGACGGCCGATCCCTGCCCCGCCGGAGAGTCGGTGGGGAGTGCCGAGGGTGACGATTGCACCGATCCGGCGCGAAGCCGCGAACTTGCGGCCGTCGATCGGCTCGGGCGCGGTCAGGAGACGCCCCGTGATCCCGCCAGCCGAGTGCCCCACCACGAGCAACGGAGCGCCCGCGGATACCTCAGCCGAGAGGCGGACGGCCTCCCGCAGCGCTTTCGCCGAGCGGCTGCAAATAGGCCCGATGCCGCGGAGCCCGGCCAGGAGCCAGTCCGGGGTCCAGACGTCGGCGACCACCGCACCGGCCGCTCCCCGAACGACCAATCGGCGCACCAGCGACCGGTAGAGCGGCGGCGCGGTAAGGAAGCCGCCCAGGACGAGCACCGTCGGCGAGATCGAGTCCGAGCGGCCAAGCCAGGCTGCCGCCCCATCCAGAGCACGTCGATCGCCGTTCGTCACCGTCATGTCTGCCCGGCAAATCCTACGACCTGCACCGCAACACGAGGCCATTCAGCATTCGCACCTGCCCAGGTACGCCATCATGTGCGCTGCAGCGAAACGTGGAGGCCTGGCATGCAATTCGACGACGACAAGAAGTGGGACAACTCGGGGACGCCGCCCGACGAAGCGGCCAAGCTTCCCGGTCCCGATACCAAGGCAGAGGCGGCAGCGAGCAGGCTGTACGGCAGCGAGCCGGGTGGCCCGGCCGACGCCGCCACTCCTCCACCGACGCCGCCGGCGCCCCCGGCTCCACAGAGTGGCTGGACCCCTCCGCCTCCTCCCCAATGGGCAGCCCCGTCGGGCCAGCCCAACCAGTGGGGCCCGCCGCCGCCTGCGCCGCCGACCTGGCATTCGAGCGGAAGCTGGGGAGCGCCGCCACCACCGCCCGCCTGGCAGCCCGGCCAGGGCTGGCAGCAACCTCCAACGCCGCCCTGGCAGCCCCAACCGGGATGGGGGCCGAGCCAGACTCCCGGGCCCGACAGCTACGGAACCATGCCGCCGGCCGGGGACGCCGGCCGCAGGCGGCCCAGCCGGCTCCCGCAGATGCTCGTCGTCATCGCTGCATGCCTGATCGCCTTCTCGGGCGGGATGTTGGTCGACCATTCGGTCTTCCCGAATACGACGTCCACGAACGGGGGTCCGGGCAGCACTGCCACCGCCAACGGCACGCTCCAGGACTCGAGCCTGTACAACGAGGCGGTCCAGATCGTCAAGCAGAACTTCGTCGGCCGCTCGTCGGTCACCGACCAGCAACTCCTGTACGGCTCGATCAAAGGGCTGGTCGACAGCCTGGGCGACACGGGCCACTCAACCTTCCTGACGCCCCAGGAATACCAGTCCCTCCAGGCGTCGCTCAGCGCGAGCGTCGCCGGGATCGGCGTGATCCTCTCCGGTAGCAGCGGGGCCTTCACTGTCGATCGAGTGGTCGCAGGGTCGCCGGCGGAGGCCGCCGGCGTGAAGGCCGGCGACGTGATCACAGCCGTCGATGGAACCTCGACGACCGGGCTGACGATCGACCAGCTCAGCGCGAAGGTCCGCGGAACCGCCGGCACGCAGGTCACGATCACCGTCTTGCACGTGGGATCCACGACGCCGGTCGACATCACGATGACCCGCGCGAACATCACCGTGCCGCTGACCGGCTGGGGAATGGTTCCAGGAACTCACACCGCCGACATCGTCCTGGTCGAGTTCTCGACCGGAGCCAGCGACCAGGTCAAGACCGACATCGCGGCCGCGCAGAAGGCCGGAGCCACCTCGCTGATCCTCGACCTCCGCGGCAACCCCGGAGGCTACGCCGCCGAAGCGCAGGAGGTCGCCAGCGAGTTCCTCAGTAGCGGCATCGTATACATCGAGCAGGATGCCGCCGGCAACAACACCGACATCAACGTCGACCCGGCCCAGACCCATTCGAGCCTGCCACTCGTGGTTCTCGTCGACCATGACTCGGCCAGCTCGTCTGAGATCGTGGCCGGAGCCCTTCAGGATTCCAGCCGAGCAAAGATCGTCGGCGAGCCGACTTACGGGACCGGCACGGTGCTGCAGCAGTTCCAGCTGTCGGATGGTTCGGTCATCTTCCTCGGGACCCGCTACTGGCTCACGCCCGACGGCCATCGCATTTTCGGCGTGGGTATAAAGCCGGACCAGGTGGTGGCCATGCCGACGAACGCGGTGCCGACCGACCCGACCACCCTCGGATCGATGACGACCGCCCAATTCCAGTCCACGACCGACGCGCAGCTTCTGACGGCGGTGAAGGACCTGAACCCGTAGCCACCCGGCGAACCAGAACCGGGATCGGCGCGGCGGGCGATACTATGTCGCGCACCGACCCCGCGTGCGTCCTCGAGGGCCGTTAGCTCAGCGGTAGAGCCGCCGACTTTTAATCGGCTGGTCGTGGGTTCGAATCCCACACGGCCCTCCAAATCCCTCTGCTGCGTGCGCGAGGACCGCAGGCGACAACGAAGGCATCGGCCGTCCGGCCGGCGATCGCTAGGACGGCGGGTAGAGCAGTAGCTGGCAACCGCCTACGAGCAGCTCGCCGGATTGGAGGCCCAGCTCGACCGAGATAGGCCGGGCCCGCCCCGTGGGATCGAGGATCCATGTCGGGTTCGCGGCGTCGAGGCTGCTGACCAGCCAGCCCGGCCCGCTGCGCTCGATCAGCGTGTGGTTAGGGCTGACGCGCGGGTCATTGAGCACGATGTTCGCCCCGGGATCGCGCCCGACGATGATCTTCTGGCCCGGCTGAACGGCGACCGTCACCGATCGCCCACCCTCGACCACGACAATCGAGCCTGCAGCGAGCCGACCGCCCCGCGCTCCACCGCCTCGACCCAGAAACTTCACCCCCGCACCTGCCTCCAGCTCTTGCGCCGTGTCGTCGACGTCCACTGTAGGCCGCCGCGCGGGCCTGTGCCACCACCCGGCCCAGGCTTGACCTGCACCCTAACCTTCAGTTGACCGGCTTACGTTCCGCTGACATTTGGTCGGACGTTCCGCCAACGGCAGGTGGCTCAATTCTGGCGCAAAGGAAGGAACCACCGCCATGCAAGTCCGAATCGCTGCCTTGCGCGGTTTCACGATCGTCATCGCTTTGGTAGTAGCGGCGTGCGGCTCGTCCACCCGCGATGTCGTTACCGGCCCATCCGGAGCGGCACCCACCGCGGCCGCCCCGGTGGCGACTCCGGGCCCCACCAACGCCGTCCTCAGCAGCGGCACCGGGATCCACCTCATCCAGCACGTGATCGTGATCATGCAGGAGAACCGCTCGTTCGACACCTACTTCGGGACGTATCCCGGGGCCGACGGCATCCCGATGAGCAACGGCGTGCCGAGCGTCTGCGTCCCGAATCCGGCCGCCGGCGGCTGCGATAAGCCGTACCACATGACCGCCGACTCGGAGTCCGGGGGGCCGCATAGCCAGGGCAACGCCACGGCCGACATAAACAGCGGCAACATGAATGGGTTCATAGGCCAGGCCGAGCATGCGAAAGCCGGCTGCGCCCAGACGTTCAATCCGAGCTGCGCCGGCACCGGCGCGCCGGACGTCATCGGCTACTTCAACCAGCAGGAGATCCCCAACTACTGGACCTGGGCCGGCGACTACGTCCTCCAGGATCATATGTTCGAGCCGAATGCTTCCTGGAGTCTGCCCGCCCATCTGTTCTTGGTCTCGGGCTGGTCGGCCAAGTGCAGCAACACGAACAACCCGATGAGCTGCACGACGGCGCTCCAGAATCCCGGCCTGCCCACGGCCACGAACCCGAATCCGTACGCCTGGACCGACCTGACCTACCTGCTCCACAAGGACAACGTCAGCTGGGGCTACTACCTCTCCAATGGGACTCAGCCCGACTGCGATGACGACGCCATGGTCTGCATTCAGGGCGCGCAGAACGCTGCGGTCCCCAGCATCTGGAACCCACTGCCCGGCTTCAGCGACGTGAAGACGGACGGCCAGACCGGCAACGTCCAGACCGTCGACCACTTCCTCACCGCAGCCAAGACAGGAACTCTTCCGGCGGTCAGCTGGGTGGTGCCGAACGGCAAGGTCAGCGAGCATCCACCCGCTCTCGTCTCGGCCGGCCAGTCGTATGTGACAAGCCTCATCGACACGGTGATGCAGGGTCCCGACTGGTCGAGCACTGCCATCTTCCTGACCTGGGACGACTGGGGCGGCTTCTACGATCACGTAGTGCCACCAACGGTTGACGGCAGCGGCTACGGCCTGCGGGTGCCCGGGATGGTCATCAGCCCATACGCCCGGCAGGGATACATCGACCATCAGACGCTGAGCTTCGACGCCTACCTCAAGTTCATCGAAGACGATTTCCTCGGCGGCCAGCGCATCGACCCGGCGACCGACGGCCGGCCGGACTCGCGCCCCGACGTCCGGGAGAACGCAGCCCAGCTCGGAAACCTGACGTCCGACTTCAACTTCGCTCAGCCGCCACGGCCGGCGGTGGTTCTGTCGACCACGCCCCAAACCGATCTGAAGTAGCGCCGAACTCCGATCTCCATTTCAGAAACAGGCGACAGACTCGTCGTTGCACGCTCGAATGGAGCAGATGGTGAGCCAGACCGCCGACCGCGAGCCTCCCATTCCGGGTATATACGAACGAGCGCCAGGCTGGCCGGGCCCGGAGGAGGCGCAAGTCTCTCGGCCGAACGCCGGCCGCCCGATCGGGCTGTCGGTCCTCCCGATCGCGTTCGGAGTCATCGGCGTGGCATCGATTCTATGGGCCGCGGCCTGGTTCGGCGCCACCGACATTGCCCCGGGCACGGGTCTCGCGCTCATGGCTCGCCTCATCGGCCTGACCCTGGTGGCCGTCGCGATCCTGCAGGTGGTCATCGCCTACGGCGTTTGGGAGCTCCGATCGTGGGCCTGGCCGCTCGGGATCGGTCTCACGGTCGCAGCCCTCGTGCTCACATTTCTCAGCGCTGGCAGGGGCACCGAGCGCGCCCAGACCCTGTCGCTGCTGCTCGAGATCGGGACGCTGTGGTACTTGCTCAGCCCACGTGTCCAGGAGGCTTTGAGGCCCTGCCGCTGAGCCGCGGGGCGCTATGGCGGGGTTCCGGCTTCGGACCAGAACGTTGTCTCGAGGTCTCGGGCGCGTCCGTCGGCGATCGACTCGTAGGCGAGCAGCACGATCTCCAGCACGTGGCGTGCATGCTCGGGCGTGAGAACGGGCCGCTCCGTCCCGCTCGCGCACGCGAGGAAGTGCTCGACGCCACGGCCGATGATCGGGAACTTGTCCGGAGGGGGCGGGGGCGTCAGGCCGTGATGCCAGCCCGGCCCCCGCGGGTCTCCGCCGGCGTGCAGGATCGACTCCTCGAGCGGCCCGCTGCCGAACTCCGCGTCCTCACGGCCGTGGCCGCCGTCGCGCAGGAAGACGCCGACCGCGCCGTCACCGGCAAACTGATCGCCGGCGAGGCTGATCGAACCCTCCGTCAAGTGGATTTCCAGCCAGGGGGCCTGCGTCGCGGGCACCGCGAAGCTGGAGAGCAGCTGTCCGAGCGCCCCACTCGCGAACTCCGTCGTCATCAGGACATGGTCGGGCGCAGTCACGGTCACGGTCCGGCCCGCGCGCGGACCGCCGGTGATCGTCCGTTCCGGTATCGAGATCGCCGCCATGGCTGCGACTCGGCGGACCGGGCCCAGCAGCGCCGTCATCTCGTGCAGCCGGTAGATCCCGATGTCGAATACTGGACCGACTCCCGACCCGTAGAACACCGACGGATCGCCGGTGTACTCGGCCCAGTCGGCCGGGCCCATCGAAGCGCACCGGGCCACGACCAGCGTCGGCCGGCCGAGACGGCCCGAGTCGATGACGTCGCGGAGCCAGCGGACCTGGCGCGGGACTGCCGACGCCGGCGCAGACATGAGAAGGACGCCGGCCCTCGCGGCTTCGCCGATGAGGCGATCCGCGTCGGCGATCGAGGCGGCGATGGGCTTCTCGGTGTAGACGTGCGCCCGAGCGGCTAGACACTCCGAGGTGACCTGGGCGTGGAACGGCGCCGGCGTGAGGTTGAAGACGGCATCTGGATGGACCCGCCCCAGCATCTCGTCCAGCCGGTCGAAGGGCACCGCGTCCGGGGAGAAGCCGCGCGCCGCGGCAGCGAGCCGTTCCGCCTTGGCGAGCGTGCGGTCGCAGCAACCTACAATCTCGGCCCGCGCCGCCAGCGCCCGGAGTGGCTCCAGGTAATGGCGATGGGCGGCGTCGCCGCTGCCGACGATCGCGACTCGGACCCTGGTAGCCGGCACGGTCACCTCCGACAGCTGTGCGGCACGGTCTTAGCGTAGTGTCGGCGCGTAGATCTGGCAGGCCGCGGTGAGATGAGCAGCGAGCGCGTCCAAAGCCCCGCCGGCGATGAGCACTCGCCCATCCGGCAGGAGGCCGGCGGCCGGCCACATCGTCCCCACCAGCAGGTCGCCCGTCGCGGCCCAGGCGCCCGTCGACGGATCGTAGATCTCGCTGCTTGCCTGGACCGTGTACGCGGGATTGACTCCGCCGGCCGCGAGCACGCGCCCATCCGCCAGTTTCACCAGGCTGTAGTCGGCGCGCGCGCTGACCATCGACCCCGTTGCCGTCCAGGTATTCGCCGTCGGGTCGTAGATCTCGGCAGTGTTATGGCTGGGATCGCTGCTGCTGGTCGCGTACCAGCCGCCCGCAACGAGGACTCGCCCATCGCTGAGCAAAGTCGCGGCGTCCGTGTAGCGCGGCTTCAACATAGAAGCGGCGGGCCGCCAGGAATTGGCCCCGGGATTGAAGATCTCGGCCTTCGCGGTCACGATGCCGGCCTCGCCGTGGAAGGTCGTCGCGCCACCGGCGACGAGGACCTCGCCATCGGGGAGCAGCGTGGCCGTCTGCCGGGCTCGGGCGACAGCCATCGGCGCCACGATGGACCACGTACCACGTGCCGGATCGTAGATCTCTGCCGACGCGGTGGCGTTCCAGTCGGGCCCGGCTTCGATCCCGCCGCCGGTGGCCAGAACCCGGCCGTCCTTCAGGAGCGTCAGCGCTCCTTGAGTCCGCGGGATGTTGAGACGTCCGGCGGCCACCCAGGTCCCGTTGTCGGGGTAGTAGCGCTCTGCGGTATCGAGCGGCTGGCCGTTGTGCGAACCGCCGGCGACGAGCACGGAGCCGTCGGCCAGCGTCACGGCCATGGGATAGGCCCGAGCCTGGAGCATGTCGGTGGCGGCGCTCCAAAGGCCGCTCCTCGGGTCGAAGATCGTGGCCGAGGCGACGGCGTCGAAGCTCGATTGCGCGGTTGCCCCGCCCAGTACCATCACTCGGCCGTCGTGGAGGACCACGCTCGCGGTCGCCCACGTCGGCTGCGGCAGCGAATCCGCCCGGGCCCACGTGCCATCGCCGGCGACCAGCTTCGGCGACGCTCCGCTCGAGCTCGCCGGGCCGGACGGAACTCCTGGAAGCGAGCTCGCGCTGGCTGCCGGTGCGATCCCCGAGGCGGGCGGTGGGCTGCCTGCAAGTCCCGGCGTGGCTGTCGCGACGATCGGACTCGGGTGCGTTGAGTCCAGCCACAGATAGGCGGCCGGGCCCGAGGCAATGACCAGCAGCAGCGCCAGGGCGTCGATGAGCAGGATGGCCCCGAGGCCGCTCTCGAAAGTTGGAGCCGGTCGAACCCGCGGTCGGTCCGGCGGGGTCGCCGGCGGGGCTAGCGGCGCGTCTTGGCCAACAAGCCCGCGCTTGGTCTGGTCGGGTTTGAGCGGCGTCACGACGGGACCATCATTCGCGGCCCAGGACCCCGACAATACCGCCGGCGACCACGGCCGTTCCGCCCATCACGCAGGCCACGGCAGCACCGAGCACGGCGCCATTCGTCGCGTGGCCGATCCGGCTGACGCTGCCGCCGATGCAGACGTCGATCGCCACGCCGAGTACCAGCAGCTCGATCGCCGCGGCAGCCGGGTGGAGTCGCCGCAGCGCCAGCAGACCTGCGACCGCGATCGCCACAACCGCGGCCACTGCCGCGGCGAGCAGCGGCGCCATCTGGCCGAAACGCCCGACGATATCCCCGGCCCCGGTGAGTGGCGCGAGATCGTGGGCCGCTTCCGGCCGCCCGGTGAGGACCGAGGCAACGCCGCCGATGACGAGGAATGCACCGCCGACGGCGAACGCCGTTCCGCTGATCCGGGCTGCGCGCGCATTGGGCGCCGCAACAGGTCGATATGCCGCCATTCCGAACCCCCGATCACGCCGGACGCGGTCGCCCGGCCATGCGTGGCCGTGCCTCGAAACTGACTATACCGCCGTGCTGGTGCCTCGTCGCCGGTCCCGCTTCGGGCCACAGGCCCGAGGAGCCGTCCATACGCGGTACGCGGTTTCCGGCTCGACGTCGAATTACCTGCCGCCGGCGAGCAAGTCGAGCGCGGCGGAAGCGGTCGGCTCATCCGTGATGAGCAGGTGGAGCAGTCCCGTCCGCGACCCCGCGACGATCGTCTCGATCTTGTTTGCGCCGGCGGCGATGCCCACGACGCGCGGCACCGCCCGCAGCGTCTCGATCGGGATCGAGATCGTGCGGCGCTCCCACTCGTCCTGCACCAGCGACCCGTCGAGTCGCACGAGGTGGCCGGCAACGTCCCCGACCGCTCCTTTGTCGGTCAGACGGGCACGCCCCTCGTCGTCGAGCCGGTCCATGACCGTGCCGTAACCGGGGGCGAACCGAGGTGCACCGCTCATTCCGACCAGCGCCAGCCGCAACTCGCTCCAGTAGCGAGTGGTGGCCGTCACCGCGCTGTCCGACAGGAGCGCGGCCGTGGTTGCCTCGTTGTCGAGGAGGCCCGGGGCGTGGAGCAGCCGAACGCTCGCGCCGATCCGTTCGGCCATGTGGCGAGCGATCTCGTTGCTGTTGAGGTGGGGATTGCTCGAGTCCCAGCCGCCGACGAGAGGGACGACGACCGCGCCCGGTCGAGACCGAGCGGGCAGCGCATTCACCAGCGACTCGACCGTGTAGCCACCGGTCAGGCCGATTGCACCCTCCTCGGGCAACTCGTCGGCCAACCGAGCGGCGGCCGCGACGCCGCACAACCTTGCAGCCAGCGCCGGCGCCGTCTCGTGGCCGGGAGTCACCCAGACCTCGAGCGCGAGCCGGTCCGCCAGCGTGCGGGCGAGTGGAGTCGGGGCGGACGGCGCGCCTTCGACCGAGATGCGGACGACGCCTGCGGCACGTGCCGACGCCAGAAGCCGCGACACCTTCGAAATCGAGAAACCGGTCAGCGCTGCAATCTCGGGCTGGCCGAGCTCCCGAACGTAATAGAGCTGGGCGACGAGCCGCATCATCTCGCGCTGGCTGGTCGACTCATCGATGTCCGTCGGGGCGCCTGCGCCGCCTGTCTGGCCGGCCGCGCCGCCTGTTTCGCCGGCCGCGCCGATATTGGCCTCCGGCTCAGCCACTTTGGACCCCTTTCTTGACACGACTGCCCGCAGACGCGACGATACTGCAACGCAATGCGGTGCAAGCCGTTGCGTGAGAATAATTGCAGGAACTTATGCCAGGGTCAAGGGTCGGCAGCAGCGGAGGCAACGAGTGCGGGCGTTCCGAATCGTCATCGCAGGGCATGGGACGCTTCCTGCCGCGCTGCTCGCCACCGCCGAGTTGATCTGCGGGCCCCTCGCCGATGCCGTCGCCGTCGGGCTGGAGCCGCATGAGTCGCCCGATGGATACGCAACCGCACTCCGAGCCGCAATCGACGGCGAGCACAACCCCGCTCACGCCGGCCGGGCTCGGCGGGTCCTCGTCCTGACCGATTTGCTCGGCGGCACGCCGTACAACCTGGCGTCTGCCATCGCTCGCCGGTCGCCCCGAATCGTCTGCCTTTCGGGAGCCAACCTGGCGATGGCCGTCGAAGCGGCGCTTGCCGACGGCGACCTTGACGATGCTCTCGTCGAACGGCTGGTGGAGGTCGGGCAGGCCGGTATCGTCGAGACGGAGCGCCACCGCGCCCGACGCGCCTCCTGACGCGGCCGATCCCATGAGCCTCCGCCTCGTCCGCATCGACGACCGGCTGATCCACGGCCAGGTCGTGGCAGTGTGGCTGCGCGCCATCGGCGCGCAGCGGATCGTGATCGTGGACGACCGCACCGCCCGGGACGAATTCCTGCGCGAGGTACTGACCCTGGCGGCGCCACACGGCGTTCCCGTCGAGGTCTGGGATTTGGCCGCTGGCGCGGCGCGTTGCCTGGAGCTGGCCGGCACATCGGAGCCGGTCATCGTTCTGGCTCGCTCGCCGCGCACGATCCTGGGCCTTCGCCAGGCCGGGGTCCCGATCGAGGTCGTGGACCTGGGCGGAATGGGCGCGGCGCCAGGCCGGCGGCGGCTGCACAAGACGATCTCCGCGAGCCCGGATGAGATCAGGGACCTACACGAACTGGAGCACCTGGGAACTCGGGTCGAGATCCAGATCGTCGCGGACGATCGCCCGATCCCGTTCCGGTCGGTCGATTCGGGCGACTGAGACCAGCCCGGCTTCCCGGGCAGCATCGATAGGAGACTGATGTACAGGAAGTACGCGGCCGCCGGCGCGGGCCTGGTGATTCTGCTGCTGCTGGCCGCTTCGATGCCCGCGGCAGTCCTCGGCACCAGCCCGGGCGGCGGGCCCGGCGTACACACCATCACGGTGAACGGCCTGCAGGCCGCCCTGATCGCCATCGGCTACTACCTGGCCAACAGCCCCTGGCTCTTCGGTCTCGCGTTCTTCACGCTCTACCGGCCGCTCGTCGCCGGATTCTTCGTCGGCCTGATCCTGGGCGATCCGGCTCAGGGAACGCTCATCGGCGCGGCGATCAACATCCCGTACCTGGGTTTCATCTCGGCCGGAGGCAATCTGCCGGCCGACGCGAGTCTCGCAGGCTGGGTCGGTACCACGGTCGCCCTCGCCGGCGGTCTCGATCCCACCAAGGCGATCCCGATCGCCTTCGGGCTCGGTTTGATCGGGACGATCATCTTCTACGGCCGCATGGCGCTCGACTCGGTCTTTGCCCATTGGGCCGACGCGCGCGCCGAGAGAGCTGACATTCGCGGCGTAGCTCTCATGAACTGGCTGCCCGGTCAGGCCTTCCTCTTCGTCGCCAGCTTCGTGCCCGTGTTCCTGCTTGCGCTGAATGGCCCGTCCGCGGTCCAGGGCGCGCTGAACGGGCTACCCCTGTGGACGGTTAACGGCCTCGTAATCGCCGGCGGGATCCTGCCCGCGATCGGCATCGCGCTGAACATGCGCTTCATTTTCCGTGGCTCTGCGATCCCGTATTTCTTCATCGGCTTCATCCTCATGACGGCGACCGCGAACTCGATGTCGCTCGTCGTCGTCGCCGCCCTAGGACTGGCCCTCGCGTACCTGCACCTCAGTTTCGTTCGGCCGGAAAAGGCTTCGAGCGAGGCTCTCAGCGAGCCGGCCGCGGTCGCACCCGCTCCGGCTTCGCCGTCGATCCCGGCGCCGGTCTCGGGGCCTGAGATCCGCCTCAGGCGCCGCGACCTGATCCGCTCCTGGGTCCTGTGGACCTTCTTCGCCCACGCCAACTACAGCTACGAGCGGCTCCAGGGCACCGGCTTCGCCCATGCCATGACGCCCATCATCAGCCGGCTCTATTCCACGCCGGACGACATCCGGGCCGCGCTCAAGCGCCACCTGGTCTTCTTCAACACCGAGCCGAACTTCGGCAACATCGTCCACGGCACGGTCATCGCTATGGAAGAGCAGCGAGCGAACGGCGCCCCGATCGACGACGACGCGATCAACTCGGTCAAGTCGGGGCTGATGGGGCCGCTCGCCGGGATCGGCGACACGATGAGCCAGAGCACGATCACGCCCATCCTGCTGGCTCTTGGGATAGGCATTGCCGGCGGCAGCGCCAGTGGGTCGACCGTGCCCCAGCTGTCGAACGCGACCGGCAACCCGCTGGGCGCAATCCTCTACATCGTCCTCGTCTCGATCGTGATCGTGGCCATCGGCTACACGGCCTGGATGCAGGGCTACGCTCGCGGCCGCTCGTTCGTGACCGACATCCTTCGATCGGGCACGATCGACCGTGTCCTGGTGGGTGCCGGGGTCCTCGGCAACATGGTCCTGGGCGCGCTCGCGGCCAAGTTCGTGGTCGTGAACCTGGCACCCACGGTGTCGATTTACGGCGCGCAGATCAACCTGCAATCGGCAATCCTGGATCCGATATTCCCCGACGCCCTGGCCCTAGGGCTGGTGGTGATGACGTGGTGGCTCCTGCGACGGATCAACCCGCTCGCGCTGCTCGCGGTCTACCTCGTTGTTGCGATGGTGTCGGCGTTCCCGTTCTTCGGGCCGGGTCAGGCAAACGCGAGCGACTACTCGTACGGAGCCTGCACTTCTTCGCTGCTGCACCCATATTCGCCGTGCGGCGCGCCGCCGGCACGGACCGCCGCACCGTCAGCTAAGCCCTAGGCGCCGCGACTCGGCGGTCATGGGGCGGCCGGCGGGGCGACGCCACTCGGCCGGCCGGGGGCGGCGGGCGGATTTCGGCCCAGTCCGCCGCGGATCCACCGCGGCCGAGGCCGCCCGGCCGGCAGGCCGTCAGGGCCCGTAGGCGGCCCCGAATCGCTCCAGCTCGGCCAGTGCGGAGAAGATCATCGGGTGGGCACGGCGCTCCGGGCGGATGACCGAGGAGATGCGCCGGGCCAGCGGCGGGGAGATCGGCCGGACCTGAGCCCGGACCGGGCGATCAAGCAGAGCGAGGCCCGGCAGCACGCCCACTCCAAGGCCCGCCTCGACGAGCGCGATGATCACGCTGAAATCCTTGCAGCTCGAACGGATGTGGGGCTCGAAGCCTGCCGCCCGGCAGGCTCGCACGGTCACCTGCGAGAGGTGGCTGTTGTCGGTGTCCATGATCCAGAACGCGTCGCGGAATTCCTCCAGCCGGGCTTCTCCGGCTGGAGGCCGTCTCTGCGGCGGAGTTCTGCCGGTGGAAGCGGCAGGCGCGCGAACCTTCGTCGCTCGGTCGCTCTCGGGCGTCTCTCTGTCGCTCTCGGCCGGCCCGCCGGCGACCGCCAGGTAGATCGGGTCGCGCATGAACTCGCAGACCTCGAGCGTGCGATCGGTCACTCGCGAGCCGTCGCCATAGTCGTCGACGATGGCGATGTCGATTTCGTCGTTCTTGAGCGCGGTCAGGCTCTCGTCCGCCTCGAAGTCGCGAAGCGTGACGCGGAGCTCCGGGTGCTGCCGGCTCAAGGCGGTCATGACCGCGGGCATAACGGCCCGGGCGGCGGTTGGAAAGGCGGCGACCCGCAAGGTCCCAGTCACGAGCTGCTGCATCGACGCCAGGTCCGCCTCGGCGGTCGCGATGGCGCCGGTGATCGTGTCGGCATGGCGGGCGAGGCGCAGGCCCGCATCGGTCAGCCGGATGCGCCGACCGCTCCTCTCGAGAAGGGCGACGCCGGCTTCGCGCTCGAGGATCGCCAGCTGCTGCGACACCGCCGACGGGGTGACCTCCATCGCCTCGGCCGCGGCCTTTATCGAGCCGCGCCGCGAAATCTCGCGCAGCAGTTGCAGCCGCCAGACTCCCAGCATTTCGAACTCCTCCGAAGGGCGCCGGCCGGGGAAAGTACGCGGACCGAAGGCGCCGGCCGCCACCGCCGACAGTTTAGTCTTCCTAAGCTATTCGATGAGCAAGCTGAACTTGACCTGTCCATCCCTCGCTGGCATGCTCGCCGGGGGCCGACACCGGCGCGAGCGCCGGAGCCAGTAGGGGCGTGCGCGGGCCGACGACCTGACGTCGCCGGGCCTCCGGGTGCGGACCTGCATGCGCCGGCCGACCGGCGACAAAGGAGATCGCGATGAAGCTTTCGGAGCGCATGGCTCGTATCGGCACCGAGACCGCGTTCGAGGCGGCGGCGCGGGCGCGCGCGCTCGAGGCCACCGGCCGGTCGGTCATCCATCTCGAGATCGGCGAGCCCGACTTCGACACCCCGGCGAACATCCGCGAAGCCGCCAAGCGGGCACTCGACCGCGGCGCCACTCACTACACGCCGACGCCCGGAATCCCCGAGCTGCGAGCGGCGATCGCCGCCGATGCCACCAGGCGCAAGGGCTTCACCGTTAATCCGGATCGCGTGGCGGTCGTCCCGGGCGGTAAGCCGGTCATGTTCTTCGCGATCCTGGCCCTCATCGACCCGGGCGACGAGGTCATCTATCCGGACCCAGGCTTCCCGATCTACGAGTCGATGGCCAACTATGTCGGCGGCAAGGCTGTTCCCTGCCCGATCCGCCAGGAGAACGGCTTCCGGCTCGACCCGACCGAGCTCGCCTCGCTCGTGACCAGACGGACGAAGCTGGTGATCCTCAACTCGCCGGCCAACCCGACCGGCGGGGTATCGACACGCGACGATCTGGAGCAGATCGCGGCCGTCGCCCGTGAACACGACCTCATCGTGCTCGCCGACGAGATCTACGGTCGGATCCTGTACGAAGGCCAGTTTGTCTCCATCGCCTCGCTGCCGGGCATGGCCGAGCGGACGATCATTCTCGACGGCTTCTCCAAGACCTACGCAATGACCGGCTGGCGGCTCGGCTACGCCATCGTCCCCGAAGCGCTGGTGACGCCGTTCAGCCGGCTCATCGTGAACAGCGTCAGCTGCACGAACGCGGCCACGCAATGGGCAGGCGTAGAAGCTTTGACCGGGCCCCAGGACTCGGTAGACGCCATGGTCGCCGAGTTCAAGGCACGCCGCGACCTGATCGTGGACGGGCTCAACGCGATCCCCGGCGTGAAGTGTCTGCGACCGGAGGGTGCGTTCTACGTCTTCCCAGAGATCTCGGCCACCGGGCTGACCGGCGCCGAGCTGGCTGACAAGCTTCTCAATGAGGGCGGCGTCTCCGCGCTGGCCGGAACCGCTTTCGGTCGGGTGGGGCTGCATCACCTCCGCTTCAGCTACGCCACCTCGCGCGAGAACATCGCCGAGGCGGTCCGCCGAACGCGGACCGTGATCGAGCCGCTGGTCGAGGCTCGTCACGGGGCGGCAGTTCGATGACCGCCACGCAGCCCACGGCGGGCCGAGGAACTGGTACGGGCGGCGGCGCGGGAGCGGTGGGCGGCGCGGCCGTCGGTGCCTCCGAGGCCGACCGCCTCTTCGCCGCCGCCGAACGCGACTTCCACTACTACGAGGTTCTCAAGGATCTCGTCGACGAGTGCATCGACTTCGAGCTGGACTATCGCCAGAGCGGGCATCCCGGCGGATCGCGGTCCAAGGTCCACATGCTCCTGGCGCTGCTCCTCTCAGGAGCGATGCGCTGGGACATCCGCCGGCCGTGGCTTCGCTACGCCGACCGGTTCGTCCTGTCCGCGGGTCATACCGTGCCCCTCGTCTATGCCACTCTCGCAGTTCTCAACGAGTCGCTTCGGGCCCGTTTCGAGCGAACCGGCGACCCGCGTTTCGCCTTCCCCGAGGACGGGCGCTTCGCGCTGACATGGGAGCACCTGCTGGCGCTGCGGCACCGCGGCGGGCTGCCCGGCCACGCCGAGATGGCCGGCCGGACGCTCCTCTTCAAGGCCAACACCGGGCCATCCGGCCACGGCATGCCGTTCGCGGCGGGCCAGGCGCTGGCGCTCAAGGCCGCGGGAGCCGGCGACGTCCGCGTCTTCGTCGTCGAGGGCGAGGGCGGTCTCACGCCCGGTGCCGCACACGAGACCAAGAACTCGGCCTGGGGCCTGGGTCTATCGAACCTGGTCTTCCTGGTCGACTGGAACGACTTCGGCATCGACGAGCGGCCGGCCTCGGACGTGGTTCATGGCACGCCGGTCGACTGGTTCGAGCCGTACGGCTGGCGCGTGACCGGCACGCTCGACGGCATGGAATGGGGTCCGGTCACCCGCGCGGTCCTCGACGCCTCGCGCGGCGCCAACCCCGCCGCCGCCCCCAGCATGGCCTGGTTCCGCACCCTGAAGGGTCGCGGCTACGGCAAGGTCGATGCCGCCAGCCACGGCACACCGCATAAGCAGCACGCCCCCGAGTTCTGGGCGGTCAGACGCGAATTCACGGACCGCTACGGCGTCGCCTATCAAGGCGCCGGTGAGCCCGCCGTCGCAGACAAGTCCGCGCTGGCCGCCGAAGCCAATGTCAACTTCAAGACCGTCATGAGCGTCCTGCGGCGCGAAGAAAGGCTGGTCGACTGGCTCTCCGACCGCCTGCTCGAGCTCGCCGATTCGGTTCCGCAGGCGATCGAAGGCGTCCGCGCCGGCGGCAACCGCGCCGGCGCCGCCACGGCCGCCGCCATCCCCTCGGCCCCCAACGTCGATACCGGCCTCTTCGATTTCGAGCGGTACCCGGCCGAGATGTGGCGGGCGCCCGGCGACCGCCAGCCCAACCGGGCCGGGCTCGCGACGTGGGGCAGCTACGTCAACGCGATCAGCAAACGCGACTACGGCCGCCCGCTCTTCATCGCCTGCTCGGCGGACCTGGCGGAGTCGACCAACATCGCCGGCTTCGCCAAGCCCTTCGGAGACCTGCCGGGCTTCGGCTGGTACGAGCGCGACTCCAACCCGACCGGCGCGTTGCTGCCGACGGAAATCACCGAGTTCACCAACGCCGGCATGATGGCCGGCCTGGCATCGGTGAACTTCGCGGCCGATCCGTTCGCCGAATTCGACGGTTTCTGGGGCGCCTGCTCCACGTACGGCTCGTTCAGCTACCTCAAATACGGGCCGCTGCGCTTGTTCAGCCAGCTGGCGCAGGATTGCGACCTCCGAGTCGGCAAGGTGCTGTACGTGGCAGGCCACTCCGGCCCCGAGACGGCCGAGGATTCGCGAACCCATTTCGGCGTCTTCGCGCCCGGCGTCACCCAGCTCTTCCCCGACGGACACGTCCTGGACCTGCATCCGTGGGAATACAACGAGGTTCCCGTCGTTCTGGCCGCGGCCTGCGCGACAAACGTTCCGATCATCGCCTTGCATCTGACGCGGCCACCGGTCGACATCCCCGATCGGGCCGCCCTCGGCATGCCGAGCCACTTCGCGGCGGCGCGAGGCGCCTACGTCATGCGGCCGTTCCGCGAGGGCGCACCGAAGGCCGGCACGGTCTTCGTCCGCGGATCGCTCAGCACGGCCAACCTCGTCAAGGTGCTGCCCGAGCTCGATCGGCGCGGCATCAACGTCAAGGTGGTGGCGGCGATCAGTCCCCAGCTCTTCGCGCTACAGGACGCGGCTTATCGGGCGGCAACGGTCGAGCCGGCCGACCGCCTCGACTCGATGGTCGTCACCAACGGCGCATACAAGCTCATGCGCGACTGGGCCGACGACCCGCTCGTTCGCGAATACTCGCTCAGCTCGGACTGGGACGACCGCTGGCGGACCGGCGGATCGGTCGACGAAGTAATCGAGGAGGCGCACCTCGACAGCGCGCATATCCTCGAGGCGATCGCACGATTCGCCGCCCAACGGCCCGATCGGCTGCGCCGCCTGCGCGAACGCCTGGACGCCGCCGAGCGGCGCTGACCGGCGCCGCGGAGCGCCCCTGAAGCTAGGGACCGCTGATGGCGATGAGCCATATGCCCAGGCCGGAACCCCGCTCTCCCATCGAGAGCACGTCGGTCGGCCCGGCCTGGTAGCTGCTGCCCAGCTGCAGAAGGATCGTCCCGGTCGGCCCGCCGACGGTATGGTCGATCACCTTCGTCCAGGTCACACCGCCATCCTGGGAAATCCAGACATAGGCGCCGTCGGCCGGAGCGGTCGTGGCGAACAGGTACCCGTCCTTACCGTCCTGGGTGAGCGAGGCGATGTAGGTGATTGTGGCGGCGTACGGCATGGAATCGGCGCTCGGCTTGACCAGCTTCCAGGTGTGCCCGCCGTCGCCCGACGCCACGAGCTGCTGGCTCATGCCATCGCTCGAGCCGCTTATTGCGTAGACCGTACCGGTCCCGGTCACCGTGGCGCTCACAAGCGCCCCCAACGGCCCGGTCGTGTTGTTGGCGGTCGCTTGAGTCCAGGTCTTGCCGTCGGTCGACCACCAGATCGGAGGCTGGTCGGCCGCGCTCGCGGTGAGTGGCGTGCCCGAAAGGACGAACCCGCCCGGCGTCGAGAACACAAACGCCGCGGAGCCCTTGATCGGTACAAGGACGTAATTCCAGGGATGACCCGTCGGCGGACCACCACTCCCCAACCTGAGAGGCCGAGTCGGCCGCCGCGACCTTCCAGCCAAGGGCGACGAATTCGCCGTTCGGGCCGGAGACGACGTGCTCGACGGTCACACCCTGGAGGTCGGCCGCGGCTGCCGTCTCGCGCCATGTCTTGCCGTCGTCGCCGGAAGTCCAGATGCGGCCATCCGTCGTTCCGCCGGCACCCCTGACGCCTCCGGTCACGACGGTCTTCGTGCCGTTCGAGGCTATCGAAGTCGTTATCGCGGCGTCCGAACTGATTGCGGTCGGCGGGCCCCAATCCCAGTACAGCCCGTCATCGGAGCGCACCAGGCCGGTTGCGCCGAGCGTGCCACCGGTCACTCCCAGGTACGTGCCCGAGCTCGTCACGACGGCCGCGGTAGGCAGCCCGCCGCCAGCGTTGGCGATCGATGGCACGCCCGAGCAGGTCAGGTTGGCGGGGCCGGCGCTCGCGTGAACCGGTGGCTGGTGCGTGACCAGTGGCGTTCTCGTTGCGGACGGGGTGGGGCCGCCGGCCGATACGCTGGTCAAGGGCATGGGAGACTGCCGGAAGTGCAGCAGCAGGCCCGCACCCGCAATTCCCACAACGACGGCCAGCGTGACCCCGAAGGCGGCCTGGGCTCGTCGCGCATACGGCGCCGGCCGGCGGAGCCCGGCGATCCGCTCGCGGGCGCGTCGAAGCTGCCCGATCGGGCCGCGATGGCGCTCCGCATCGGTCTCCGGCAGCTCGCGCAAGAACCGATGCAGAGTGGCAGGGGCCGGCGGCTTCGGCCCATCGACGACACTCCGCAGGCGCTTCGCGAGTTCCTGCTCGTTCATCGCCTCACCTCCACAGAGAGGGGGGCCGTTCGACTCGTCCGATCGGCTTCGTCGCGGAGCGCGCGAAGGGCGTAGTGAAGCCGCGACTGGACCGTCCCCAGTGGGACGCCGAGGACGTCCGCGATCTGCTGGAGCGAGAGGTCGCGCCAGAACCTTAGACCCACCACGACTCGCTGGTCGGCGCTGAGGACGTGCAGCAGCCCGTCGACCTCGTTTCTGGCGAGAGCGGCCCGGAACGGGTCCTCCGTGTAGACCGCGAGTTCGTCGTTGAGCTCCTCGATCCGGGGGCCGCGCCGTTTGCGCAGCCTGTCGCGACAGACGTTGACCAGGATCCGGTCGAACCACGCCTCGAACCTGTCCTTATCGCGAAGCGTGGACCAGGCCTGCCAGCTGCGCGTCAGTGCTTCCTGTACCGCGTCTTCGGCCTCGGTGGCGTCGCCGAGGAGATAGCCCGCGAGCCGGTAGGCGTCGTCGAGCACACGCTCGGCGAGGTCGACGAACGTCACCGGACGAACATCGGCGAACGCGAGCGCCGCCTCCAACGTGGCAAGCCTCCTTGGCCAGTCGCGGCCGGCTGTGTCCCGCAGCCGGCAATCCAGACGAGGCGAGCGGCGTTTCTGTTCAAATCGACTCGCGCTGGCGACGGTCCCCGCGCCACTCCGGCCACTCCCTGCAGCGCCCGGGGCCATCCCGCGGGCGGCCACCGTGCGCGGCCCAATTGTGCGTCCACAGAGCCGATAGGAATCGCCTGCCGCGCAGGCGTCTCCTGCGTGCCGCGCACTCGACGATCTTCCCTGCCGCGCCCGCGGGAAACGACTCGGGCCGTCGGCGGCAGCAAAGAGGGCCTCAAGTGTTCAGTCGCGGCCGGTTTCGGTCGGTGGTTCGCTCCGGCGTGCCGCCGGCTCCTTGGGTAACATGCGAGCCGTGCCTGACTTCTACGATTTCGACCGGGCAAACGCAAGGCTTCCCGAGCTCCGGGAGACTCTGCTCCAGCTCCGCGCCCTCCGCGACGAGGTGGTATCGGTGCGCGATCGCATCGTGGAGCTGAACGCACCTGCTATCGCCGGCGGAGCGGCTTCGACGCCGCCGCCCGCGCCCGACGAGGCCGACCTGGAAACGAGGCGGCTCCGGATGCGCCTCCAGGGGCTGGTTGATCAGATGCAGGCCACGGTCCTCAAGATCGATGGTTGGGGCATTCAGCTTCGGGCGATCGAGACAGGTTTGGTTGATTTCCCGGCGCTCGTATCCGGCCGGCCGGTCTGGCTGTGCTGGCGCCTCGGCGAGGACCAAGTGAAGTGGTGGCACGAGGTTTCGGAAGGGTTCGGCGGAAGACGTCGGATCGAGGACCTAGTTTGACGGACGAGCCGTCCGCGTCCGGTCCCCGCGGCGAGCGCGGCGGTCGCGTCCGTATGTCCGTAATGCAGGGCGATCGCGCGAAGGCATACCGGCCGATCCCACCCGATCGCCGCAGGCTCGCGCTCGAAGCCGGTCTGGCCGCCTATGACCGCGGCGACTTCTTCGAAGCCCACGAGCTCCTGGAACCAGCCTGGATGGGCACCTCGAACCTAGCGGAGAGGGCGCTGTACCAGGGCCTGATCAAGCTTGCGGCGGGTTACGTCCACGCCGTGCGCGGCAACCCGATAGGCATGACGCGGAACCTGCGCGGCGCCCGGGCTCACCTTGAAAACTCGCTCCGACTCGATCACGGGATCTCGCGGTCGGCCGACATCGACCTCGAGCGCCTGCTGGCCGGGATCGACAGCCGGCTCGCGGCCCTGACCAGCATCGCAGACCAGCTGGCGGTCGCACACCGGCCCTTGATCGAGCTGCTTCCCGACGCGCCGCGGATTCGCTGATCTCGAGCGCGAAGTCGGACAGGCCGGCCGAATCGCCATTCACCTCGTAGACTGTCGCCCATGCCTGAGAAACCGGCCGAGGGTACCGGCAGTCCTGAGGTGACCGCGGCGGCGCCCGATACTACCGCCCGCCGGCACCACGCCGTCGCTCGCCGGATCGGCATGACGCCCGAGCAGTTCGTCGTCGCGGTCGGGATCATGTCGGCGCTCGCCGTTGCCGCCCTCGACGGTACGGTCGTATCCACTGCGATGCCGACGATCATCGGCAATCTGGGCGGCCTCTCCGAGTACAGCTGGGTGTTCTCGGCGTACCTCCTGGCTTCGACCGTGACCGTTCCGCTCTATGCCCGCCTGGCCGACATGTATGGCCGCAAGCCGCTCTTCATGGTCGGGCTCGCGCTCTTCATCGGCGGATCGATGCTTTGCGGGTCAGCCGGTTCGATGACTACGCTCATCCTCTTCCGCACGATTCAGGGTCTCGGCGCGGGAGCGGTTCAGCCCATCTCGTTCACGATTCTCGGCGACGTTTTCGAGAGCGAGCAGCGAGCCAGGATCCAAGGGCTGTTCTCGGGAGTCTGGGGCGCGGCGGCGGTCATCGGCCCGGCTATAGGCAGCATCATCACCACGACCGTCGGCTGGCGTTGGGTCTTCTTCGTCAACGCGCCGGTGGGATTGATCGCCGCCGTTTTGATCGGTCGCTACCTGAACGAGCGCGTCGAGCGCCACCGCCACCCACTCGACCTTGCGGGTGCCGGGATCCTGACGGTGAGCCTCGTCTCCCTGCTTTTCGCCGCCACTGAGGGAGGCCAGCTATGGGGCTGGACGTCTCCCGTGACCCTGACCCTGGTCGCCGGTTCCCTGGCGCTGCTTGCCGCTTTCGTCGTCTTCGAGCGGCGGATCGCCGAGCCCCTGATCGACCTGGGTCTCCTTCGGGTCCCGGTCATCGCGGCCGGGCTGGCCATCGGCGGGCTGTCTGGCGTGGTCATGTTCAGCCTCTCGACTTACGTCCCGCCGCTCGTCCAGGGCGTGATGAGCGGCACGGCGCTCCAGGCCGGCATCGCCGTCGCCGCGATGTCGATCGGCTGGCCGGTCGGCTCGATCGTGGGCGGGAGGGCGCTGCTGCGGTTCGGGGCGCGACCGACGGTTCTCGTCGGGACGGCGATGCTGGTCGCCGGAACGCTTGTCGTTACGCAGGCGACGCGACCGGGAACTCTCGAGGGCGGACTCGCGGTGGCAGCCCTGGGCGAGGCGATCACCGGCCTGGGGATGGGCCTCTCGGCCACCACGATCCTGGTCATGGTCCAGGCATCGGTTCCATGGCAGGGCCGCGCGGTGGCCACGGGTCTGGTCCAGTTCAGCCGGACGATCGGCGGGGCCGTGGGCGTCGGGTTGCTCGGCGGCATCGTGACGGCGGCGGTGGGCAACTCTTCGGCGATCGTCCTCGACCCGATCGGCCGGAACTTCATCCCGGCCGCGCAGCTCGCCGCGATGCGCTCGGCGTTGTCCGGCGGCCTCGAGTGGGTCTTCGCCATCGTGGCCATCGACGCCCTGGTCGTCGCGGTCGTGGCGCTCCGCTTCATGCCGACGGTGCGCATCGAGCGCAGTGAGACAGGCTCGACCCCTCGCGCCGCCTCGGCGACGAGCGGTCCGGCGGCGAGCGAAGCCGGGAGCGCCGCGACGATCACGATTGGCGAGGCGAGTACCGCAGCCGCGCCGACTGGCGCCGATGCCCGCGCCGGCTAACCCTCGCCGACCACCTCGACGCCCGCCACGCCGCCGAGGCGCCGCCTCATGACCGCCACCGCCTCCGCGTTCGAGTCCACCAGCAGAAACCGCCGGCCGAGGTCGAGCGCCGCGACGCCCGTGGTCCCGCTCCCGGCGAAGAAGTCCGCCACCGTGCCACCCGGCGGGCACGACGCCGCGACCACTCGACGGAGCACCGCGACCGGCTTCTGGGTGGGATAGCCGGTCCGCTCGGAGCCGCCGGGCGGCACGATCGTCTGCCACCACGTGTCGGTCGGGAGCTTACCGCGAGCCGCCTTCTCGGGCCCGACCAGGCCCGGCGCCATGTAGGGGATCCGATCGACGGCGTTGGCGTCGAACCAGTACCTCTCGGTGTCTTTCACGTAGACGAGGATGTCGTCGTGCTTCGCCGGCCAGCGCCGCTTCGTCCTCGCGCCGTAGTCGTACGCCCAGACGATCTCGTTGAGGAAGCAATCGCGCCCGAAGACAGAGTCGCAGAGCACCTTGGCGTAGTGGACCTCGCGCGCGTCGAGGTGGAGGTAGAGGCTGCCGGTGGGGCGCAGGACCCGCCGGATCTCTCCGAGTCGCGGTTCGAGGAAGTCGAGGTAGTCGTCGTAGACGTCGACGTAGCTCTGCGCTCCCAGTTCTATCGATCGGTAGCGCCGCCCGCCGTATCCGGTTCGGTCGCCCGCCTCGTCGTCTCGGACCGTGCGCAGTCGCCGCAGCGTCCGGCGCTTGCCCGTGTTGAACGGGGGGTCGATGTAGACGAGATCGATCGAGTCGTCCGGAAGCGAGCCGAGCACGGTCAGGTTGTCGGCCAGGATTATCCGCCCGACCGCTCCGCCCAGGATGTCGACGCCATCGGCCACGGCCCGAGGTTAGCAGGAGCCGGCGTCCCAGGCTGGGCCGGCGGCGTGGTCGCCATTCGGACTCCGCCCGGCCGCGCGCCTACCTCGGGTAGCTGCCGGTGAGCTTCTTCCAGACGCGGTGGGGAGCGTGGAAAGCGGGCGTTCCGGACAGGAACATGTACGGGCAAAGTCCTTCCACGACGTCGATGCCCTTGTCCGCGCAAAACGCCACGGCCGACTTGGTCGAGGCACCCGGAGCCATGCCGCCGTACATCCACACGTGCTTCACGCCGGCCGCGGCACAGTCTTGCACGACCTGGTCGGTCGACTTCTTCGAAGTCATGATCAAAACCCCGTCGACGCTCGGCTCGATGTCGCCAACCTTGGCAAAACACGGCTGGCCGTCGATCTCGGTGGCCAGCGGGTTCACCGGAATGGCCTCATAGCGGCGCTGCCGGAACTCCTGCCACATCACGTTGGAGAAACCCTTCGGATCGCGAGACACGCCCACGATCGCGATTCGCTTGAGTGCCAGGAAGTCATCGACTTGTTGCTTGGTGGTCATGAAGTCCCCTTTTCTGCCGCAGAGACGCCGATTCTTGCTTCGTGTAGTGTCGGTCGAGAAGGGCTGGATGGACTACCTCGGCGTGAATGTGCGCCCGCGGACGTCCGACCTGCGACCCGCCGCAGGCCGGCTCTCCGAGCCCTACAGATGCCGGCGGAACCCACGTCCTGCACCCGCAACCAGAGGTGACCGACGGCACTGGGTGCGCCGGCCGGGCATCGGCGAGCCTGAGGGAGGCATGAGGCAGAAGAGAGAGTCGGTGAAGAAGGCCGTCGTCGTGTATCGCAGCCACTCGGGCGTGACTCGCCGCTACGGCGAAGAGATCGCGGCGTGTCTCGAAATCAAGGGCGTATCCGCGCAGGTTGTCTCGGTCGGCGAATGCGACATGACGATCCTCGCCGACGCCGACTACCTCCTCCTGGGCTGCTGGACGAGCGGGCTGTTCGTGGTCATGCAGCACCCCGACGAGCCGTGGCTGGCGTTCGTCCGCGACATGCCCGATCTGCATGAGAAGCCGGCGGGCGCCTACCCGAAGGTCGCGCTATTCACCACTTACAAACTCAGGACCGGCAGTCAGTTTCCCAGGATGCGCTCCGCACTCGCCGGCAAGGCGCCGACTCCGGAGCTCGAGCTGCAGTCGCGCAACGGCCACCTATCCGCGTCCGACGAGCTGGC
>JBIOII010000017.1:0-31020 GCA_044449785.1 Candidatus Limnocylindrales bacterium
ACCCAGGGCACCCCCAGCGCCCGACACTGCTCGATCACTCGAGCGTTGGTGTAGATGGTGATCAGCCACAGAGCAGCCTGCCCGAAGCGTGCCGCCGCATCGTCGGGGCTCAGGACGTCAAGACCTTCAATCTGGCTGCCCAGTAGCGTGCTGTTGTTGTCGACGAACGCCAACGGCGTGAAGGGCAGGCCAGCTAGGTCGCGCCGCATGTGCCGTCCCAGGTAGCCGGACCCGAAGAGGACCACATCGGTGCGCCCGGCGATTCGGCGGCCGATCTCCGAGCGCCGTCGCTTAACAGCCTGTCGCCAATCGGACCCGAGGATGGCATCAAGGTCCGTTGCTGAGTTCGTCATTCGTGGGTCCTCACTCACTCGGGCTCGGGGACCCGCCTCCGAACAGTTGGTGCTCGACCATACCCGCCATCACGTGGTACACGAACTCATGACACTCCTGGATTCGGGCGGTGTCATCCGAAGGCACGGCGAGTAGGAGGTCGCAGTCTGCGCTCATCCACTCGTTGCCCGCCTCACCAGTGAAGCCCACGGTGACCATCCCTCGACGTCGACCGGCCGAGAGCGCCGCGAGCACGTTCGCTGAGCGTCCACTCGTCGAAATGGCGATCAGCACGTCGCCAGGACGGCCGAGCGCCTCGACCTGGCGGGAGAAGACGTCCTCGTAGGAAGCGTCGTTTGCGATCGACGTGAGCACAGATGAGTCGGTCGTTAGCGCGATGGCTGGGAGGGCGGGCCGATCGAACCTCAGACGGTTCGCGAACTCGGCGGCGAAGTGCTGGGCGTCGGCAGCGCTTCCGCCATTCCCGCAGATCAGCAGCTTTCCCCCCTGGTCGAAGCAGGAGGCAAGGCGCGCCGCCACAGCGGCGATAACAGCCGAAGATCCGGCGACCGTGCCTCGGAGGGCATCGAGGTGGGCGGCAAGCTCGTCATCGAGACCCATGCTCAGGCCCCCTCGCGTACGATTCTCGGGATCTCTGGCTGCCCCAGCGGCGACCTGGATATCTTGGACGTCCGGTCACCTAGATTGCCGTCCAGCCGCCATCAACGACCAACCCATGGCCGGTGACGTAACTCGAGGCATCCGACGCCAGGAACAACAGCGCTCCGGCCAGCTCCTGCGGCTGCCCGGGCCTCCCAAGGGATGTTCGTGAAGCGAGCCGACCCAGAAACGGATCGGACGAGTCCACGGAGTTGGCGCTGACTTCCTCGGTGTTCGAGAACGGCCCCGGTAGGATCGCGTTGGCGCGGACTCCATGCGAACCCCAGAAGGAAGCAACGTAGCGCGTGAACGCGAGGGCGCCGGCTTTGGCTGCGGAGTATCCCGGCGGGTTCAGGAACCTGGTTCCCTCGTAAAGGCGAGGGTCAGGCGCAACGACGGCGTACATGGTGGAGATGTTGACGATGCTGCCATGGCCGCGCGCCTTCATCCCCGGGCCCAGCTTCTGGACCGTCAGCGCCGGCCAGTAGATCCCGGACGTGAAATGTCGTGTCCACTGATCCAAGGTCGCGGTCTCGAGGGCGCCGTCGCTCGTGTTGAAGCCGGTAGCGGATCCGAGCTCATACGCGTTGTTAACCAGGACGTCGACCTCCTCCTCGGCCGCGATCTCGTCAAGGACGGCGCAGAAGGCCGATAGGTCGTACATGTCGACCCGGCATGAGCGGACGCGATCCACGCCGAATTCGCGGCTCCAACCTGCGGACAGGTTCTCGAGTCGCTCCGAGCGACCGAGAGCGATCAACCGCGCCCCGTTGCTAAGCAACGTGCGCGCGAACGTGCGCCCGAAGAATCCTGTCGCCCCCGTTAGCACCGCGGTCCTGCCCTCGAGCGAGAACATCGAGCTGGCCTGGAGGTTCACCAGCAACTCCGTCCACCATCGATGACCACATTGGCGCCGGTCATGTATGAGGAAGCATCTGAGCACAGAAAGAGGACCGCGCCCTGGTACTCATCTACACGGGCCATGCGTGCGAGTGGGATCATGGCGCTCAATCGGCTCACGAAGTCGTCGGGCTGGCCGTCGTACACCCCGCCCGGGGAGATGGCGTTGACGCGCACCCCGCAATCGGCCCAGTACGTGGCCAGGTACCGCGTGAGGCCGAGCAGTCCGGTCTTGACCACCGAATAGGTCACAGGCTTGGCCGGCTGCTGATCACGCGGTACACCATCCTGCATGTACAGCCGTTGATCCGGGGCAATGACCGCTAGGTCCGAGGCGACGTTCAGGATCACTCCCTTGTTCCTCCGCGCCATCTCGGCCCCGATCACCTTGCTGCAGAGGAATGCCCCCGTCAGACCAACCGCGAGGTCCGCCTCCCATGCCTCGAGGGGGAAATTCTCGAGCCGCGACCAGGCGGGGTTCGAGGCCGCTTCGACCTTGGGGTTGTTCGCCGCGTTATTGATCAGGATGTCGACGGTCGCGAACTGCTCGAGGATCGTTGCGAGGAGCGCGGTTACCTCATGCACCTTCGTGATGTCCACGGAACGACCCACCGCGTTGACCCCGTATTGCTCCGCAAGCTGCCGTGCACGAGCCTCTGGCTCGGTGGCAGGAAGGTCTACCAGGACCGGCGTCCCGCCCGCAGCCGCGATCACCTCGGCGTGCTTGTGTCCGAGCAGCCCCGAGCCGCCCGTGATTACGGCGACCCGACCTGTGAGATCGAAGAGAGCCTCGACTTCTGTGCGCATCAAGCGCTCACATCCTGCGCGTCTGCCCACCGTCCGCAACGACGCACGAACCGGTGATGAACGCTGCTCGATCGGACGACAGAAAGACAATCAAGTCGGCGACCTCCTCAGCTCGGCCGAATCGCTGCAAGGGCACTCCCGCCTGGATTTCCCGCAGAACCTCGTCCCGTCGCTCGGCCAGGTCGCGGTCCCATGAGCCGCCGGGAAAGAGAATGTTGCCCGGGGCGACCGAGTTCACCCGCACGTTGGAAGACCCGACTTGGCGGGCAAGGTTCTTGCCATAACTGATGAGCGCCGCCTTGGCGGCACTGTAGGGTAGAGGCGCAGACATGCTCTCAAGTCCGACGATCGACGCGACGAGAACGATGCTGCCGTGACCGGATCGGATCATGTCGGGGAGAACCTGCTGCACTAGGCGATACGTGCCCGATAGGTTCTCCTCGAAGAGGCGATGCCAGTCGGATTCCCCGAGGTCCCAACCGACGGGACCCCGACCGCTGCCGACGTTGGCCACGAGGCAGTCCGGCGGGCCCCAGCGATGACCGACGGCCTCCAGAACCTCTTTGATTTCGTCGGAGTGACGAAGGTCGCCCTCGCAGGCCATCAACCGGTCCGGGCTGAACTCGGACGCCAGGGACGCTCGCGTCTGGCCCAGCTCGGTGCTTCCACGTCCCGTGATCACGGTCCGACAGCCTTCCGCCAGGAAGGCACGAGCCGTCGCAAGGCCAATGCCCCGCGACGAGCCAGCGACCAAGACGACCTTGCCCTCGAGGTGAAGGTCCACGCCTACGCCACACCTGTGTGGAGGGCCAGAACGTAGTCGCGGTTGCTTCTCGCCCAGGCCACCTCGTCACCGCTAGCACCCCGCGCGACCTGAAGGACGAAATCGCCCGTGTAGCCGAGCTCGCCAAGGCACTTGAAGAGGGTCTTGAAGTCCGTGTTCCCGCTTCCGAGCGGCACAGTGCCGCCTCCGATGACCCGGTCCTTGATATGCACGCTGCCCACGCGGGTTCCGTAGGCAGCGAACTCGTCCGCCGGGTCGTATCCCATCGACGCGCTGTTGCCCGAGTCGTAGTTGACCTTCAGCATCGCGTGTGGCAACCGCGCGAGCAGCCGGGCAAGTCGATGCGGCGGGAGCGAGGTCTCCAGGTGCAGCTCGACACCCGTCTCTTCTAGAACAGGCAGCACCCGGCCCAGGATGCCGACGACATGGTCCAGCTCAGCATCCGAGTCGATCCTCGATGCATCAACGAACGGAAGGACGACACGACCCGCGCCGAGCGACGCGCAGCGCGCGAGAAGCCAGCGGAGGGTCGCTGTCCGCTCCTCGATCTCGTCCGGCTCGGCCCGCAAGAGGGGCTTGTCCATGAAGTAGTCCGCGCAGAGCGAGCGAACCAGCACTCCTCTCTGCGTCGACAGGGTCCGCACCTGCTCGAGGCCATCGTCCGCCCCGACCGGGTTGACATCAGCCCCGTGGAGGTCATAGATCCATTCGATGGCGTCGAGTCCAGCGGCCGCAGCCAGAGCGAACTCATCGCGCCAGCGCTCCCGTGGAAAGCACTGGATCCTGCCGTCCGTCGGCGGCACCAGACGTCCCTGCATGATCGCGATGTACATTCAGTCGTCCAGCGGCGGAATGATCATGTTGGAGCGAAACTCCTCACGGTCAAGGAACGGCCACAGATCCTCCAGCGGCTTTGAGACCATGCTGCCGTCCGGGCGCTGCATCGACGAGAGTCGAGGAGCACGCTGCTCGTCGGGAGGGGCCAGGACCTCGCAGACGACAGGCCCGGGGGCGTCGAGGACCGCACGAACTTGCAAGCGCAAGTCCTGTTGGCTCCTGATCGAAACCGCGGGGACACCGTAGGCTCGCGCAACCTCCTTGACGTCGGGCAGGGACAGCCCACTCGAGGGGTCGGCTGCCACGAGATGCTGAAAGTAGTTCTCCTGCGAGGCTCGGATCGATGCAAATCCATTGTTGTTGATTACGAACACCTTGATCGGCAGTTGGAGCCGCCGCATCGTCTCGAGCTCCTGGGCGTTCATCTGGAAGCTGCCATCGCCATCGACACAGACCGTCCGCCGCCGACCTGCCCCGAGACAGGCGCCGATGCTGGCCGGGAGGCCGAAGCCCATCGCGCCTAGACCACGTGAGTGGAGCACCCGCTGGTTCTCCTTCACTTGAAACGTGAGGAGAAACAGCTCAACCGCTGCGCCCGAACTGCCGGAAGCAACGACGTCCCCACTCGCGAGTTCCTCGGAGATTGCCTCTGAGAGGCAGTAGGTGCTGACGCCCTCCCGGAGCTCCCGGTATTCGGGCTGAACGACCGGATAGCGCCGCTTCCAGTCCTGGCACCGCTGCACCCAGTCGCCTCGTGGCGGGACCGCCGACTCGCCCAGCTGCCTGTTGACCTCCCGCAGGAAGGCGCCGGCATCAGCAACGACGGGCAGGTGCACCGTCGTCCTCATCTTCCCGATCTCTGCCTCGTCGACGTCCACCATCACCTTGACCGCCGATCGCGCCAGCTTTTCGTGGGCGTACCCGGTCAGGGCCATGTCGAGGCGCGAGCCGACAACCAGCAGGAGGTCCGAGTTCTGGAGGGCGAAGTTGGCCCCCCTCGGAGCGATCGACCCGGGACGGCCAGCGAAAAGGGGGTGCGTCTCTGGCAGGAGATCCATCCCCAGCCAGGTTGTCAGGACTGGGACGTTCAGGGTTTCGACCGCCCGCAGGAACTCGCCCACAGCCCCGGCCGCCCGAATTCCGTTGCCGGCCACAACCACGGGTCGTTCGGAGGCACGCAGCAGCCTGAGCAACTCTCCGACCTGGGCGTGGAGGCTGCCCTCGACCTTCCTTGTCGGCGGGGCGAATCCCGGGAGTCCGGCTGGATCGATCTGCGCCGCCTGAACATCCAGCGGGATGTCGATCCACACGGGACCGCGGCGGCCGTCACGAGCCAGGTAGATGGCCTTCTCCAAGTGGTAGCGAATTGTCTCCGGGTCCTCGATCGTCACCGCGTACTTCGTGATCGAGTCGACGATCGAGACAATGTCGATTTCCTGGACACCGAGGATGCGAACGCCCGAGTCACGCTTCAGGTCATCACGCTTTACCTGCCCGGAGAGCACGAGGCAGGGTACGGAGTCGAGCCAGGCCGATGCAACCCCGGTTACCGCGTTGGTGCCGCCCGGGCCGGTGGTCACCATGGCGACACCCAGCTCGTTGGTGACCTTGGCGTATGCCTCTGCGGCGATCGCGGCGGCTTGCTCGTGCAGGTTGCAGACGAACTCGATGTCCGTACGTCGGCCGAGCGACTCATTGAGGTGCATGGCACCACCGCCGGGCAGCATGAAGACATGCCTGACGCTCTGCTCAGCGAGGTACTGCAGGACGTAATCGGACAGCTTCATGCCAGCGAGTCCGACCCGCCGTTCACATCTGAGAGCCCAGCGGTGCTCATGGGCCGGACTCGGCCTTCGGCTGCACGACACCTTGCCAACTCCCCGCGAGCAGCGCGTCCACGACCTCGCGCACGCAACCCGCGCCTCCTGGCCGCGCCGTCACCACGACAGCATTGGCGAGCGCGGCCGGTTGAGCGTCGGCAGGCACCACCGCGAGGCCACATATCACCAGGGCAGGTACGTCGTTGACATCGTCCCCGATGAAACAGACCTCGAAGAGCTCGAGTCCGTGTCGCGCCGCGAAGTCGCGGACTGCCGCTGCCTTGTCCTTGCAGCCGCTGTACACATCGGCGATGCCGAATTTCGCGGCGATTCGGTCGAGGGAAGGCCCGCTCTCCCCGGACACGAGGGCGTAGAAAAGGCCCGCGTGTCGCCCGATCGAGACTCCCATTATGTCGGCGAACGACACCTGCTTGGACTCGTGGCCGGCCTCGTCGAGCCAGACCATGCCGTCCGTGAGAACCCCATCCACGTCCATGGCGATGGCCTTGATCGCCATGCTCAGAGCCCAACCCTCCGAAGCTTCTTCATGACCGGGATCTCAGAAGGGAGGACCGTCTTGACGCCGTCGCCGAGGGCCATCTCCACGAGCCGGATGTCGCGGATGACCCGCATGATGCCGTTTGGCTCGAGCGACGCCGCGTGATCGGATCCCCAGAGCGACCTATCCAGGGTGACGTGGCGCTCGACGACACACGCTCCCAATGCGGCTGCCGCCACGGACGATGCGATGCCGGTTTCGTGGCCCGAGTAGCCGATCGGCACGTTGTAGCGCTGCCGAAGAGCGGGAATCACCCTCAGGTTCAGCTCCGGATACTGGGCTGGATACGTGCTGCAGCAGTGCAGAAGGACGAGACCCCCCTTCCCCAGCACCTCCACTGCGTGATCAATCTGGTCGAGCGTGCTCATGCCCGTCGATAACACGATCGGCTTGCCCTTAGAGCGAGTGTGGCGAAGCAGAGCGTCATCGGTGAGTGAGGCAGAAGCGACCTTGTAGAAGGGCGGGTCGAACTGGTCGATGAAATCGACCGAAGCCTCGTCCCAACAAGAGGCCGTCCAGGCGATCGGCTTGCTTCGACAGTAGTCGTCGATCTGCTCGTATTCGATCTGCCCGAACTCGAGCCCGCGCTTCAGATCACCGTTCGTGTCACCGAACGGCGATTCGCGAGGCTTCGCGAGCTCCTCGGGAGAGTAGACGACGTCAATTGTGCGCTTCTGGAACTTGACCGCCTCGCAGCCGGCGAGCGACGCCACATCGATGAGCTTCTGGGCAACCTGGGTGTCGCCGTTGTGGTTGATGCCGATCTCCGCGACGACGAAGCATGGGTGCGCGTCGCCGACGGCGCGTGCTCCCAGTTGGACTTCCATCAAGGTGTCTCCCTCAGCGATGGCCCGTCAATCGTGGATGTTCGTGCTCGGCACATGCACGCTGCTGCTCACCACAGAACCGAAGATACACGGCTGGTTTGATCTGGAGACCCCCCGTTGGTCCCTGCCAGGTACCAACGGGCGGTGCGGAGAATTGCGTCGTCCAGGTCGACCCAAGCGTGAACGTCGAGTTCGCGGACCGCACGGACGGTCGAGGGAACGTAGCGCGCAGGCCGCGCTCCGGCCGCCGGCTGCACGGCGACGTGAACGGGAATGCCCGGCCGCAGAACCTCTGCTACCAGCAGGGCGAGGTCGCCGATGCTCAGGTCTGCCTCGGAGCCGACGTTGTATGGTCGGCCTGACTCGCCTCGGAACAGGATGGTCCAGAGCCAGATAGCGAGATCTGCGGCGTACAGGTACGAGCGGCGTGGGGTCCCGTCGCCCATCACGTCGATGCGTTCACCATGCAGCGCGTCACGGATGAAGTTGCCGATGGCAAAGTTGGCGTCAAGCGGCAGCAAGGGGCCCACGAAGGCGAAGCAACGTGCGATCGTGGCCTGCAGACCGGTCTCCGCCGCGGCAACAGCGCACAGGAACTCCGCGGCGCGCTTGCCGTGCCCGTAGCCCGTAGATGGATCGTCCGGGCGGGGGGCCCCGGCGTACTCCTCGAAGAGGCGTTCGATCTCGGGTGGCTGGGGGCCGTAGACCGCCCCGGAGCTCGTCAGCAGCAGCCTGCGTACGTCGTGGCGCGCAGCGAAGTCGAGGACTTGCCGTGTGCCTTGAACGGCGGTCTCGAACGAGGCCCGCGCGGACGCGAAGGCGGTTTCGGTCGCCATGTGCAGCACGTGCGAGCAGTCCTGGCCCGGCGGATCGAACGACCGCACGTCGCCGACGTGCATCCGGATGGCCGGATGTCCGGCGATGTGCGGCGCCGCATTCGCGAACCGGTCGGGATCGCGCGTGAGGACGATCGCCTCGGCGCCCAGGCGCAGCTCGTCGTTCGCCCGGAGGAAGCTCTCCAGCATCCACCGGCCGAAGAAGCCCGTGCCGCCGGTCACGAACAAGCGCCCGCAGCGGAGGTCCTCCCAGAGCCCCCGAGTGTGTTCGAGCACGTGGCCCAGATCCGTCTCTGGCAGCGGGCGGGCGTTACTCCCAGGCATCGGTGCGGATCAACTCCATCGGGACGCCGCGCCCGCGCAACTGCGCCGTGAGAGCGTCCAACATCGCCGGGGGCCCACTCAGGTAGAAGAGCGGGTCGTGCAGCGTCGCGATGGCAGGCCACGCCGCGTCCACCTTGAGGCGGCCGTCAGTCTCCTCGCAGACCAGGTTGCAGGTCAGCGAGTGCACGTCGCGGGCGCAGGTCTCCACAAGGGAACGGTAGACGAAGAGGTCCGGCGTGCGGGCCCCGTAGTAGAGCAGCACGCGTGGCACCTGCTCGGGCGTGAGCGACAGCAGGAACGCGGTGAACGCGGTGACACCCGTGCCGCCGGCGAACAGCACGGCATCCCGAATCGAATCGACCACGAACTCCCCGTACGGCATCTTCGCCCAGACCGCGACGCCCTCGGTCAGCTCCTGCTCCATCCGGGTCGTGAATCCACCCTTGACCGCGTATGTGATCGCCAGCCGGTCTCGTTCCCAGGGCGAGCTCGCGATCGAGAACACCCGCGATTCCGGCCAGAAGCCGCCCGGCTCGAAGGCGTCGAGCGCCAGGTGCAGAAACTGGCCCGGCCTGAAGCTCGGCACCGGCGCCGCTGGCTCGAGCTCGACGGTGTACACGTGTTCGCTGTGATCGGTGACGCGGCGGACCACGCACGGGATCTTCCGAACGACGGGCACACGAGCCTCAACGGTCCGCGGGTGACCGCGTTCCGGCCATGAACCGATCGAACGCCTCGATCACGTAGTCCAACCGAGCGTCGTCGATGCCCGGGTAGACGCCGACGAAGAAGGTCCGGCTCATGACGGCATCAGTGTTGGCCAGATCGCCGACGACGCGGCGCTCGATCGTCTCGAAGGCCGGATGTCGCAGCAGGTTGCCGCTGAAGAGAGTGCGAGTCTCGATGCGGTTGGCCTCGAGGAAGCCGGTCAGCTCGTTCCTCGTGAAATCGGCGTCCTCGCGCACGGTGATCACAAAGCAGAACCACGACGGGTCTGCGTGCGGCGGCGCCGCCGGCAGGACGAGGCGGTCCTCGTACGGGCGCAGCGCGTCGAGCAGCCGGGCATGGTTGTGCTTGCGCGCGGCGATGAACCCGTCGAGGCGCGCCAACTGGGCGCAGCCGATGGCCGCCTGCATGTCCGTGGCCTTCAGGTTGTAGCCAAGATGGCTGTACACGTACTTGTGGTCGTAGCCGTACGGGAGGCTGCCGAACTGCTGCCCGAAGCGCTTGCCGCAGGTGTTGTTCTCGCCACCCGTGCAGTAGCAGTCGCGGCCCCAGTCGCGCACGGAACGGGCGATCTGGGCGAGCACGTCGTCGTCGGTGACCACCATGCCGCCCTCGCCGGTGGTGATGTGGTGGGCCGGGTAGAACGAGACCGTTGACACGTGGCCGAAGGTGCCAGTGAGACGACCACGGTATCGCGAGCCCAGGGCGTCGCAGTTGTCCTCGACCAGCCACAGGTCGTGCGCCTCGACCAGCTCCATGACCGTGTCGAGGTCGAAGGGCACGCCCAGCGTGTGGGCCAGCATGATCGCCCGCGTGCGCGGCCCGACGGCCGCCCTGAGCTGCTCCGGGTCGGCGTTGTAGTCGCCGAGGCGGACGTCGACGAACACCGGGACCAGGCGGTTCTGGACGATCGGTGCGACGGTGCTGGGGAAGCCGGCGGCTACCGTGATCACCTCGTCGCCGGGCTTGAGGCGTCGCTCGCCCAGCTTCGGCGAGGTGAGCGTCGTGATGGCTGCGAGGTTCGCCGAGGACCCGGAGTTGACGAACAGGGCGTCCGACAGACCAAGGTAGTCGGCGATGCCCGCCTCGAACTCCTCGGTGAAGCGGCTCGCGGTGAGGTAGAAGTCGAGGCTCGAGTCGACGAGGGAGCGCATCTCTTCCTCGCCGAACACGCGGCCGGCGTAGCGCACCGGGTCGCGGTCGGGGTCGAACGGGGGCGGCGCATGGCGCTCCCGGTAGTACCTGCCCACGAGATCCAGGATCTCGCGGCGGGTGTCTGCGGCGCCGTGGCGCGTATCGGTCACGTGATCGACCCACCCTCGTCGTCAGCCGCCCAGGCCAGCCCCGCGGCGCGGGCATCGTCCTGGTATGTCCGCAGCTGATGTTCGACGAGCTCGCGGGCCGTCGCAGTCGCCCGGTAGTACTCCCGGTACCAGCTCGCCGTCTGGAGCATGGCCGCCCGAGCGTCCCAGACGGGCGCCCACCCGAGCTGATCCCGGGCCTTGGCGCTGTCAAGGCGCAGGTGGTGGGCCTCATGGGGCTGGGGGGCGGTATCAGCCGGCGTCGTCCACGAACCCGACCCCCACTCCTCGAGGAAGCGCTCGACCACCCAGCGGACCGGCTTGTCGCCGGCCGTGTCGCGGGGCCCGAAGTTCCATGCGCCCTCGTATCGGCGACCATCGCGCAGCATGCAGGCCGCCAGCCAGAGGTACCCCGACAGCGGCTCGAGCACATGTTGCCAAGGGCGGATGGCATCGGGGTTCCGCACGACGATCGGCTCCCCGGCCACAAGAGCCCGGACGCAGTCCGGAATGATCCGGTCGGCGGCCCAGTCGCCCGCGCCGATGACGTTGCCCGCGCGCACGGAGGCGACGGCTGCGCCCTCGGCAAAGAAGCTGTCGCGGTAGGATGCCGTGACCAGCTCCGCGCAGCCCTTGCTGGCGCTGTATGGATCGCGGCCCCCCATGGCGTCCGTCTCGCGGAAGGCGCGGCCGGTCTCAAGGTTCTGGTAGCACTTGTCGCTCGTGACAATGACCACCGCGCGCACCGACGGGCAGGCACGAGCGGCCTCGAGCACGTTCACCGTTCCCATGACGTTCGTCTCGAAGGTCTCGCGCGGCTCGGCATAGGCCAGGCGAACAAGCGCTCTTGCGGCGAGATGGAAGATCACTGAAGGCTGCGCGGCCTGCACCTCCGCCGCCAGGCGGTCGCCGTTGCGGATGTCAGCGACCACGTGCCGAAGGCGCCGGCCGAGGTCGATCGCCGCGAACAGGCTGGGCTGCGTCGGCGGGTCGAGCGCGTAGCCGGTGACATCGGCCCCGAGCGAAGTCAGCCATTCGGCGAGCCACGACCCCTTGAACCCAGTGTGGCCGGTGACGAGGACGCTGCGGCCGGCGAAGCTCTCAGCCAGGGTCATCTAGGACTCGTCGGGGCGCGTCCACACCGCCCATGGCGCGTTGCCGGAGCCCCAAAGGGCTTCGAGCGTGCGCACGTCGCGCAGCGCGTCCATCGGTTGCCAGAAGCCGCGATGGAGGTAGGCCCGCAGCTCGTCGTCCGCGGCCAGGCCCTCAAGCGGCGCGCCCTCAAATGGGACCTCGTCTCCCCCGAGGCGGTCCAGCACCGCCGGCTCGAGCACGAAGAAGCCGCCGTTCACCCAGGCGCCGTCGCCCACGGGCTTCTCCTGGAAGGCCCGCACGGCTGGCGCCGAGATCGGCCCAGCGGCCTGATCTTCGTCGATCTGGAGCGCGCCGAATCGCCCGAGCGGCTGGACGGCTGTGATGGTCGCCTGCTTCCCGTGGGCCCGATGGAACTCGAGCAGCTTCGCGATATCCACGTCGGCGACGCCGTCGCCATAGGTCAGCATGAATGTGTCGTCGCGCACGTACTCGCCGACGCGCCTGATCCGGCCGCCGGTCTGCGTCTCGGCCCCCGTGTCCACGAGCGTCACGCGCCACGGCTCGGCGGCGTTCTGGTGGACCTTCATCGAGTTGTCGCGCATGTCGAAGGTCACGTCCGACATGTGCAGGAAGTAGTTCGAGAAGTACTCCTTGATGACGTAGCCCTTGTAGCCAAGGCAGACCACGAAGTCGCTGAACCCGTAGTGGCTGTACGTCTTCATGATGTGCCACAGGATCGGCCGCTCGCCGATCTCCACCATTGGCTTGGGCCGGGAGGCGGTCTCTTCCGACAGGCGGGTGCCGAGACCGCCGGCAAGGATCACGACTTTCACGACGTGCCCGCTTCCCCATGTGATGACGAACCGTGGACGATGGCGGCAGTGTATCCGCCGGTGTCAGTGGGAGGAACCTTCGGGCTTAGCGTCTTGGTGGGGACCTCGGCCGCCTGCCCGAGGAGGCACCGGGTGGGGCTCAGCCACGCATTTCGAAGCACCGGCAGTCGCGCAGTTCGCACCTCGGGCCATCATGATGGCAGTCTTGCTGCGCGGCCAGGGGCACATTCAGGCTTGGTAGTAGGAGATCAGGGTCTGAAAGTTCAGCGCCATCAGCAGCAGCACTACGCCGACCACAACGAGCTGCCCCAGGTGTCTCTGCGCGAACCGGATGCCGTATGCGGACAGGAGCAGCAAGAGCCACACGGGGGCTAGGTAGCGGCCCTGGAACAGCACCCGCCCGCTGCCAATCGGCTCCAGAAAAGCATAGAGAGCGACCGCCATCGTGAGGAACACCGCGACACTAACCCCAGCGAGGAGCGCGCGCCGCCAGAGTTGCAGACGCACTTCGTCATCACTCATTCGGATCAAGAACACGGCCCCTGCCAGGAGAACAAGAAGGTAGGCGGCCGGCGGTAACCAAATCGTAAGCCACCCCAAGATGCCGATCGCCTGGAAGGTCCACATGAGCAGATTGCCCTGCAGGTTCGACCACACGATCCCCAGGAAGCTCAGGGGCTGGTGCAGGATGAACAAGAGTTGCGCGTGAGACCCCCCGACGGCCTGCACCCGGGCATCGGCGGCTGTGAGCACGAAGACGATCAGGAAGACGCCGACTACCACCAAGACGTTGCCGGCCACGAATGCCACGTACCGCCTGCGGCCACCCAGCTGCGCCGGCCTGATGAGTAGCACCAGCAGGACGAGCGCCCAGTAACCGGGCTTCACATTGAGGAAGACGGCGGCGGCCGACACCACCAGTGCGACATCGCTTCTTCGCAGCGTCACGCGCGTGCTCGCCCAGAGCAGCAGCGACGTGAAGAACATGGCCCCTGAGATGGTCAGAGCGTCACACGAAACGCTGGCGAGCTCGAACATCGTCATCGGAAGGAGCGCCAACAGCACATAGAGTTGCTTGCCGAACGGCGCCAGCCGGATGGCGAAGAAGAGCAGAACTATGGCGGCAAAGAGGTTCCCGAGCCTCGCCAAATAGAAGCAAGTGAGGGGCGGGGCTCCCACGAGTCGCCCAAGGCCGACGCCTATTGCCTGGGGTAGATAGCCGACAGGACCGTAGTTCGCCACCCGAGAGACGACGCTCACGGTGCCGGGGGGTCCCGAGCTGCTGAACAGATCCTCATAGGAAGAAAAACCTGCCTGCCCCGCCAGCGACACCGGCAGTACTTGCATGCCTCCCACGCCGCCGACGAGTCGCGTGTAGAGATCGGCAATGCGTGCGAAGCTGCCGGGCAGTGTAATCACGCCCTGACTGTCAGCAGTGAGCTGTCCGTCGGTCAGTGCCCACACCCGGAACCAGTGATCCCCCTCGTCGGGGACCTGGAGGGGAGGCACAATGAACACCTGCGCCACTCCCCACGCAAGCGCTATGACAAGGAATACGTACTCCAATCGCGTGCGTCTGAGGGTCAAGCCAACGCGATCCCAGAGCCGCCGGAACGTCGACACACGGTCGGACATGCCAGGCTCAGACGGAGCCGCGACGCTGGCGATGCAGGTCTGCGTGGACTTCTCGTGGTTGAAGGCCAAGCCAGCCAACGCCATCAGCGTGGGGAGATGCGGAGGCCAGACGCGGCCGATCCGGGCGCGCGCCAGCAGGGCCGCACGTCCGCTCGAGTCAAGGCGCATCCGGTCGATCGTAGTGGAGCAGTGGAAGGCGCCGACAGACACGATTCCGTGCCTGTTACGCCCTGACCATCGACCACTCGACCGCACCGCGGTAGACGACCCGCCAAGTGGTCGGGTGGTCCGATGACCCCCGCCAGGCAGGGCCGACCGCCGCTCGAACGTAGGGGGCGTTGACCTGCCAGCCGTCGAAGGTCGCCTCCCGGAGTAGTCGGTGTGTCGTCATTCGGGAACGACGGCGAAGACTGTTCGATCCCGCGCCGATGGAGACGGCGATCTGCCGCTCGGCTAATTCGGACGAGGGCGCGAGTGTCGCGATCAGGGCCGCGGCGAGCATCACCAGGTCGCGGCGAGCACGGTCCGGCGCAGGCCGTCAGTTTCGACAATCGCGGACCTCCGAAGATCGGCATCCGAGCGCGCGGGCGGCACCACCATCGTGCTGGCCGGGTCCGTTGATCACGGGTTGTACGTCCAGTAGACGCCGTACAGGTTCACGACCACGCCGACGACGATGAGCACCTTCCACCAACGTCCGATCCCGCGGCGCGCTGCGGCCATGGCGCAGAGCGCCATGACGAACGGGAACGAGTCGAGCGCATAGCGGTAGCCCAGCTGCACCCAGCCCCCGCCGTAGTACAGGAGGCTCGGCACCAGGACCAGGAGTGCAGTCAACGCCAATGCGACCGTCTCCCGGTTGCGCCAGTCCGCCCGGACCGCCAGCAGGAGCCCTGGGCTCGTCAGAAAGACGGACATGCCCAGCCCGTCGGGCTTGAACCACGGGAAGTCGGGGATCGGCTGTCCGAGGTGCCAAAGGAAGTAGTCCAAGTTCATGCCGAGGTGGGCCAGGGAAAAGACTCCGAGCTCCCGGCTCACTTCGAGGAAGGGCGGAATGGCAGCGAGCCCGTACCCGGACTCAAGGGGATTCCCGAAACGTACTGCGTTGTACCAGACGGCGAAGAGGAGGGCGGGCGCGACGCCGGTCACGAGCAACGCCGCCCTGCGGACGGTATAGCCCGCGACGTCAGCAAGCCCGCTTGGCAAGTGTTCGCGGACGCTCCCAAGTAATGAGCGCCAGCCCCAATACGGCAACGCGGCAAGGAGTGTGGCGCGCGAGCCGAACCCCGCGCCCGCGAGGAGGCCCATGACGAGCGGCCGTCGACGCCCGAAGGCCTCGAGCAGCCCGAGGAAGGTGAGGATCGAAGCGAGAAGCTGGCCGGTGTGCCACACGCCGCCGCGGAGGGTAGCCCACCACGTGGCGGTGCTGAACCCAAAGAGCGCCAGCAACCAGACGCGATCCGTCAAGGACGCGACCCCGAGCCGCCCCGAGAGCCGCCACAGAAGCGCGAGGCCGGTGACTGCGAGCAGGCTGTTGATTACCGGCTCCCATGACGACGCGCTCATTGGTCCCACGAGGGCTACGAGGGGCGCGAGGACGAACGCCGGGAAGGGAGCGAACGGCACGTAGACGCGGGCGCCGACGACCACGACGTCATACGGACGGAAGGCCCGGTCGAGCCACGTCCGACCGTGGAGGAAGGCGTCGGCAAGGTAGAAGAAATCCGGGCGTCCGGCGTCGAACCCACGGGCCGACCAGAAGAACACAACGAATGCGGCCATGAGTGCAACGAGTCCGACCAGCACCGAGAAGCCGCGGCGAGTGGCCGGCGCGGCGATCGAGCTCGCCATCGTCATGTCTTTCGGTGGTTCCGGGGTTGGCGGGAGCACGTGGCGGACTGTAGACGGCTCCCACGTTGAGCGCACTGTGATATGGCACGATCTGCCGGCGGATCGTAAGTGGAAGGTCGCGATTTCGCGATGCCCGTTTGCCGGCGTCTCGGCACTTTCCGGTGTCCGCGATGGTCTGTGCGCCGGATCAGGTCGCGGCGACCGCCTCGCGAACCGACGGGCGGACCGCGGCCACGCCCTCGTCGTAGAGATCCTCCACGGTGGAGACCATCAACTCCACGCAGAAGCGTGCGTGGACTAGGTCGTGGCCGGCCCGGGCCAGCATGTCGGCCAACGGGTGGTCCGTGAGGAGCCGGATGATGGCCGACGCGAGCGCCGGGGCGTCATGGGGCGGGACCAGGAGGCCGGTCCGACCGTCCTCCACCATCTCCGGAATCCCGCCCACATTCGACCCAACGACCGGTCGCGAGAGTGCCATCGCCTCGAGGATGGTGAGGCCCTGGGCCTCGCGGTAGGACGGCAGCACGGCGACGTCCAGCGCGGCGGTCACCTCCGGGACGTCGTCGCGGCGACCGGTGAAGATGACCCGCCGGGAGATCCCCAGCTCGGCGACCTGGTGCTCTAGGGCCTCGCGACGGCTCCCCTCGCCGACGATCAGCAGGTGGGCGTTCGGGACCTTCCGAAGGACGAGCGGCCACGCGTCGATAAGGGTGGGGTGACCCTTCTCCGGCTCCAGGCGTCCGACGACGCCGACGATCTGGGCCCCGATCTCCATCCCGTACTCCTCGGGAAGTGTGCAGCAGGCCTCCGTCCGGTCGTAGCGGTCTAGGTCCACGCCGTTGTAGACCAGGGAGACCAGCGTATGGCTGGGCCGCTCCTCGGCGATCTTGCGGACGATCGCCCTGCTCACGGCGACCAGGTGGTCCATCCGCGGGGTGAGACGGCGGAGCTCGTCGCGGTCCTCGATGCTGCGGATCCGGCTGGAGTGCACCGTCCCGATCACGTACGGCCGCAGGTGGCCGGCCTCGCCCAGGGCGATCGCGGCGCGCGTCCCGACCAGCTCGGCCCGGTACATGTGGTTGTGAACGATCTCCGCGTCGGCGTCGGCGAGGAAGGTCGCCAGAGCGCCGACCGCGATCGCGTCGTCGGGCTCGTTCAGGACGTGAACGGGTATGCCCAGGCGTTGGATCCGCCGGATCGCGCTGCCGTCGGAGAGCGAAACCACGCGCGGGTCATAACGCGAGCGGTCCAACCGCGAGACGAGAGAGTAGACGTGCTCCTGCGCACCACCGTTCGTGCCGGTGGCTAGCACCTCTACGACGCGCACGGGCGTGCCGCCAGGGATCGGCGGGGCGTTCCTCGGCTCGAGACACGGATCTCCCGGAGTCGGTGCCCCCATCTCAGGAGACCGCTCGCACAACCAGCAGGCGCTGGATTGGCACGTCCTGCGCGCCCCAGCCGTACTTGTACGGCTCGTCGCCGCGCAGGAAGTCGAACCGAGACCTGCCGGCCCGGAGTGCCATCTCGATCGAGCGCGCCACCAGGACCACGCCCGGCGACAGCTCGCGCGCCTCCGGGTCGACGCCGGCGTTGTAGAAGTAGAGCGTCTCGCCATCGTCGAACCAGATGCCTGCCGCGATCCGGCGCCCGCCGACGGTCAGGAAGTGCAGCGCGATCAGGCCGGGCGGGCCGCAGTACTCGAAGAGGCCGCGGAAGAAGGCGCGGCTCTGGTCGCCGCCGGGGGTCGGCGGGAAGAGCCCATTCGCGCCCCAGCGCTTCTGGTGCAGGTCCACGAACTCGTCCAGGTCGCGGAGCGGGTCCGTCGAACGCTCCAGGCGCACGTCGCCGGAGGCCTCAGCGCGGCGGACCTTGCGGCGCACCTCGTGGCGCTCCTTCTTGCCCAGCGTCCCGAGGTAGTCCTCGTAGTCCAGGCCGGGCGCCAGGTCCAGGATGGGACAGACCTCCTCGCGCTCGCGGACCACCGTCCAGCCCTCGGAGGCCGACCGCGCCCCGAATGCGACCGCCAGCTCGTCGGCAGCCGGATCGCCGCAGCGGAGCCGACGCAGGTCGATGACATCCCAGGGGTCGGGGTGCGGATCGCCGGGGGCCACGTCCGCGGCGAGGGCGTCGGCGACGGCGCGGGCAACCGCGGTCAGGTCCTCCCTCCGCGCGAGCACCGTCGCGTAGTCGGCGTGATAGCTCGCCCCGAAGAAGATCGCCTTGCGGTCGGGCGCCACGGGCGTCAGCGGGGCGCCGTGTCCCGCCCCACGCATCCGGGTCCGCAGGATCGCGTCGTCAGGTTCCACCGCGTGGCGATGCATGAGCGGCACGATTGCCACGGGCGGCGCATCGTCGGGCGCCGCGTCGTCCACCACCACCAAGGTCTGGTCGTGCGCGTTCGCGCCGTAGGCGTCCCACCAGGCCCGCTGGACGGCCCACCGCGAGAACGGTGTGGACCATGGGTTCGCGACGGCCAAGGCGTCCCACGTCGCGGGCGCGATCGCGTCGAACGGCTTGCCGAGAACCCGCAGGGCGCGACCAGAAACGGCGGTTCGGGCAACCGGTGCCGTTGCACCCGACGCCGGGGGACACGGAAGGTCCAGGTCGGCAGGGGAGGGGGTCACGGTGCCGAGAATAGCACCGGTGGTTGCGGAGTCACGGAGCGTGCCCTGGGTGCAGTCATCACGGGACCAACCAAGGCCGCGGCGAATACGAGTGGATATGCGACGTCGAGCGGTAGCCACGTTGCGAGCGGGATCATGACGGCCCACCACTGCCGCCGCTGCAGGAGCATGGCGACCGGGAGTAGGAGCAGCATCGCGTAATGGCTCCAGATCACCGGGCTCAGCAACTGGGTGGCAACCGCGCCGACGACGAAGCCTGTGGCCCCGTCGCGGCGGAGCCAGGCGAAGCACGTGATGACCAGCACTCCGGCAAGGGCCGCCCATTGGAGGATGGTCGCTACCTCCATGGTCGTTCCGGCTCGATAGGCGATCGCACCGACAGTCAGGTTCTGGGGCGTCGTGATCGGTTTGTTGACCCGTCCGAGCAACGCCAGGTAGTCCGACCAGGACGCCGTGCCCGCAACGGCCGAGGTAATGCCGGCCACCACGGCCACAGCGCCAAGGCCCACCGCAAGCGCACGCCAGCGACGCGTGGTGATCATCCAGCCGAACAGAAGCGCCGGCTGGAGCTTCGCGAGCGCACCGCCGGCGACCGCGAGCCCGGTCGCGCCGGAGCGATCGATCCAGCGCCACCCCGCCGCGAACGCGAGGTAGAGGAGCGGCCCAACCTGACCGAGCTTCACGGCGTACAGGAACGGAAAGCTCAGCGCGGCCAGGAGAACGATCGACCAGCGGACGTTCGCTCGGACGGGGAGAAGCGCGGTCCCAGCCAGGAACGCGGCGACCATCGTTGCCAGCCAGGCCCATAGGCCAAGCGGTGCGGGGAGGACCTCGAACGGGATCGCGGCGAGCGCGAACGGTGGCGGATACAGGTAGACGCCGTAGCCCACCGCGACGTCGACAGCGGGGTCATAGAGAGGCCTCCCGGCGAGCACTCGATCGGCCGCCTGGAGATACGCCGCGGCGTCGTATCCCAGCGTGGAGCCGGCCACCGACAGCACGGCGAGAGTCGTGCACGCGAACAGCGCCACGATCAGGGCCGGGCCCAGCCGGACCAGTGCCCGCTCCAGCCGTACGCGCTGCTCAGCCACGCAACCGTGGCACTCGCCGGTGGATCAGCGGGATTCTGAAGAGGTCCCACGCCACCCGGATCGCGAGCGCGACGCCTGGGTGCATCCGCGACCCGCGTTTGTCGGCCCAGCGGATCGGCACCACCTTGATCCTGTAGCCACGCCGCCGGGCGAGGAAGATGAGCTCCACGTCGAAGACGATGCTGGTGACCCGCTGGAGCGTAAACAGGTCGCGGGCGGCCTCCTGCGTGAAGCCCTTGAATCCGCACTGCGTGTCCTGGACAGGGCCCGCAGCCCAGGCCGACGCGAGCGCGTGGAACGCCTTCCCGAGGAGTCGCCGGTAGAGCGGCTGGCTGGCGCGCATGTCCGAGCCGTCCGGTTGGATCCGGCTGCCCAACACGACGTCGTGGTCGCCGAGCGTCGCGACGAGAAGCGGGAGTTGGTCAGGTGGGGTTGCCAAGTCGGCGTCGGCGAAGACGATCAGGTCGCTGTCCGTCGCCAGCATGCCCGCCCTCACCGCGGCTCCCTTCCCGCCGTGCTGGACTGCCAAGAGCGCAAGGGTGGGTCCGTGACCATCGCGTCGCTCCAGCGCCTCCGGGCGCGCGCGGACCAAGGCTGTGGTCCCGTCGGTGCTCCCGTCGTCCACCACAAGAACGCGGAGGTCCTCGGGCAGCCGCGCTGCACCCGGCGCGCCATCGCGCCCTTGCTCGCCGTGCCGGAGCAAGTATCCGAACAATTCGTCCAGTGCCGATCCTAGGCGCGTCTCCTCGTTGTACGCGGGCAGGACGACCGTGAGTGACCGGGGACCGCCAGCGACGTCGTACTCGGCTGCCATCGTCCGTGCAGTCTACGGGCTGGCCTGCGTCTCGCTCGGTCAGCAAAGCAGCAACGCCCGCGGGCTCGGCTGAACCCTCTGTTCGACAGGTGACGCCTGCCCGACAGACGGTGCAACGGCAACCCCGGCGTGTCTGTCAGTCCGGGGGTTGGGGCGGGCCGCCGTTCAGCCGAACGGCCGTGTTTGGAAGGCGCGGACATCGGCCAGCGGGTCGCCCGTGAACCGCAGCCGGAGCGCGAACAGCGCCGGCAAACGCCCCGACGGTCGCAACGATGAACCCGCACCTCGGCGACCGATTCGCGAAGCCTGGCTTACCCGTTAGGCCACCAGCGCGGCATGCCTGGTGGTCAGTGCCGGCCGCGAGGCTCGGACCGCGACCAGGACGAGCGCCACCGCGATCCAGACCGTAACGGGCGCGAATACCGCATAGGCGGCACTCGCCATCGCTCCGATAGCGAGTGCTGAAACGCGCCCTGGCTGTGGCGAATGGTGGCGCCGGGCGACGGCCGCCATGGCGAACGGCACGAGCGCAGCCGAGTAGCGCAACCACGTGACCGGTAGGGCGATGAGAGACGCCGTCACCGCTCAGGCAAGGCCTTCGATCGGGTCCGCGACTCGATCGGCCAGGATCGTGATCCCTATGGCGGCGAGCGTGACTGGCGCTTGGAGAAGCCGCGCCGTCGCGTCACTGCCGCTGAACAGCATGGTCACCTGCGAGGCCGGGCCGATGTTGAGCGGGCCCACGAGGTCTGAACTCTGCGCGCCGGACCTCAGAAAGGCAAGGTAGTCGATCCATGGACTCGCGCCGGCTGCCAGAACGCTCAGAAGAAGCATGACAGCGCCGGCGGCAACGACGATGCCCGCGGATCCGCGCCGTCCGCCCCAGAGCCATCGGAAGAGCCACCACAAGCCGACCGATGCTGGACGGATCTTCAAGGCGGATCCGACCGCAAGCGCGACTCCGGCGATCACGGCGGTTCGTCGATCCGAGCGCATCACCGCAAGGATGCCGAGGCCAAACACGAGCGGGAACCAGGCGTTTGCGTTGCCTTCCAGCAGCGCTATCGCAAAGGGAAAGACATACGGGAGGCTGATTGCCACGCCGACAAGGACGCGCCTGTCGCGATCGCCAAGCAGCCGCGCAACGGCCAGAAAGCCGGCCGTGGCGGCGATCCCCCAGCCCACAAGCAGGACCAGGAACGGGAGGCCGACGAGCGGGCTGAGCGCCTGTGCAAGGATCGGCGGATACGAGTAGAAGGCGCTGTGTGCCTCGAGCGTCGTCCCGGGAACGACGGCCACGTACAGGTGTTGGGCGGCGGCCGCTCGGTCCGCGGCGTCGACCAACAGGCGCAGGTCGTCGCCGGCGCGGTGGGTCGATGGCAAGGAGTTGCGCGCCGACCCAGGCGACCCCGAACCAGCCGACAGCCCCGACCAGCCCAGCGAGCGCGAACATCAAGTGATCGAGTCGCCGGTGTGCTCCGGATGCGATCGAGTCGGAGCGTTCGGTCACGGGTGGATCGTAGCGGCAGCCGGGCGCTTGGAAATGCTTCATCAGGTAGAGCTATAGGACGACCACGCCAAGGCGACGGGAAGCCGCACTGCGCCAGGCGCGGGGTCGCGCCCCGGCTCGCAGTGCCGCCGCACGTGCCCGAAGAACTGGTCCAACGCCGATCCCAGGCGTGCGTTCCCCCGTTCTATGCAAGCAGGACGGTCGGTGATGGCGGGAACGCCGACCTGTCAGATCCGACGTCCCACCCCGACTCGATACTACCCTCGAGATCGTGACCGTTACGGTTCTGCTCCGCCAGCCGTACACGATCCTGCGTCCCCAGTTCATCTGGGAGGAGACTCGGGATCTCTGGACCCCCTCGTTCACGCTCGATCCCCTGCGCGACCTTGTTCTACCAACAGCGGGCTACCTTCAGGTGGTTCCGCGAGCCGCCTTCCTGCTGGCCCGGCTGAGCCCGCCCGAGGTGGCGCCGGCCGTCACAATCCTGCCGGCCTACCCGCCCAACCTGTCGGTGAGCTGGCCCGGTCGCTCAGGGCAACCAAGTCTGGGCGTCGTACCCACCTCAGGGCCGCGCGGTGCCCATCGCCCGTCGCAGGGCGGGCATCAGGCGATCGATCCCGCCGGGTCGCCTTCCAAGCCACGCCACGACCGGGAGGAGCATCGGCGGGAGATCCGACAAGGAGTAGGTCGGGCCAACGTCCGAATTGCGGATCGCCGTTAGGAAGTCCTGCCAGAGAGGGAGCATGACGACGGAGAGCATCCCAAAGAACACCGCGGCGAGCCACCACGAACGCCGGCGGATCCCCACCAGCGCAAACGGCGCGAGCGATGGCTTCAGGATCACGAACGCTCCCGGCCAGCCTGCGGCGAGCCCACCGGCGACGGCGGCGATAGCCCAGGTAGTGGAGTTGCCGTAGAAGACGTGGGCCAACTCCGTGGGCCACGCCGCGAGGAACGCCAGCATCGGCCAGGTCCATGGGGCGGGGCGCCACCGCAGCACGAACCACGCGATGGTTCCAAGGGGGACCAGCCACCAGAGGAGCCACGGCAGGACGGTGAACGGCACAAACAGGAGAAGCGCGATCGGCGGGTACAGGACGTGCACGTCGGCCTTATTGACATACGGTCCGGCGAGCTGCTGCGGGAGATAGAACGACCCGGTGTCGAGCCAGCGTTGAGCGATCCCGCGGTAGTAGTCGAGGTCCGTTCCGAGGGCATGCTGGTCACCGATGTAGCGCCACAACACGACCGCCTCCCAGGCGGCGATCACTAGGATCGCGCCCGTGACCGCGAGGATGACGGTCCGAGGTAGATCCAGCCGGGATGCATCGCCGACAGCGCCCGCCGGCGGGACCTTGATCTTGCGGCCGGTCGGAGGTTGGCCCACGGCGCTCTATGCCCGCTCGTAGATGACCGCGACGGCGTCCGCGTAGACCTTGCGCCACTCGGCAGCGTCGCCGAGCCAGCGGTCCAACGGCGAGCGGGGAGCGATGATCACCACCCCGACCGCATGCTGGTCAAGGTAGGAGCGCGGGTCGGCCGCTAGGTCCATCACGGCCACCAGATCGTCGAGCCCGGTATCGCCGAAGGCGTCGGCGGCGCCGTATGGGCCAACCTCGATCCGCAGGCGGTACGCGAGGTAGCCGCCCCAGTTGTACTCGTTGAACAGACGTCCGGTTGGGGGATGCGCCGTGAGCCAGTCAGTCGCCGCGACCGGCTCGCTCGTCGCCACGACGGCGTCCTGGCGGGCGGGCATGCCGAGGGCCAGGCTCGCCAGAAGCAGGACGACGCCGATCAGCCCCAAGGGTGCCGGCCAGCGGACCCGGAGCGTGACGCGGGGCAGGCCCGCTCGCAGCACCCCGACGGCGTCGGCCAGCCATGGGCTCATGACCGCGACCCCGAGCGGAGCCAGCAGGCCGACATAGCGGCCCGACTGGAGGAACATGAACGCGAGCCCGGCGGTCAGCGCGATCGCCCGACCGTCCCGTATCCGGACCAGCGCCAGCAGTCCAACCAGCCCACCGGCGACGAACACCTGGGCGAACCGGAAGTAGAGCTCGTGGAAGTCAGGGCTCCTCCATTCCTGGATGAGGGCCTGCATCGCGGGGCTGGCCACCGTGCCAAACGGGTAGAGATAGATCGACGGGCCGTACGGATTGGCGCTCATGGCCAGGACCGTCACACCCGCGGAGATGAGAAGCGGCCACCAGGGCCGGACCGGGGTCGAACCAGTCCGCCGGTTCCACCATTCGCCGGCCACGATCGCCGCCATGACCAGCAGATACGTTGTCACCCCGCCGCCGTGGAGGTTCACCCAGGCGACCATGGCGAGTGGCATGAGCCAGAGGCCGCGGCGCTCTCCGCGATCCAGGTAGCCAAGCGCGACCCGCAGGGTAATGAGGCTGAAAAGGATGTCGAACAGCTGGGCTCGCGGCAGCCAGATCGCCGTGGCGACAAACGCCGCGATCAGGCCGAAGAGCGCCACGGACAGCGCGCTCATCGTCGGTCGCAGGAGCCGCATGATCGATGCCATGACGACGAAGATCGCGATGGTCACTCCGCCGAACAGCGCGATCGAGCCGAACGGACCGGTCACCTGGTTGAGCTCGTAGAGGACCACCTCGGAGGCCCACTCGTGGGCCGTCCACGGGCCGGCGCTCAGCCAGGTCAGGAGCGCGGTCCGGGGGACCTCAGCGTGGCTGACGATCCACTCGCCGATGCGCAGGTGCCACCAGTAGTCAAGGTCGCCCTGGGGCCGGATGGTCAAGAGCGCGACCAGGCTCCACACGAGCGCAGCAGGGCTGGCCAGGAGGACCGCGGTGCGCTTGAGTACCGTCATCGAGGCTCCGGGTTCGCGGTGCGGGAACGACCACCTCCGGGGCGAGCGACAAGCGCCGTGAGCGTGCTCAGACCGTTCAGCCAGAGGACTGGATACGCGAGGGTAACCGCCACCGCGCTCAGGCGCGGCCTCGAGACAGCCGCCAGTGCGAACCCGGCAGCGATCGCGAGGCGGAGCGGTGTCCAGATGAACGACCCGACGTCGAACCCGCTGGAGACCGGCTCTGTCGCTCGGGTGATGAAGCTCACATAATCGAACCAAAGATGGGGCGTCAGCGCGAACGAGACTGCGCTCGCAGCCAGCCCCGCGCCTACGCCGATAAGCAGGCCGCGGCGGTCGAAACGGAGTGCGCTCGGCACCGCCGCCAGGCTGGCGAACTTCGTGAGGGCGGCGGGCACGAGCGCCCGAGCATCACCCCGGATGGCCATCGCGACGGCCGCCGCCACGATCAGGTGGACGTTGCCCGCATCAATTTCGGCGATCACCGGCGGCCAGAACAGGATTGCGAGCCCGGCATTCCGCCACGAGCCAACGGTCACCCGCAGGCACGCGAGCTCGAGAGCGCGCCAGGCCCAGACGAAAACTTCCACCGGAAGCGCGCTCATCGGCGCGACCAGTTGGGCGAAGACGGGTGGATAGACGTACGCGTTGAACCCGCCTTCAGGGATACCGTAGACCGAACCGCCGTCCAGGAGATTCCGGCCGGCCGTCCAGTACGCGAGGACGTCGATGGCCCCGGCACCGCCGCGCGTCAGGATCCCGTGCTCGAGGAGCGTCCAGAAGCCAAGCACGTATCCCAGCCCCGAGGCCACGAGCAGCACCGCTCGGACACGCGGCGAAGCGAATCTAGATCCAGGCGCGCCGTGCAGATCACTCCGGAACATCCGTGCGAGGTTGACCATCCGCACCATGGTACGGTCGCCTGCGGGCGCGGAACTGGGGGATTGGGGGCTTTCACGATAGCCCATCCGTACGGGTCCGCGCCACGTTCGGGCGGTGCTACCGTGCACCATCGTGCGGAAGCCCCTCCTGCTGTTCGTGCTTGCCGTCCTAGTCCGGGTGCTCCTGTTCCTCCATTTCCCGGATCCCGCCTACCCGGACTCCTACTACTACGTGGACGTCGCACGGCGCCTCGCGGCGGGGCACGGCTTCAGCGTCGACTTCATCTGGATCTTCGTGGAGGTGGGCGCGAAGCTGCCCGCCATCCCGGTCCTGCCGGTCGCCAGCAACGCGCACTGGATGCCGCTCGCCTCGATCGTCCAAGTCCCGTTCATCTGGCTCCTCGGCCCAACCGCGCTGGCGTCGTCGCTGCCCTTCATCCTGCTGGGTGCGCTCTCGGCACCGATGGCCTGGGCGCTGGCCCGCAATGCGGGTGCGGGCGAGCGAGTGGCGCTCGGCGCCGGCCTCCTGACGGCGATCCCGGTCATGGCGACGCCGTTCATGGCCCAGCCAGAGACCTTGGCGCTCTATCAGCCGCTGGTCGTCGGCGCGCTGTGGGCGGGCGCTCGCGGGTTGCGGGGCCACGGCCGAAGCTTCGCCCTGGCGGGTGCACTCGTCGGCCTGGCGACGCTCACCCGCTCCGACGGCCTCCTCGTGGGCGCGACGCTGGGGCTCGTCTTCCTGGTCGATCGCTGGCGCTCATGGCGAAGCCGTGGCTCGCGGCGGCCGGCAATCCCGCTGTGGGCCGGACTCGCCTGCGCCGGGCTCTTCCTGCTCGTCGCAGGACCGTGGTTCGCCCGCCAGCTGGCCGTCTTCGGCAGCCTGTCGCCGTCCACGGCCACAGGCAAGGTGTTCTTCATGCGGAGCTTCTCCGAGTGGGACAGCCTGACGACCCCTGCCACGCTGGATTACTTCCTGGGCCAAGGGCTGGGACCCCTGATCGCCAGCAGGGTCGGGGGCCTGGTGGCTGCCGTCACCATCTTCGCCGTCCTGATCGGAGGCGTCATCCTCGTCCCCTTCATGTTCGTCGGCGGCTGGCTGCGGCGGCGCTCGCTCGACTTCTCCCCCGCCTTCGCCTACGCCGGCATTCTGTTCGCCTTCAACGCCCTGCTCTTCGCCGTCCACGTCCCAAACGGCACGTTCATCCGCTCGGCGGTCGGGCTGGCGCCGCACACGTACGTGCTGGTGCTCGAAGGGCTGGCCGCCTCCGTCGGGTGGGTCGCGGCCCGCCGTAGGGGCTGGGACGCGGAGCAGGCGACCCGCTTCTTCTCGGGCGCCGCGGTGGCCTTCGCTCTCATCGCGGCGGTTGCCGCCACGGTCGTGACCCACGCCGGGTGGGCGGACAGCCGCGCTGACTTCCAGTTCGTTGCCGCGGCGCTGGACAGGGCCGGCGCACCGCTCACTGACCGAGTCATGTCTGCCGACGCGTCGGGCATGCGCTACTGGAGCGGCCGACCCGGGGTCGTCCTGGTGAACGATCCGCTTCCGACGGTCGAGCAGGTCGCTCGTGCCTACCAGATCCGCTGGCTCGTCCTAGAGCGCGCGGGCGCGCCGCAGGCTGTCGAGCCAATCCTGGACGGCGCCGCCCGACCTGCCTGGATCGGACCACCCGTCGCTTCCCTGCCCGCCGTGCCTGCGCCGGGTGTTGCTGCGCTCCCGTCCGGGGCCGTGGACCTGGCCGTCTACCCGGTGTGCGTCGCGGCGGACGACACGCGGTGTGCGGGCGGGTCGGCCGGCCTGCCCACGACCAGCAGCCTGCCCTGAGCGTGCCGTGAGTCGCCGCGAGGCCTGGCTGTCCGCCGCGCTGGTCTTCCTCGTCGCGGTCGCGGTTCGCGCTTGGGCCGCGGCGCAGATCCCGTTCCCTGTCCCCGAGGACGCGAGCTACTACTGGGGCGTCGCACGCAACGTGGTCGAGGGCCGTGGACTGGTCTCCGTCGCGATCTGGAGCTACGTCACGCCGGCCCGCGATCCAGTCACCGGGTCATTCGGGCTCTTCTTCCCGCGCCCGGCGTTCGAGATCTGGCTGCCGCTCCCGACACTCCTCGCGGTGATTCCGATGCTGCTGCTGGGTTCGACCGCCTACTCGGCCACGCTCGGCGTGCCGGTTGTGCTCGGCGCGGTCATCCCGGTCCTCGCGTGGCGGATCGGCGCCGATCTCGCGGCCGAGCGGGCGCTGCCGCCCGGGCGGGCACGCACCCTCGCGCTGGGCAGCGGGCTGGTGAGCGCGGTGGCCCTGCCGCTCGTGCTGCCGGCAGCGCTGCTCGACTCGACGGTCCCGTTCGGGGCGGCGGCGCTGGCGGCCTGCCTACTGGGAACGCGCCTGCTCCGCGAACCACGTGGCGTCCGCGCCCGCGACCCGCGCCTGGTCGGCCTGGGTCTGACCCTGGGACTCGCCGCTCTCGCCCGCAACGAGGCGATCTGGCTCGCCCTCGCCTGGGCGGCCCTTGCTTGGTGGCAGGGCCCGGCCGGGCGGGCCGAGCGACTCAGACTCGTGCTGGTGCCGGCGGCCGTGGCCCTGCTCATCGTGGCGCCCTGGCTGGTTCGGGAGATGCTCACGTTCGGCAGCCCGCTTCCAGGCCAGGCGGTCACGAACGCGTGGGCGATCACGGGCTTCGAGATCTTCGCCTGGAAGGAGCCCGCCACGCTGGCCGGATACCTGGCGGCGGGGCCGGCCGAGTGGCTGGGCGATCGCATCGGCGGTTTCGAGCACAACGTCCTAGACGTGCTGGCGCTGCCCGGGATGCCGGTCGCGGCGGTCGGCCTGGCTGGGCTGGCGTGGGTCGCCCGCAGCCGGTCGCTCCGCCTGCTCGTGGTCTCCGCCGTGGCCACCTTCGCGATCACCACGCTCGTGTTCCCCGTCCAGACGACCTGGGGCACCTACCTCCACGCGGCCGTGCCTGCCCACGTTCTGCTGATCGTGAGCGGGCTCGCGGCGCTCGACGCCGGGCTGGACTGGGTTGGCCGGCGCCGTGGATGGACGCGGCCCGTCGCCTGGCTGGGTCCGCTCTTCGCCGGCGCCGGAGCGCTGCTCTTCCTGGGCCTCGGGATCCCGGCGTATGGCACCAACGCCGCCGCGACGGACGCACGCTACGCGGCGCTCACCGCTCGGTTCGCTGCACTGGGAGACCCGCTGGACCCGGCCGTTCCGGTGATCTCGAACCACCCGATCTGGGTCGCGGAGGCCGACCGGATCCGTGCCCTTGCCCTCCCGGACGAGCCCGTCTCGAGCGTCCTCGAGATCGCCCGGGCGTTTGGAGCACGCTACGTGGTCCTCGACGGCGAGGCGGGTGGGTGGCCGGTTCGTCTGGCCACGGATCCCGACGCGCACTGTCTGGCGCCCGTGGCGCTTCCCGGCGCGGCGACCGTGCCCGATCCGTTCCGCGTCTATCTCGTCGCCTGCCCGTGAGCGGCCCGTATACTTCGCCGCAGATGAGCGCGGAAATCGAAGCCGGGGATGCAGGCACGGGCCCCTTCGACGGCCTGTACGCGGAGGCCAAGGCCGCGCTCGGCTATGCCGCCAACACACTGCGCGCCCTGACCGAGCGCTATCGCGAGGCGTATCACACGGATCTCGCGGCGTGGCACGCGGAGCACGACGAGCTCGACAGCACGGAGCTCGAGGCGCTCGAGGCGGGCTCGACCGAGAGGACCGCGTCCGGCGTATTTCGGCGCTTCGGTGAGCTGCGCCGCACGGTGGCTCTCGGGGCCAGCGAGCTCGGCGAGCGCGGGACGGAGCTCGCGCGACTGGAACTGGCCGTCCGCGGGCTGGAGCGCACCTGGCTCTTCATGGAGCGGGGCGACGCGAGTCTGCAGGGCGATCCATCCGCGCCGGACCTCCCCGACGACCTCCGGATGCGGCTCGTGGAGGCCCGCGAGTCGGAGCGCATTCGACTGGCCCAGGAAGTCCACGACGGCCCGGCCCAGGCGCTCGCGAATGCGATCTTCCAGGTCGACTTCATCGAGCGGGTCCTCGAGACCGACCCCGCCGGAGCACGAATGGAGCTGCGCGTCCTGCGTGAAGGCATGCGGCGCCAGCTTGACGACGTGCGCGCCTTCATCAGCCAGCTGCGACCGCCCCTCCTGGCCGAACTCGGCCTCAACGGGTCGATCGATGACGGCGTCACGACGATGCGCGCGCTGACCGGAGCGACGATCGAGACCGACCTTGCCGCACCCGCCGACGTGCTGTCGGACGAGGAGCAGGTCGTCGTCCTCCGCGTGGTCCAGGAGGCGCTCCAGAATGTGCGTCGGCACGCCGAGGCGCGGAAGGTCCGGGTCAGCACGCATCTCGACGAGGACGCATGGACGTTGGAGGTGGCCGACGACGGCCGCGGTTTCGACGTCGACGAGACGACCACGCGGGGCCGCCGCAACTTCGGGCTCCAGTTCATGCGCGACCGGGCGGCGCTGATCGGCGCGCGTTTCGAGGTGCAATCCCAGGTGTCGGGAGGCACGCTGATCCGGCTCGCTATTTCCGTTGGGACCGTGAGGAGGTAAGGCAGGCCATGTCGTACGGTGGACCGGAGCGTCGGCGGGGTGGCCCCGACCGGCGCGCGGCCGGCGAACGGGTGCGGATCCTACTCGTCGACGATCAACCGCTCATCCGGGTCGGGATGCGCAGCATCATCGAACGCGAGCCCGACATGGAGATCGTCGGAGAGGCCGACGATCCGCGTTCGGCGCTCGACGCCGCCCTGGAGACAAGCCCTGACATCATCCTGATGGACCTCTCGCTGCCCGCTCCGGGCGGGATCGAGGCAACCCAGCGGATCAAGCGGGAGCTGCCTGCCTGCGGGGTCATCATGCTGGCCGTGGACGAGGACGAGGAGGCCTTGTTCGACGCGATCAAGGCGGGCGCAGCCGCCTTCATCCTCAAGGATGTCGGCCCGGACGACCTCGTCACGATCATCCGGCGGGTGAGCGACGGCGAATTCCTCATCAACGAGAAGGTCTTCGCCAAGCCGGCCGTCGCCAGTCGCGTGCTCAAGGAGTTTCGCGAGCTCGCCGTCTACGGGCAGGAGGCTGCCCCGATCTTCGCGCCGCTCTCCCCGCGCGAGGTTCAGATCCTGGACAAC
>JBIOII010000018.1:0-30289 GCA_044449785.1 Candidatus Limnocylindrales bacterium
GTGCCCGCGCGGGCCATCGCCCGGAGGGCCTCGGCTTCGGACTGACTCACAGCCAACGGAGGCGCGGGATGATTGGCCATACGGCCATCGTAGCTGCGAACACCAGAACCTACAAGTCTATTGTCGAGCGGGACACTAGAGTCCCAACCGCCGCGCTTCCGCGGCGCCCTGGTTCCGCGGCGTGGCCAGCCCGAGGCCGCCGCTCAAGCCTCCTCGCGTTCGACCTCGACACGCCTCGCCGGCTCGTGGACGGCCGCAACGATATCTGTCACCTGTGGCACGAACGATGCCTCGAGCGACGTCTCGGCCGCCCGGACCTGCTCGTCATAGGAGAGGATGCCCAGCCGTCCCAACGTGGCCAGCTCGTCGCGGATGTATGTGCGCAGCATCTCGGGACCGTCCGTGCTGATCGCGTAACGGACCCCGTTGCGGCGGAACTGGTCGAATATCCAGCGGAACTCCTCCCAGTCCGAGACCACGCCCGTCTGCAGGTTCGACGTAGGGCAGACTTCGAGCACGATGCCCCGCTCGCGCAGCATCGCCATGGTCCGAGCGTCGTAGGCCGACTTGACGCCGTGCCCGATCCGGTCGGGCTCCAGCAGCTCCACCACCTGGGCCACTTCCTCGACCGGGCCGACTTCGCCCACGTGAACCGTGATTCCGAGTCCGAACTGGCGCGCCCGGCCGAATAGCCTGCGGTAGTCGGCGACGCGGAAAGTGGCCGATTCCGGGCCGGCGATGTCGACGCCGACGACGCCGCGGTCGCGCCATGAGATGGCCTTCTCGACGATGATCTCGTTGAGGTCGAACGGGAAGGCCCGATCGAGGCAGAAGATCAGCCCCGGCTTGATCGGGTACTCGAGTGTGGCGCGATCCATGCCGCGAACGGACGCGGCGATGATGTGGTCCAGATCCTGCTCGCCGCCGCGGTTTCGCTTCATCGGGTTGAAGCGCAGCTCCGTCGTCGTGATGTTGTTCTTGCGGTAGGCCCCGCCGATGACCTCGTAGACGGAACGCTCCATCGCCAGCGGCGATGACTGGATGAGCTCAGTCCAATGGAACAGCTGAAGATACCCGTCGAATGAGTGGCCTCGCTTCGGCGACGCCGTGATCATCTGGCGGAATTCCCAGTAGTCCTTGGTCGGAAGCTTGATGCCTTGCTCGTGGGCGATGCCCCACATGATGGCGGGCGTTACGGCGCTGCCGAGGTGGCAGTGGAGCTCGGCGAGCGGCATCCGGCGCGGCAGCTGACGCGGCATTGGCGAGAGCATACCTACTCTGGGGCGAGATGCGAGGAGCGGGCTCTCCGGGCCGTTGCCTGGTCTCGGCCCTGACTCCTCGGCGAATATGGCCCGACGTCCACTCGCAACCCGACCGCAACTCGCCGATGTCGCGCGCGTCTTGCACGCTCAAGCGGCTGGGGCTACGCTGGCTCCACCGATTCCCGGACGCCCGTCGCGGGAGGAAGAAGAGCGTCTCGGGAGACCCAGGAGGACAGGAGGGACTCGCGTGATTTCGTCTCGATTCCGAATGGCCGGCGTCATCGCCATCGCGGCGATCGCGCTCGCCGGTTGTAGCGGCAGCTCATCCACCCCGGCACCCAGTGCGGCCGTACCGGCCGACCAGCTGGTCAAGGCCGGCACGCTGACCGTCTGCTCGGATACGTCCTACCCGCCCCAGGAGACTCTCGACTCCAGCAACAACGCGGTCGGGTCGGACATCGATCTCGCCAAGGAGATCGCGAAGCGCCTGAACCTGACGCTATCTGTCAAGTCGACCGTCTTCGACAGCATCATCCCCGCGCTCACCGGCGGTAGCTGCGACATCATCATCTCGGCCCAGACGATCACCACCGACCGCGAGGCTCAGGTGGACATGATCCCCTACTTCGCCGCAGGCCAGTCGTTCGTGGTCGCCAAGGGCAACCCGCTGAACATTCAGACGATCGATGACCTGTGCGGCAAGACCGTGGCAGCCGAGAAGGGCACCATCGAGGCCGATCACGTCGCCGGAACCGGCTCGGGCTACGACAACACCAACAGCCTGGACGCCAACTGCGCCGCGAAGGGCAAGGCGACGATCACGCTGCAGGTATTCGACGCCGACACCGGCGCGCTTCTTGCGCTCCAGGCCGGCACGGTCGCGGCCCACTTCACCGACGAGCCGGTGGCCGGCTACGAGGTGGTCCAGGGTAGCGGCAAGTTCCAGATGGTCCCGGCCATGACCCTCGAGCGCGGCGCTGAAGGCATCAGCGTGACCAAGAACCACACTGCTCTGCGTGACGCGGTCAAGAACGCGCTGCTGTCCATGATCAGCGACGGCACCTACACCACGATCCTCACCACGTGGGGCGTCCAGTCGGGCGCCATTACGGCCGCGGACGTGAACGCAACCCCGGCCCCGGCGGCCCCGACTCCCTCGGCGTCCTGAACCTCACCGCCCGTAGCCACTGAGACGCGATGACCGCGTCCATGTTTGCTCGATTCGGAACCCGGCGGGCTTTGCTCGCCGGGTTCCTCCTGCTCGTCGCGTTGACGGCCGGCGGCTGCTCGAGCACTTACAACGTCCAGCCGCACTACTTTTGGGATTCGCTGTTCAAGCCGAGCCCGGCGATCGTCAACGGGATCGGACTGACGCTGGTGGTTTCGGTCGTAGCCCAGTTCGTGGGAGTGGTCCTGGGTGTGTTCGCGGCGATGGGCAAGATGGCCAAATTCTGGCCGTTCCGCACGATCGCCAACATCTACGTGTGGGTGTTCCGCGGTACTCCCCTTCTGGTCCAGCTCTCCTTCTTCTACTACGGCTTTCCGACGGTGGGCTTGTTCAAGTGGCCCGAGATCATCGTCGGACCGGTCGACATCCTGCCGCAGATCTTTGCTGGCATCGTGATCCTGGGCATCAACGAGGGCGCCTACATGGCCGAGATCGTTCGAGCTGGCATCATGGCAGTGGATCCTGGTCAGACGGAGGCTGCCAAGTCACTCGGCATGACGTACGGCCAGACGATGCTTCGGATCGTATTGCCGCAGGCGGCGCGGGTCATCATTCCGCCGCTGGGCAACGAGTTCAACAACATGCTCAAGACCACTTCGCTACTCACCATCGTCAGCGTCTTCGAGCTCTACAACACGTTCTCGGTTGCGGCAGGCCGTTCCTACGCCTACTTCGAGCTCTTCGGAGCAGCCGCGATCTGGTACCTGCTGCTGACGACCATTTGGGGGTTCGTCCAGTCCTGGATCGAGAGGAAGTTCGCCAAGGGCACCGCCACGTCCAGCGGAACTGCCGGTCCGGGCTGGCGCGGTCGTTTCTTCGGCGCCGCGCATGAGTCGAGCGGGCTCGGAGGCCACTGATGACAGCTCCTCAGGTCAGCAGCAACCTCCTCGGCGCGATAGGTGGCGTCCCTCGGCCCGCGGTTGACGTCGTCGTGGACGCGCGCGACGTCAACAAGTGGTTCGGGCGGCTGCACGTGTTGAAGGACGTCTCGCTCCAGGTCAGGCGCCAGGAGGTCGTGGTCATCATCGGCCCGTCAGGTTCGGGCAAGACGACCTTCATCCGCTGCCTCAACCACCTCGAGAAGATCCAGGGCGGCCGGATCTTCGTGAACGGCCACCTCATCGGCTATCGCGAGGCCGGCGGCGGCTCAACGCTAGTCGAGGACAAGGAGAAGAACATCGCGGCCCAGCGCCAGGAGATCGGGATGGTCTTCCAGCGCTTCAACCTCTTCCCACACATGACGGCCCTCGAGAACATCATCGAGGCGCCGATCCAGGTGCGAGGAGCGTCGAAGGACGAGGCCGTGGCCGTGGGTCGGGCGCTGCTCGAGCGGGTTGGCCTGGCCGCGAAGGAGGAGGTCTACCCCAACCAGCTCTCCGGCGGGCAGCAGCAGCGCATCGCCATCGCGCGCGCGCTTGCGATGAAGCCGGCCTTGATGCTCTTCGACGAACCGACTTCCGCCCTCGACCCCGAGATGATCGGCGAGGTCCTGGAGGTCATGAAGGAGCTGGCCCGCGAGGGCATGACCATGATCGTCGTCAGCCACGAGATGGGCTTCGCGCGCGAGGTTGCCAACCGAGTCGTCATGATGGACGAAGGCGTGGTCGTCGAAGAAGGAACTCCGGCAGGGGTCTTCGGCGCCCCAACCCAAGAGCGCACGAAGGCGTTCCTCTCCAAGATCCTTTAGATACCGCGCCTGCGACCCTGTGGGTGGGAGCCGGCATCGCGGCGGGGCGCGTGTTGGCCGGTGGCTCCGGCCCGAGCCCAGGCGCCGGAAATCACGCGACAGCAATCCCAGTAATCACATGTGGCGCAACCGGGCGGCTGGCCCGGCCGAGACCTCAGGATCGCTAACTGGAAGCCGCTCCGAGCGCGCTGCAACCCGCAATTCACCGTTTCCACGGCGCCGAACCCGTCTCGACCCCCCGCAGGCTCGCATACGATTACGGGTGTTGCGGTCGCGCAAGAACCAGATCCCGGCGATCGGTCGACTGGGTTCGAGACACCAGTGGCGAACGTCGATCGTTCGCGCCGGAATCGACGACGCGAACACGTGCGCATGCCGGGCCACGGCCGTTCGGACGACGGTTTCCTCGGGTAGAACGAGCACTCGACCCACGACCCCCGAACGCCAGCCGAAATCGGCCGCTACCGCAGCCGGCACAACGCGACGTTTGCGGTCGAGCGTCGACAAGAGCTCCTGAACGTCCACCACCTGGCTCTTCACCTCGACGATCAGCAAAGCGGCTCGGGCTGCCAGCCACCCAACCACATCAACCGACCAGCGCTCGCCTCGGACGTTGAACGAATGCTCGACGCGAACTTCCCAGCCGAAGTCGCGCAATCTGGCAACCACTGCGCCCACGAGCGAAGCGTGTCGCTCGTCCAGGAGTCTGGGAAGCTCCCCTCCGCGCCACCAGGCTTCAAAAGGGAGCCTGATATCAAGCGCTCGCGCCACTGAACGCACCAACGCGACCGCAAGCGATTCAAGGTGACCGCGCTCGACCAACGACACGATCGACTGGCTGACTCCGGCAAGGCTCGCAGCGTCGCGCTGACGCAACCCGCGCCGTAACCGAACCGCTCGGATTGCAGCCCCACCTCGCATGTCGTCCACACGACAAGGATCGCCCGATGCGATTGGCTGCCGATCATCTCAAGATGGCTGGCCAGCCCGGCAGGCTACCCGGGTTCGAAAGGAGTCGACGGTGGCCGAAAGGGGCCGATGGGGTTCGATGGCGAGACGGCCGCGCGGCCGCCGACCCGGAGTGTCAGTCCGGTCGGTAGATCAGGCGGCCGTCGGCATCGATCGACGGGCTGCGGCGACCGGCGTCGCCACCTGGGCCGGCGGCCGGCGCGCCGACGATCACCGCCGCCCGGGCGGCCCGACGAGCCTCGGCATCGGGGACCTGGTCTCGGGCGTGGTAGCTCGATCGCACCAGCGGCCCCGATTCGACGTGCTTGAAGCCCAACGCGAGCGCCTCCTCGCGCATCTCGGCGAACTCGTCGGGGTGGTAGTAGCGCTCCACCGGCAGGTGCTCCGTGGAGGGCCGCAGGTACTGGCCGACGGTGAGTATGTCGCAGTCGACCGCGCGCAGGTCCACGAACGTCTGGTGCAGCTCCGGCCGCGTCTCACCGAGCCCAACCATGATCGACGACTTGGTGTGGACAGCGGCCGCGCCCTCCGGCCCACCGAACTCACGCGAGTATGCCTTGGCGCGAAGCAGGACTCCGAGGGATCGGTCGTAGCGGGCCCGCTTTCGAACCGGCTTCTGCAGACGCGCGACCGTTTCTACGTTGTGGTTGAGGATGTCGGGCCCGGCCGCCATGACCGTTCGCAGCGGTTCCGCCTCGCCGTTGAAATCGGGGATCAGCACCTCCACGCCCATGCCGGGACAGGCCACTCGCAGGCGGCGGATCGTCTCGGCGAATATCCCGGCGCCGCCGTCGTCGAGGTCGTCGCGGGCCACGCTCGTCACGACGACGTGCTCGAGGCCGAGTCCGCGACTCGCCTCGGCCACGCGGCGCGGCTCATCGAGGTCGTGGACGAGCGGCTTGCCCGTCTTGACGGCGCAGAAGCCACAGGCCCGGGTGCACGTATCGCCGAGGATCATGATCGTCGCCGTGCGCTGGTCCCAGCACTCGCCCATGTTCGGGCAGTGGGCCTCCTCGCAGACGGTGTTCAGCTTCAACCCGTGGAGGAGCCGCCGCAGGTCCTGGTAGGTCTCGCCGGACGGGATGCGGGCCTTGATCCACTCGGGATGCCGCCGCGGAGCGGTCGATCCGTCGGCCCCGGGCTCGAACGTTCCACCGCCCATGGCGATGGTCGGAGGCAGCCCGTGAGTCGTCGGGACGTGGCGGGCGGTACCGGCAAGCGGAAGGCCGCGCGGGGTCGGATTGGCTTCGGTCGAGTCGGACATTTCGGTGGAGACCCTGGTCTAGAAGATAGGCGTGTCGGCCCCGACGGCTTCGAGCCAGCAGATCACGTCTCGGACGAATCGGCCGACCTGGGCACCGTCGGTTGCCCTGTGATCGTACCCGGCAACGAGATTCATCATCGAACGCACGGCAATCACGTCGCCTTCGGGCGTTTCCCGGACGACGGCCCGCTTGACGACGGCTTCGGTGGTGAGGATGCAGACCTCGGGCGTATTAAGGATTGGAACGGTCAGGATGGAGCCGAACCAGCCGGTGTTGTCGACGGTGAAGGTGCCGCCCTGGAGATCCTCGAGCCTTAGCTTGCTCGACCTCGCGCGGGTCGCCAGGTCCTGAATCGCTCGGTTGATACCGTTGATCGACAGCTGGTCGGCGTCGTGGATCACGGGCACGATCAATCCGTTGTCGACGGCGATAGCGATGCCGATGTTGATGCGGCGTTTGCGCAGGAGACCTGCATCGGTGTAGTGGGCGTTGAGGTCGGGGCTCCCGTGCAAGCCCTCGACGACGGCCTTGACGACGAACGGCAGGAAGCTGAGCCCCACACCCTCACGTGCCTTGTAGGCTGGGGCCTGGGAACCACGCAGCTTCATCACCGACGTCATGTCCGCTTCGAAGGTGCTGTGCGCCACCGGCACGGCGGCTGCGCGGGTCATCTGGGCGGCGATACCCCGGCGCATCTGGTTGTGCGGGACGAGGACCTCGTTCTGTCCCGGCTCCCAACGGACGGACGGCGTCGATGCTGAAAGGCCGGCCGGTGCCAGGCCCGGCGAATGGCTCGCGACGCCGAACGCAGGTGCCGGCGGCGACGACTGCAGGGCGGCGGCCTGAGCGGCCGCAGCGGCGGCTCCACGTCCCGTAGCCGAATCGGCGGCAGCGGCGGCTCCACGTCCCGTGGCCACCGAGGCCGAGCCGCCTATTCGACCCCGCTCCACGAATATCGCCACGTCCTCGCGCGTTATCCGGCCGGCATGGCCCGTCCCGACGATCTGCGTGGAGTTCAGCCCGTGCTCGCGCATCAGCATCCGGACCGCCGGGGTCATCCGCGCGTCCGGTGCGCCGACGGCCATCACCGGAACGAGGGGCGCCTCCTCGGCAGTTGCGGGAGCGGCGGGATTGGGAGCCGCCGGAGCAGGAGTCGACGGAGCCGGCGGCGTCGGCGCCGCGGCGACGGCGGGGACCGCGAGAGGCGCCGCCTTCGCGGCGGCAGTGCCCGCTCCGCGGGGAGTAGCCGAACCTGCCGCTCCGCCCGCTTCATCGATCTCCGCGATCTCTGCCGCATACGGAACCGTCTGCCCCTCCGCGACCAGGATCGTGCGCAGGATGCCCTCGAACGGGGACGGGACTTCGGCGTTGACCTTGTCGGTGATGACCTCGAGAAGTGGCTCATCCTTCGCGACGCTGTCGCCCGGCTGCTTGAGCCACTTGCCGATCGTTCCCTCGGCCACGCTCTCCCCGAGCTGCGGCATCGTCACCTTGGCCACGTAACTGGTCCTCCACCGAGATACGGCGCTTTGCGCCGACAACCAGAACCACCCGCGGTCCAGCGACGCGGTAGGGATAGTCTGGCGCATCCAGCCGCCCATGGCTTAGTCGCGCCGCCGGGCGGCGCGCCCTGCGAACTGGATAGCCCCCGAGACACCGACAGAACCGGGCGGCAGCACTCGCCAGCGCCGAGCGGCTTCGCTATTTCCATGCGGGTGGCAGTCGTCCTTTGCCGTTTGGAATGAGCCGCCGATGCCGACCGGGACCGAATGTGCCGATCGACGGCACCTGTTCTCGCGCGACAGCGGTCCAAGAATCGAAAGCAAGCGGCGGCCGACTCGGTGCTCGCCTGGGCCGAACATCACCGCAAGCCTGCCTGATCGACCGGCTCGGTAGACCTCGCTGGCCGCGACCCTCGAGCGCCGTCCGGCCGTAGAGCATCGGCCGCACCCGGCCGCTCAGGCGTTGATCTGCCGGCCCGCGACCGCCATCGACGCCTCGCCGACGACCTCCGCCAGAGTCGGGTGCGGGTGCGTCGCCGCGCCGATTTCCCAGGCCGTGGCTTCGAGCGTCATGCCGAGAGCCGCCTCCGCGATCAGGTCCGTCACGCCCGGCCCGACCAAGTGCACGCCAAGCACCTCGTCCGTCGTGGCGTCGGCGATCACCTTGGCGAAGCCCTCGGTCTCGCCGACGATCACGGCCTTCGCGTCCGCGGCGAAGTTGAACACGCCCTTCTTGATCGCAATGCCGCGCTCGACACACTGCTGCTCGGTCAGCCCGATCGACGCCACCTGGGGGTGGGTGTAGGTCGCTCGCGGCTGGTGGTCGTAGTCGATCGCCTCCGGACTTTCGCCGGCGATCTCGTGGACGGCGACGATCCCCTCGTGAGCGGCAACGTGGGCTAGCATCAATCCGCCGATCACGTCGCCGATTGCGTAGACGTGGTCCTGGGCGGTATGCATCCAGCCGTCCACCTTGATGAAGCCGCGCTCGAGCTCGACCTTGGTCCTGTCCAGGCCGATATCCTCGGTGTTGGGCGCCCGGCCGGTCGCGACGAGTAGCTGGTCGACCCTGAGCTCGGCCGCCGTCCCACCTTCGGGCCCGACCACGAGCGAGACGCCGTCGTCCGTGACCTTGACGGAGGCCGTGTCGAAGCGGGCATTGGTCATGACCTTGATACCCCGCCGGGTGAAGCTGCGCTCGAGCGCCTGGCTGGCGTCCTTGTCTTCAAGAGGGACGATGCCGGGCAGGTATTCGAGCAGCGTCACGGCGACGCCGAGGTCGTGGAACAGCGAGGCGAACTCCGAACCGACAGCCCCGGCGCCAACGATTGCGATCGACTTGGGCAGGTCGCCCCTGGTGGTCACGTCGTCCGAGGTGATGATCCGCCGGCCGTCGGGGACCAGCCCCGGCAGGTTCTTGACGCGGCTGCCGGTGGCGATGATCACGTTCCTTGCCGTGATCACGCGTTCGCCGCCGGTCGCCGGGGTTCCGTCTTCGCCGTTGAGAGCGACGCGGACCGTGGTGGGGGCATCGAACCGCGCCCGGCCGGCGATCCAGGTCACCTTGTTCTTGTCGACCAGGCTCCGGAGCCCCGTCCACATCCGCTTTACGACCTGGTCGCGGCGCTTCGTGATCGCCTCATAATCGAACCCCGGCTGACCCTCCAGCACGATGCCGAATTCACGGGCCTTCTTGAGGCGCGCGAAGAACTCGGCCGATTCGAGGAGAGCCTTTGTAGGGATGCAGCCGACATGAAGGCATGTGCCGCCGATCTTCCCGGAGTCCACGAGCGCGACGCTCATGCCCAGCTGAGAGGCTCGGAACGCCGCCGTGTATCCACCCGTGCCGGCGCCGAGAACGATCAGGTCGAAGTCATTGCTGGAGCCTGCGGCCATGGTCTGGCGGCCTCGCGCTACATGATGGGTGGACGACCGAAGCGTACCCGCCGAGCGCAGAACGGGCAATCGAGCCCGCTGGCGCGGCCCGCCGCGGAACGCGTCTCACGGCTCGGTGGCTTCGCCCGTGCGTCCGCGGCGGAATCGAAACGACCCGGGTTGTGCGCCCGGGTCGTTGCCGAGTGTGTGGCTGGAGCGCCGCTTCAGTTACCTCGGGCGGCGCGGAAGCAATCGCTGCAGTAGACCGGCTTGCCGTTGGTCGGGCGGAACGGAACCTCCGTGGATCGGCCGCATTTGCTGCATGTGGCCGGGAACATCTGCCGCGGGCCTCGCTCATACCCGCCGCCGAAACCACCGCTATGGCTCATGCCACCTTCGGGCCGCGACGCCTTGCGAGCGCTGCGACACGAGCTGCACCGCTTGGGGTCGGTGAAACCGCGCTGAGCGTAGAAGTCCTGCTCGCTGGCGGTAAATACAAACTGCTGCCCGCAGTCGGCGCAGACTAGAATCTTGTCCGTATACACGGGACCCCAGAACTCCTCTCAGTAGCCGCTCCCTCCGTGTCCTCGCGGCTGCGCGTGAGAGGCCCGGTCACGTGCTACGTGAACTCGCCCGCGGCCAGCCCGTGGGCTATGCGGCGGGATTGTACGTCCGAGCAAGTCGGGTGCATAGGGTGTTGTATGGCGCATATGTGGGCGCCCGACACGGACAACTCGGGCGACGTTCGTTCGACCGCGCGTTTGGTGTGGGCTCGGCCGGGGTTCAGGCGGCAAACGACCGGCGCCCTGCAGTATCCGCCGCAGGGTGGTCGGCGGGCGCCAGGCGCGGCGGCCATACGTGCGCGACACCAGCCGGCAGGATGGACCCCGCCCGAGCGCACAAGCTCCTTGTCTCAAACAACCTGCGGGCGCCGGGCCGCTCGAAACGCGCCGGCTCAGCCGCGATCTGCCTCCTGGGGAATGCCGATCGGCGCAACCAGAACACGCCCGGCCATCGCGGATCCGCGTCGCGCCAGGAGCCCGGCTTTTGGTTTATGGAATGTGACCGTGACGTGGGCGTTGACAACCGGATCGGAGAGATCGCCACTGGTCAGGTCGACGGCGGTCGGCGTATCGACAGCCAGGATTGGGATGCCTGCGCGCCGCGCCCGCCCGATCAACTCGACGGCACTCCTGACAGGGTCTCGGAGCGGGCCCTGCACGCCCGTGCCCAGGAGCGCGTCGACCACGACCGAGGCCTTCTCAATCCCCTGGCCCAGGATCGTCACGTCCCGCGCGACCGGGGTGTGGATCCGCTCCACGTGATCCTCGGCCTCGAGACGATCCCAGTTGCGGACCGCGTCCTTGCCGATGGGACGCCCCTCGGTCCCAACCAGCACGGCCACGACCTTCGCCCCCTGGCGCGACAGGTAGCGCGCCGCGACGAAGCCGTCGCCGCCGTTGTTGCCGGGGCCGCACATGATCAGGATCGGGCCCTTTTCCCATCGGCCCGTCAGGACCGCGAGGGCCTTCACGGCCGCAGCTACGGCACAGCCGGCGTTCTCCATCAGGCTTGCGCCGAGAACGCCCATCGCCTGGGCCCGGCGGTCGGCGCCACGCATGGCCTCGGCCCCGATCGGCACCGACTCCATCGACCGCGCCCAACGGTGCGCGAGCCCGTCGAGGCTCAACCCGAAGAGCTCGGGGTCCGCCGTCGGCAACGGAGCGGGCACGCTCGGATCGCCAGCCGCGGGAGCCGCCTTCGACGCCGGCCCGGCTGTCGGCTCGGGAGAGGAGCCTCCGGCCTTCCCCGACTCCCCGCCTGGGGCCACGGTCGCTCGGGGAGGGTTCCGTCGTGACGCTGGCATGAGCTACTCCTCGTCCGGCCTAGCCGGTGTTCTGCAGGCCTGCCGCCACACCATTGATGGTGAGCTGGACGAGGCGGCGGAACCGTTCCCTGTCCGGGTGATCAGCGGGGAGCGCGCGAACCCTGGCGAGGAAGCGTACCTGGATGTGCGAAAGCGGGTCGATGTACGGGCGGCGCAGCCTTATCGACCGCGCCACCAGAGGTTCCGATGAGAGCAGCTCGGTCCGGCCGGTAACCTTCGCGAGGAGGCGAATCGAGCGCTCGTACTCGTCAATGATCCTGCCCCAGAGCCGCTCACCCTCGGCGTCGCCGGCGAGGTCGACATACAACCGGGCGATCTCAGGTTCGGAACGGCCCAGGATCAACTCGGCATTGTCCAGGGCGCTGGTCAGGAAAGGCCAGTCGCAATAGAGCTCGGCGATGCGGGCGAGAGAGCCCTCGCCGTGGGCCTTTTCGAACCCCTCGAGCGCGGCCCCGAGGCCGTACCAGGCCGGCAGTCCGATCCGCGCCTGCGACCAGGCGAACACCCATGGGATTGACCGCAGCGAATCGATGCCGGAGGTTCGACCCGCCCTGGTGCTGCCGTCTCCGCCGCCCGGCCCGGCGCCCGCGCCGGGATCGACAGCGGAAGCCGGCGGCTCACCGGCAGCCCCGCGCCTTGCCGGCCTCGAACCCAGGGCCATCGTCGAAAGCTCGGCCAGCGGCGTCACCGCGCGGAAGAACCGCTCGAAGCCGGGCTCTTCGTAGACGAGAGACCGGTATGCGTCGCGGGCCAGCGCGGCAAGCTCGTCCATCGCTGCCGAGCCTCGTTGGTCGGCTTCGTCCACGCACTCGTCGTGCTCCTGCGTGGATGCCACGACCGCGGCGCTGGCGACCAGCCCCAGATGGTGCTCGGCGATGGCGAGGTTGGCGTAGTTGGCGGCCACCATCTCACCCTGCTCGGTCATTTTGAAGCGGCCGTCGATCGAGCGCGGAGCCTGGGCCAAAATGGCTCGGTTGGTCGGCCCGCCGCCCCGTCCGATCGCGCCCCCGCGACCATGGAAGAGGGTCAGCTCGATGCCGTGCCGGCGGGCAACTTCCGCCAGGTGGGATTGGGCCCGGTAGAGCATCCAGACCGCGGCCAGGAACCCGGACTCCTTGTTCGAGTCGGAGTATCCGAGCATCACCTCCTGGCGGTCACCGCGGCCGGCGAGGTGGCGCCGGTATCGTTCATCGGAGAGGAGCGCTTCGAGGAGCTCCCCCGCCCCGACGAGGGCGTCGCTGGATTCGAACAGCGGTATGACGTCGAGTTCGGGCCTGCCCGGCGACAGACCGCGTGTCGCAGCGGCGGAAATTGACGAATCGGCTGCGAGGTCCGCCAGTTCCAGCACCCGCAGCACGTCTGCGGGAGAGCGCGTGAAGCTGATGACGTAGCGGTGGCTGGCTTCCTCCCCAAAACGACGCTGGATGGCCGCGGCCGCCCTGAAGGTCGCGATCACCTCCGCGACCGTCACCCCCGGCACGAGTTCGATCTCGAGATCGGTCGCCCCGCCGGTGGCCGCGTCGGCGGCCCGGCCCCGGAGTACGCCGAGCGCGGCCTCGTGGACTTCGGAATGCTGCCGGAGCTCCAGCGACGCCAGGTGGAAGCCGAACGTCTCGACCTGCCATAGGAGATCCTGGACCTCGCCGTAGGCGACCCTGGCGAGCCCATCGGCGACGAGGCAACGCTGCATCTCGACCAGCTCGAGCAGGAGCTGCGCGGGCGCTTCGTAGCGTCCAGCAGTCGGACCACTTTCTTCGGTCAGATATGCCCGAGTGCGGCGCAGCCGCTCCGAGATGGCCCCAAGTCGCCGGCGGTACGGTTCCTCCGGGTAGCGGCGGAGCAGGTCCCGCATCGTTTCGGCGAGCTCCTCGGCGTCGCGCGCCAGCCTGGCCTCCAACGCGGGCTGGGTCTCCTCCCGAGGGATGTACGCCGCGATCGTCGAGTGGAGCCGCGTCGCCACCGCTTCATAACCGTGCAGCAGATGGTCGGCGTGGATCCGCGGCACCTGACGGGTAAGCTCGGCAGTGACGGTAGGATTGCCGTCCCGATCGCCTCCGATCCACGAGCCCCAGCGCAGGAAAGCGTCTATGCGGACCGGCCTGGTCCCAGTTCGGCCCGCGTCGCCGGCCGGGACGCCGTCGTCGACCTCGGATGCGCCGTCGCCGCGGATCCCATTCGACGGCGGGCCGCCCAGCCCGGCCCGGTCGACCGCCCGATCGAAGGCTCGGTAGACGCGCGGTACCACCCGGAAAAGCGTCTCGTCGAAGAAGGTGAGTGCCGTCCTCACTTCGTCGAGCGGGCTTGGCGCCTGCCACCGGACAGCCGACGACCGCCACAGGATGCTGATCTCCTCGCGCAGCCTGCGCCTGATCTCGGCGTCCTCGGTCGCGCCCAGGCGTGGATCGTCGAGCTGTTCGAGGAGCCGGTAGCAACGTCGCAACGCCGTCAGCATCGTGCGGCGCCGCGCTTCGGTTGGATGCGCGGTCAGGACCGGTGAGATGCGCAAACGATTGAGCAGCCCGGCGATGCGGTCTATCGACCAATCGCGTTCGAGCAGCCATTCGATCGCCGCATCGGGTGTCCCCTCGACCGGGGCCCCCGTCGCCCGCTGGTCACGCCTGAGTCGCCGCACCGCGTCGCGCTCCTCGGCCAGGTTGACAAGCTGGAAATACAGGCTGAAGGCCTTCGCCAGGGCCTCGGCTTGCTCGACGTCCAGCGAGTCGAGTTCGACGGCGAGCGCGCTCTCGGCGGCCACGTCACCGGTCTCGCGAAAGGCTATCGACCGCAGCCGGCAGCGCTCGACGAGCTCCAGAAGTGCCGGCCCTCCCTGCTCGGCGATTATCTGGCCCAGCAGCGCACCGAGCAGCTTGACCTCCCGCGAGAGCTGGTCGTGGGTGCCGGCCGTCGGGGCGGAGCCCGCGGCCACTGTGTCCGGCTGCCCGGTGGGCACCTTCGGGTCCGGGAGAACACGGTCTCCTGACTTGGTGCGGGGGCGAGTGACGGCCATGCGGCGAGGATACAGCGAGGTCCGGACGGGCAGGCTCGGGAGCGGCAGATGACCCACGTGGAGTCCGAATTGAGGCCCGGAACATCCGGCCGTCGGAACGTTCGAGGCGTGACTGCCGTCCGGCAAATACGCGGGGTGCGCGGCGGCGCTACCATTCCGCGCGATGGTTACCGAACCACTCCCCCATCCGGCGCCGGCCCACGAATCGAGCGAGCCAGGCACGGGCTCACTAACGGTCATCTACGATGGCGATTGCGGCGTCTGCCGCGAGACGGTCCGGCGACTTCGACGCTGGGATCGAGTGGGACGTTTCGAGTTCATGCCGCTCCAGGCCGCGGCCTCGAGTGGGAGGCCCCGGCTTACGGAACTGGCCGCGCAAGGTCATCTCGGCGACGCCGTCCACGTGGTGGACGAATCGACCGGCCATGTGGTCTCGGGCGGGCACGCCGCTCTTGCGATAATCGATGCGCTGCCCGGAGGCTGGCTTCTCCGGCCCTGGGCGTCCCTGCCGCCGACCGCCGCCGCCGCCGACGTCGTGTATCGCGTCGCCGCCCGCCACCGCGACCGGCTGGCGTGGGTGATGGGCTTGCGCGACGAGGTCAGCTGTCCAATCCGCCCGTCCGCGACCCGCGGTCCCGAGGCCGGGCCGCCCAACTGACGCGCCAGCCCACCGCGCCGCTGGCTCCGGACCGGGATCGCTCGTCCTCACTTCCAGCCGCGGCGCTTACGACCCGTCGGGGTAGGTACGGTCGGGCCGTTCGTCACCCTTCAGTGCGACTTCGTCCGATGCCGGAGAGGCAAGCGCGCATCGTAACCTCGCTCAATGAAGAGCGTCCCGGCCCACGTTACCCCGCTACGCCTGGTGCAGCCTGCGGCGATCGACGTCCGGCGCGCGGTGATTCTGCTCACCGAAGGTGCCAATGCCTGGCTGGGCACCCCGGTGGCGGCGACCCGGCCGGGTTCGCGTCGTTTCCTGACCGATCTCACCCTGCCGCTGCGGGAGCATTCGCCGAGCCTGGTGTTCAAGAAGGCCGCCTACGTCGATCTCGGAGACGCGCTGCAGACCCCTGCCGGCTACGAGCTCGAGATCGGCTGGCAGTCCTCGTCTCTGGCCCCGCTCTTTCCCGTCTTCGCCGGCCATCTCAGTTTGACCCCTACCGGGCTGCGCCTGGAAGGCTTCTACGCTCCGCCCGGAGGCGAGATCGGGGCGGTGCTGGACAAGGCTTTCCTGGGCATCGCGGCCAGAGGCACTGCGCGCTGGTTCCTCGAAAGGACCGCGGAAGTGATCGCGGCCCATCCCCGCGACGCCGGCCGCGAAGACACGCCGCGAGCAGCCGGCGGACTCTAGAAGCGGGTCGCCGCGCACGGCAGCCATTGCTTTCTGACTTCGAACCATTCCCCTTATGCGATCGCAACCATCCATGGAGTAAGGTGGATTTGTTTCGTAATCCGCTCGCATGAACCGCGACGAGTGGAAGGAGGTTCCGATGCCAGAACCGTCCACCATCGAGGGGGTTCTCCGAGCCCTGGTCGAGGCCATGGAAGCGCGCGAATGCGCCGAGCCCGACCTGCCCGCCTGGGAGGCCAACGCCAGGGTCCGCGCTGCGGAGGCAAGCCTTCTGCGGCTCTATCGCGAATCCGGCCGCGGCCGCTCGAACCGAGCTCCCGTCGGGATCGAGGTCGCACATTCGCAGGTCGGCCCGACTGCCGTCGAGGTCGCCTGACTCTCGCTGCTCCGACTGGCCGGCCCGCCAAAGATTGGTATTGGAGCGCCCGAGTGCCGGCTGCACGAATACTCAGGTAGGTGATTAGCGTCTGCAGTTGTCGGTGCGAACGGCCGATACCTCGCACCGTTGGGCAAACCGTGCCACGGAGGCCACTCGCAGGCCGTCTGCACGGACGTCCACTCGGCCCTTCACGACGCCGACGAAGCCCTCCACGACGCCAGGGCACGCGGCCGGAACCGCGTCGAGTTCCACATCCGAGTCGAGTCCCACGGCGTGGTCCCGATCGAGCGGCGGCGCACCGCCAGTTGGCAGCGGCGGGCACCCGCCGGGTGGTACCGTCTCGGTCGTGACAGAGGAACGCTCCTGGCGACTCGAGTCCAAGTGGTGGCTGTCGTCGTTCGCGACCCTGATGGCCGTCTTGATGGCGTTTCGCGCCGTGGCGACGGTCGCTTCACTGGTCGTGGCCAGCCCGTCGCAGCAGGCCCTTGCCGGAGTCTCGGACCAGTACGGCGCGGCGATCGGCATCGAGCTCTTCTGGCCGGTCGCGGCGGTTCTCGTCTTCTACCCATTCTTTGCCGCCGCGGCGATCGGGTTCCGGCTGCTCGTCCCCACCTTCGCCGGAGCGCCGCCTCGTGCCGTGGCCGCCGTCGTGACGACGTGGCCGGTCGCACTCGGCGCGTTCCTGATCAGCGCGGACCCGGCCGCTACCGTCTTCTTCGGCGCGGTAGGCCTTGTTTGGGGATTGACCATGCCGCTGCCAAAGAGGACGTTGATGACAGCCGACCCGGTTAAGGGCGGCGCCATCCTGGGCCTGGCGTTCGGAGCCTTCGCTCTCTGGGACGGCATGCTGATAGCGATCGTGTGGTGCGCCTGGCGTCTCTACAAGAACAACGCCGCCGAGGAGGCCGCGACCGCTTTGTGCGCGGCGTTCGTGCCGGGTTTGCTCATCCTCAACCAGCTGCCCACGTCGTCGCCCGACATCTCGGCCCTCTACCTGACGGCCGAGGTGCTGATCCTGGCCTGCCTCTCACTGGCGGGCTTCGTCCTGTCGCGGCGGCCGGGCGTCGCGGCGAGCGCGACCGTCAGCCGCTGACCCGCGACGGCCCCGTCGGCACGTCGAACCCCGCGAGCTGCTTGCCGTCTACCAGCCACAGCGTGCCGGCGGCCGCAAAGAGCCACTTCGGGTCGTCGTTGGAGGGCCGAACCGGAAGCAAGTACGGCACGCCGTAGCCGAAACCCGAGATGGCCTCGAAGCGGCGGATCATCCGGTCGGAGGTGTACTGCCAGAACTCTCGGTCGAGGGTGACGATCGACTTCCCCGGATAGCGGAGGATCGACTGTGTCGACCCGTCCGGATTCAGCCATTGCAGGGTCGTGGAGCCGGCAGACGCGCCTCCGGACCCGCTCATCATCCAGCACTGCCCCTCGATGAACGTCGGGCCGTAAGTCACGCCCGGATCCAGCATCGACTGGCCGATGGCGGTCCCGGACGCAGGGTCTATCTCGGTCAGCCTGGCCCCACCCGATGCCGGCGTGAACGACCACAGGGAGCTGCATCCGACGCGCGGCTCCCCGACGCCAAACCAGGGCGTGGTCGACAGAATCTCCCCGCTGGACGGGTCGAGCTGCTGAAGCTTGGCGCCGGATGCAACCCAGACTCCGTCCGAGGTGGCCCCCAGCAGGTATGTGGCCGGCAGCGTATTCGTGATGCTGCCGCTGGCCAGGTCGAGCCGGTAGGTCGCCGCGGCCGGCCAGCACGATGGTCCGCATGAAGTGGTGGCCGCCGGCCAGGAGGAGACCCACAAACCGGTATCGATGATCGCGCGCCGGGCTCCCTTGGCGAAGGCCGGTCCGCCGTAAACCGTGCCCAGCTTCCCGTCGCCGGGATCCACCGCGACGCCACCGCTCGGCCCGGTCAAGTACATGAGCGTGCCGTCGTCGGGTGGCTGATCCCTATCGGCGATCGCGATCTCCATCGGCAGGTTGATGAGGATGCCGACGTGGGCGGGCCGGAGCGTCTCCGACGGCAGCGCGGCGACGCTGGCGAAGGCGGCCGGCGGGCTCGGTGTGGGGCTGAGACCCGGCGTCGGCGACGGTGCGGGCATAAGAGCCGACGTGACGATCGCCACCACGAAGAGAACGGCGCCGATCACACCGACCGCCGAAAGCGCTACGGCGTTGGCGACGAACCTAGAGCTGCGCGGTGGACGCACCGGGCGGGTCCGCGGCGCCTCGGTCTTGCGGCCGGCGTCAGGCCGCAGCTTCTCCCCCACCCGACCCAAGTCGTCGGCGCGATCCGCCGGCTCGAGCGGCCGCCCCAGGGCATCGCGCTGCTCCACGGGCGTAACGCGGCGGGCCAGTCCATATCGGTTCCAGTCCTCGCGGGCGACGTCGGAAGTGGGTAGCTCGTCCTGATGAGTGTCGTTCGAGTCGCTGGACTTCACACCGAGACCTCTTCGAGCCCGCTGCCGGTCCCCCGGCAATCCTCGCCGCGCGCCCGACCGCGCTCCAACCCGCCGTCCTCGTCACCGCGCCGCCGGCACCCAGGGTACGCAGAGCGTGGCACAACGCGGCCGCGGCTGCCACCTGCGGACAGCGGCCGGCGGCCGGGATCGATGGGGCAGCGCTCGTCTGGCCGCGACCCGAGCCCGGACGGCTGACGCGGGCCGGCACCGCGACCCGAGCCAGGCGCTCAGCGGCCGCCGGGGATCACCGAATTGGCAGGAGCGCCGCTCCTATGCCGACCGCCAGGCCGATGGCCAGGCTCGCCAGTCCGATCTCGAGCGACCTGCGCCGGTCGCGTGACCGAGCCGCGGGGTTGTGGACTTCCTCGACCGCGCCGACGGGTCCAAAGTTGAAGACGCCTTTCGACCCAAACCCTGCGCAGAAGTGGAGCCAGGCCTGCAGGTAACCCGACGCGGCCCCGCCGGCGGTGACCACCAGCACGAGCCGGGTCCAATGCGGCGCCTGGACGGCCAGGAGGACGGCGAATACGAGGACCGATGCTATCAGCCCGGCATGGCCGACTCTCCGGCGGCGGGTGATCTCCTCGGGACCGATGTTGCAGACACCGGGTTGGTAACCTTCGCCGTTGATCGTTGCGGCGTCTCGACTGCCTGTCATGGTTGCGACCTCAACTTTCCTGACCGGCATCCTACGCCGGAGGGTCGCAACGCCGGCCGAGCGCAAATGACGGGACCGACAGGCGGGCCCGGGCGGTGAGGATCGCCACCGCTGCGCGAAGGGCATGGCAATCGACGCATCGTCCGAAGGGGCGCAGTTTCCTTGAGTTCGCCCTCGCCTATCGTTGAGAGGTTCCTCGGCCTCGCAAGGCGTCTGACGTAAACTCGACTCCTATACGTTTGGTGCTGAACGTACAATCGGGGCTGGCTCGCCTGGGGAGTTGTGCGCGCGCAGGGGCGCATCCCAGACCGGCAAAGCGCAGGGCCGACCGTCCCGGAGGTTCGACTCGTGGTCTTCAACAGAAAGAAGCCGAACGACGAAGAGGCGCGAAAGGAACAGCAGTCCGAGCTCGTGGAGAAGCTCCTCGAGGCCGACGAGCCCGAACGCCGCCGCCTGCTGTTCGTCGCGCTGCAAACGGGCCAGCTCAAGAAGAGCGAGGCCGCCGATCTGCTGCGCCTCGTCGAGCGACTCGGGTCCGTCTCGGGCCGGCCCCGAGACCCGTAACTTCCCCGACCCCCGCGGGCCGGCGGGCTCGATCCCGGGCTTGGTTCAGGAAACCTGGGCCGTGAGCCGTCCGAGGAAATCCCTGACAGATCCCGTGAGCCGGCCACGTGGATGCAGGCCGTGGCTGGATCCGACGGCCGGATCCGTACCGGCGATCAGCCGATCCGCCAGGGCGTCGATGTCGCCGTTGACCTTGGCGGTCGGGAACCGCTCGACGACGGACTTGCCCTCGTCGGCGGCGCGGACGAAGAGCATCCCCGCGGACCGCACCCTGCCGATGGACTCGACCGCCACGACCCTCTCCACGTCCGACGCGGCAATGCCGCTGTTGGCGCGGTTGATGACGAGCGACAGCCGGTCGCGGACCTGCAGCTCGACCGCGACCTCGCGGAGTTGGACCGCGGCCCGGATGCAAGGAAGGTCCGGGGTCACCGGGATCAGGATCTTGTCCGCCAGCGCGAACAGGGCCTGGTTGAGCTGCCCGTAGTCCGGATGCATGTCGAGGATCAGCCAGTCGTAGGAGTCGCGAGCGGCGGCAACCGCTTCCGCGACGCGCTGCGGCTCGAGGGGCTCGGTGTGCAGCGGCGACTCGGCCATCACCAGCACACTCACACCACTGGCGTGGACTGAGGCTACCTCCACGACCGTCGGGAATCCCTTCGACTCTCCCGGATTGCGCCAGGCGGTCGCGAGCGTGCGGGCGTTTTCTATGCCGAGTGACGTTGCGATATGACCCGTGATCGTGTCGCAGTCCACGAGCAGGACCTTCTGGCCCCGACGCATCTGCATCGACGCACCGAGATTGATCGAGATCGTCGTCTTGCCGACCCCGCCCTTGGGGTTGAAGACGATCAGGATCTTTCCCCGCCTCGGCTCCTTCTTCGGCTGGCCGTCATCGTGGTAGCCCATGGTCTCGAGGGCGGGCGTCTCGGCGCCACCGGCGAGAACCGTAGCCGTCGACTCCGGGGCAGGGACATTCTCGACCCGGATGAGCATCGCCTCGATACGCCAGCGCAGCGAGTCGGCCGAGTAGGGGCGGGAGAAGTACTCGTCTTTGACGTGGCCACGACCCGCCAGGCCCATCCGGCCGAGAGCGCGAGGAGGCATCAGCAGCAAGGCCGGGATGTTGCGTCTGCCCTCGTGCAGGACCTCGTACATCTCTAGCGTGCCATCGAAGTCGGTCTCGCCGTCGAGGATGGCGACTCGGATATCGTCCCTGGCCCTCAGCAGCCGGTGCAGGTCCCTGACCGAGCCGACCGCCACGGCTTCGTAACCGCCATCAGCGAGCTGCGCGCGAAGCGCATCGAACTCGGGCGGCGGTAAGAAGATTGCTACTGCCGATCGTGGCACAGATACAGGAGCCTCCCCCTGCGGACGCCGAAGTACTACCCGTACTGTAGTCGATTCGTCCGGGAAAGCGGCTCCGCGGTGACAAGAAGCACCGCAAGTACCGCTCCCGAACCGCGTGCCGAACTACCACGCGGCCCGGGAGGCCTCGCGCCGTCGACGCGTCCGGCGCGCGTCCGGCCCCGTGCCCCGGAACCAGGCGACCGTCCGTGTTGCCCCCGATCCTCCTGCACGTACTCTCTTCTGCGTCGCAGCTGCACAAATCTGGATCGGCTGTCAACACGAGAGGCGGGTCAACCCCTCTTACCTATGTGAAGGGAGCCAACGTACTCGTGGGGGTACGGGACAGATTTGACGCGGATTACACGAAACACTTCGCAGATCTCACGGCGCTCTGCCGTGCACTCGGAGCCGGATCCAGCGCCGAGGACATCGCGCAGGACGCGCTGCTCCACGCCCGCGAACGCCAGGACCAGCTTCGCGACGAGACCAAGCTCCTGGCCTGGCTGCGCCGGATTGCCGCGCGCCGAGCGCTCGACCATCTTCGGCGACAGCCCCGCTATGCGCCCGGAGATACCGTCCGGGCCTTCGTTCCGGTGGATCCGTCGATCTCGATCGACGTCTCGGCGGCCGTCACCCGGCTCCCTGAGCGAGAGCGGGTTGCGGTCGTCCTCGTCTACGGCCTGGGATACGAGCAGGAAGAGGCCGCGGCCGTGATGGGCGTCACCCGCGGCACGGTGGCAACGCTGCTGCATCGCGCGCGGCGCCATCTCGCCGAGCGGCTGGTCGGGTACGCGCAGGAGCGAGACCTGCCGTGAGCCCGATCTTCACGAGCCACGTCTCCTCCGATCGCCTCGGTGAAGCGGCCTCTCACGCCGGCCTGGACGGCCTGCCCGAGACGGAACGCCGCCACGTCCAGGGCTGCGATCAATGCAAGCGGCTGTACGCCGGCTACAGGCTGACCGACCGGCTCCTCGCGACCGGCTGGCAGCACGCGGCGTTGCCCGTCGCGGGCCCCGAACTGCAGCCAAGAGCGGGCCTGCTCGGCCGCCTCGACGGCACGGGGCCGACTCCTCGGTCGCTGGCGGCGATCGCGCTGTTCCTGTGCCTTGCGACCCTGGTCGGGTTCGGCCTGCTGCTACCCGTGCTCGCCCCGCTCAAGAACTCCGCGGCGAGCCCGAGTCAGACGATCGCCCTCGCGCCGACGCCCAGCGCCGGCACCACCGCCGGCAACAATGCCGTCGTGTCGCCGCCCGGATCGCCGGCGGCGCCCGGCTCGCCTGAGATGGGCACGGGCGGGACGCCCGTCAAGCCCGGCCCAACCCAGGGCAACCCGGCCACGACCCCGACTCCGGCGGCGCCCATCGCCCTCGCAAGCCTGACCGGCTGGCCGGTCGCGTGGGCGCCCGACGGCGGCCACCTTCTTGTTGCCCACGGCACCGGCTGGACCATGCAGCACCAGATCGAAGTGGTCGACTCCTTCGGGCGCATGACCGGTTCGTTCACCGCGGCCAGCGCCACGTGGGTGAATTCGAGCACGATAGCAATCGCCACCGACGGCCAGGGACCGGGCGGGTCGGTCACGGTCGAGCTCGTCAACTTGAAGGGCACCGTCACCGCCACGCTGCCGGGTCAGTACCCCCAGAGCGGCGGTGGATCCACCGGCGCCGTCCTGCTCGGGAGTGGCACCGGTCTGGTAGCCATCGCGACGCACGGCGGTTGGGGCCCATCGGCCTCGACCTTCGTAATCTGGGATGGCCACGCCGCCGGGCCGGCCCATCAGGGGATGCCGATCGCGTTCTCCGATGACGGCACCCGGCTCGCCGTGCTGCACCCCTCCGGCGGCTTCGGCGGCAGCTCGTCCGGCTGGCTCGAGATCGTGTCCGTGCCGGACCTGCAGACCATCGCCTCGTACCCCCACGCGCTGATCCACGCCTCAACCGCGGGCAACGGACCGGGCTATGCGCCGGACATCGCGTTCAGTCCGGACGGCGGCCGGCTCTTTGCCTCGGGCACGCTGATCGATCTTTCGAGCGGGGCGTCCGTACAGGCTGGCGAGGGCGGCTGGTTGCCCGACGGTACGCTGCTGACCTCGCAGGGTGGCCGCGTCCTGCGCTGGCAGGGCATGCATTCGGTCACGGGCCCAACGCTGTCGGCCGGCGGGACGGTCGTGACCTCTCGACACGGCGACGTGGTCGAGTTCTTCAACGACGGCCGACCGACCGTGCTGCTCACCGCCGGCGGAACGCTGGAGCAGCTCGACCTGCCCGGCATCGCCTCGATCGACGACGCGCAACTGGCTCCCGACGGGGGCGCTTTAGCCATCACCGGCCACGGCACCAACGGCGCCCGGGTCACCGCCGTGGCCACTCTCAGCTAGGAGAAGGAAGCACAGGCGATAACCGCGCCGGATGGCCGAAGACCGGCCGTCCGGCACCGCAACCTCTCTACCCAGGGAGATACGTAGCGAGAAGGAGTTGCCAAATGCAGCATCGCCACGCAAGGGTTCTGGCAGCCGTGCTGGCCTCGAGCCTGCTCGTGCTGGCGGGATTGGTCGGCGACGTCGCCGCCCACAATCCAGGCCACGGTCCCGGGTTCCCGGGCACATCGGCCAAGCCGCTGCCCTCCGGCTGGGCGTGGCCTTCCGATCTGAAGCCGCAGCCGGTCAAGTCGCACGAACCGGTATCGTTCAAGCCGGAGCCGTCTAAGTCGCCCCACCCAACGCCGACGTTCACATGCCCCCCGGTAACACCCAACCCGAGCCCTTCGAGCTCGCCCGTTGGCGAATCCCCCCAGGGTGAGGTCTTCTTCGGCTTCAAGGGCGATTGGGACGAGTTCGGGATCTACCTGTACGACCAGTTCCACTTCCCGTGGGCCAAGACCTTCTGCAATGTCGATCCGCTCATGAAGGCGCTCGACGCCCAGATCAACGCCAGGATCAACGAGCTTACCGGGGAGATCACGCAGATCGGCAAGTCCGGTCTGGGCGCCTCGGATCAATCCACCGTCGACGGCGTGCTCAACGGGTTCATCGCTGACCTCGGGACCTTCAAGACCAAGGTCGACGGCGAGACGACGCTCACGGCCCTCCAGGCCGACGCTCAGACGCTCGCCGGCGAGGCTCACATGTATCAGTCGGTTGACCGCTGGATCTGGCTCATCGTCGGCACCGAGAAGCTGATCGGCGACGGTCCGGGCCTGATCACGCTCGAAAACAAGATCGCCGCCGAGATCGCGGCCGCGCCGCCCGCACCGGAGACGGCCGACGCGCAGCTCTTCCTCAACGACATGAAGCTGGCAGTCACTTCCGGCGAGAACCTGGTGGCTCCGCTGCCGGCGACCCTGGTAGCCATTACCAAGACCGAGCTCTCCAACGGCACCGCCAACGCGACGCTGGCGAGTGTCCAGGTGACCTACAACCTCTCCTGGTGGGATATCGAGCTGGCCCGCTGGGCGGCCTTCTGGGCCCAGAAGGAGGTCTAGCGCTCCGGCCAGAGTCCCGCGCCCGTACGAAGAAGCCCTCGGAGTCCCCTCCGAGGGCTTCTTCTCCAGCCGTTCCCTACTCGATCGGGTCGAGCACGAACACCGGGATTTGGCGGTCCGTCTTCGTCTGGTAGTTCGCGTAGTCCGGCCAGGCCGCGACCGCGCGCTTCCACCAGAGGGCCTTCTCGTCGCCGGCAACCTCGCGAGCCGTATAGTCGCGTTTGGTCGCGCCGTCCTGCAGCTCGACGTGCGGGTTCGTCTTGAGGTTGTAGTACCAGACCGGATTCTTCGGGGCGCCGCCCAGCGAGGCGACGACCGCGTACAGGCCTTCGTGTTCGACGCGCATCAGGGCGGTCTTGCGGAGCTTGCCCGTCCTCGCGCCGACGGAGGTCAAGACGATCACCGGCCGGCCGCGCAGATCGCCGCCCTGCTCGCCGTTCGTGGCTTCGTATAGCTCGGCCTGCTTGCGCGCCCAACCGGCCGTGCTAGGTTCGTACTGTCCCGTGAGCGGCATCGTCCTGTCCCTTCGCCTTCTTCGCGCTCTCTACCAGAGTATGCGCGCTGCGAATGACAAGACGAACCGGCGGCCGTGCGGTCGCCGGTTCGACGCTGTTCGGTTGGCGCGAGATCAGGCGGCGGCTTCGCCTTCTGGGACGGGGCTGGCGATCCGCCTCTCGTGCGCAACAAGGCCGTCGCGGACGTGAATGACCCGGTCGCAGGCCTCGGCGACTTCCGGATCGTGGGTGACCAGCACGAACGTCTGGCCGTTCTCCTGGTTGAGCCGCCGGAGCAGCGCCAGGATCTCAGCCGAACGGGCCGAGTCGAGGTTTCCGGTCGGCTCGTCGGCGAGGACGAGGGCCGGCCTGTTGACGAGGGCGCGAGCGATCGCGACACGCTGTTGCTCGCCGCCAGAGAGCTCGGTCGAACGGTGGCCGGCCCTGTTGGAGAGCCCGACCAGGTCGAGCGCCTCGAGAGCCGCCGCTCGTGCTGCTTTGCCGGTCCGGCCGGCGTAGTCGCAGGCGAGCATTACGTTCTCTATGGCGGTGAGTGTCGGAACGAGGTTGAAATCCTGGAAGACGAACCCCATGCGCCGTGCCCGGAGCTTGGTCCGCTGGCCGTCGGAGAGCCGCGCCGTGTCCTGGCCGTCGAACGTGAGCTCGGGGGCCGGGCCGTGGTTCGAGTCCGGGGCATGGAGCAGGCCGAGGATGTGCATAAGGGTGCTCTTGCCGGATCCCGACGGACCCATGATCGCGACCATCTCGCCGGCCTCGATCTTCACGTTCACGCCGCGGAGCGCTTCGATTGTGTTCCGGCGTCCCAGCCGGTAGGTCTTGCGTAGGTTGTGGGCTTCGAGGAGTGCCATCAGAGGATCCCTTTCACTCGTAGCGGAGGGCGGACACCGGGTCGAGCCGGGCCGCGTGGAGGGCTGGGACGAACCCGGCAACTGCGCCGAGGATCGTCGAGAAGGCCACGGCGGTGAGAGCCGTGTTGGGTGTCAGAAGGAACAGGACGGTCCCGCTGGATCGACCGGCATCGTTCGCCAGAGTGACCACCACGGCACCGAATGCGAGGCCGATGATGCCGCCGGCAAGGCCGATGACCGCCGCTTCAACGACGAGCTCGCGGAGCAGCCGCCCGCGACCGGCGCCGATGGCCCGCTTGATACCGATCTCGCGCGTTCGCTCGGCGACGGACATGGCCATCGTGTTGATGACCGAGAGGCCGCCGACTACCAGGCTGATCAGACCGATCCCGATAAGGATCGAATTGAGCATCGCCACCGAGCTGCCGATCTCCTTGTCGAAGTCGGCGCCGGTCATGACCGTGAGGTCGGGCAACGCGGCCTTGATCGATGCGGCCACGGTCGCGGGTGTGTCCCCCGGCTTTGGGTACACGACGATCGACGTGACGACGAAGGAGGGGCGGAGCCCGGATCGCAGAATGGCGGGGATCGTCTGGATGTAGAGGTTCTGAGCTGCGCTGAGCGGCATGACCGCGGAGCTGTCGGGGGCCGTGAGAGTCGGCTCGCGGACACCGACGACCTGGAAGGTGGCGCCGCGGATGACGAGCGTGTCGCCCGGCGCCTTGTTGTACTTGCGGGCAAGGTCGGACCCGAGGACGGTGACATTTGAGCCTTCATCCGCGGGGGTCAGTTCGCGGCCTTGGGCGATGACGGTCTTGAAGTTGTCCAGGCCCATGTCGGCCCCCGGGGTATAGCCCACGATCATCGGCGGCATGACCATTGATCCGCCGTGGGGGTCGTCGTCGATCATCATCGTGATCTCGGGGTTGACGGCGGCGATGCCATCGATGGCTCGAAGTTGATCCGCCACGGAGATCGACAGCGGCTGCGACGTCGCGGCGTAGAGCGACGACTGGCTGACCACGATCTTGTCGGCGTAATACTTGCTGCCGCCGTCCACGAGCACGCTGATCTTGTTGCCCATCGACCCGAAGACCACGAGGGCCCAGATTCCGACGGCGATGCCGGAGACGGTCAGGAAGGTCCGAAGCTTGCGTCTGGAGAGGTTGCGAAGCGTTTTCATTGTGTCCTCCTCGTTTGAACGTCAGAAGCGGGGTCGGTCCAACCGGCGGAGCCGGCGGCTATGGCGGCGACGGCTTCCGCGAGCTCGTCGGCCGCCTCGTACTTGTTGAGAAACTCGTCCGCCCCCGCCTGGAATGCGATCTCGCGGAGCGATGCCGTTCCACTCAGAACGACGATCGCCGCGTGATCGCATGAGCTGCGAAATGCGGGAATCAGCTCAAGCAAGGCCGCGGCGTCGGACCGATCTAGATCGATCAACAAGGCGTCGGGGCAGTGCCAGATGGCCAGGTCGAGGGCCTCGACTGCAGTCGACACGCAGCCGACGACTTCGACCCGGTCGCTCGCCTCGAGGATCCCGGACAGGCTCCGACGCACGCGGCGGTCGCCGTCGACGATCAGGATGCGGGGTCGAGATTCGCTTGGCTCGAACATGGGAAGAGCCTGCGCCGCGGACCGGGCCGGATCATCGGGCGTAGGTCGCGACGCTCAGACCGACGAAGGACGCAGGCGGCGTACGTCATTCCGCCGAGGAGCGGCGGTGGCGGTGCCTCCGGGTGCGGCCGGGCCGCGCGTGACTACTCCCCCGCCGGGCTCACCGGCGCGGGCACCGATATCTCGAGCCGGGTCCCCTTGCCCGGCGCGCTATCGACCGTCAGCTTCCCACTGAACCTTTCGACGCGGGTCCGCATGCCCGCCAGCCCCAAATGTCCGCCTCGGGAGGCGGTGGCCGCATCGAACCCCATGCCGTCGTCGGTCACGACCAGGCAGACGCAACCGCCGTCCCGATGGAGCTCGATCTGGACCCGGCTCGCGGCCGCGTGCTTGACGACGTTGTGAAGCGCTTCCTGGCAGATCCGGTACAGCGCTTCCTCGATCTCGGGGCTCAGACCGGCAATCTCGTCGGCCTCGAAAACGACGGGCAAACCCGTCCGGCCCTGGACGGCCGCGACGTGCTTCCGCAGCGCGGTGATGAGGCCCTCCTCCTCCAGGCTGCCGGGTCGCAGCTCGAAGATGAGCGTGCGCATCTCCGCCAGTGCGTCCTGGGCCAGCTCGCGCAACTCGGCAAGCTTCTCCGCAGCGGCCGTCGGGTCGCGCCCCAGCAGCATCTCGGCCGCCCGCGCGGTCAGAGTCATGCTGAACAGCGCCTGCGTTACGGAGTCGTGCAGGTCCTGGGCCAGATGCGTCCGCTCGCGGTTGGCCGCCAGCTCAACCGCCTGAGCCTGGAGCTCCCGCTGCATGCGATCGCGTTCGCCTGTTTCGCGGACCGTGCCGTGGGCGCCGGCCCATCGCCCGTCCACGAGCGTCCCGATCATGTGCATCTCCACCGCGATCGGGTGGCCGTCGCGGTGCCGCAGGTTGCAGCGAAAGAGCGTCTCCTCGCTCGGGTGCTCCTTCTGCAGAGCGAAATGCCGGTGGAGCTCCTCGTCCGTCGACGGGTGGTGCACCAGCTCGGAGTCGCGCCCGATCAGATCGTCGGCCGTCCACCCGACCAGTCGTTCCAGAGTCGCATTGACGAAGACGAAGGCGCCGCCGGCGTCGATCGACCAGATTCCGTCCGGCGACCGCTCCACGAGGAACCGGTAGCGGGCCTCGGCAGCCGCAAGAACGCGATTGAGGTGGGCGTTCTCGATAGCGAACGCGGCGTGGTCGGCCAGGGCACGCAGCAGTGCCAGCTCGAACTCGGTGAACTCCCGATGCCTTCGGTCGAATACGCAGAACGCGCCCAGCGGGCAATCGGCACCGTACATCGGAACCGCCACGACGGAAGTGGTGCCCAGGTGCTCGGCGTTGAGCCGCCGCCTTTCCGCGTCCCAGAAGCGCTCGTCGTTGACGTAGTCCTCGGTCAAGACCACGCGCCGGCTGCTGATCGCCAGGCCGGTCATGCCGTCGTCGAGGACCACCGGCTCGCTCCGGCTGCTCGCGTGCGCCTCGGGGGAGAGCCCCGAGTCGAAGGCCCAGTAGATCGAATCCTCGGTCCGCTCGGCCAGGTAGACGATCGCGACGTCGACGCCGAGCAGGCGGCGGGCGTCGTCGACGACCTGCTGGAGCAGCTCGGGCAGGCTCGTTCCGGGCCTGACCGCGCCACCCTGCTCAGTGTCGGTTTCGGCGGCGGCTTCGCCGACCTGAGTCCGCGCTACGCCGCGGTGCCGACCCGGCCGCTCCCCGGTTCCGTCCAATCCATACCTCCCGCAATGGCAGTCGACTACTCGATCACCACGGGCGCGCCCGGGCAAGAGCCGTGCGGCCCATCCTGCCGGACGGCCCTGTACGCCACCGCCTTCCATGCCGATACTCGGCCCGGGGATCGGGGAAATCGGGCCGCTCATCTCGTGGAGCGACCAACCGTCCGCCGGGAGGGCAGTGCGATGGCGAACGAGCCGCGCACCCGTGTGCTGCTGGTAGACGACCACGCCGTCGTCCGGCGCGGCCTCCGCGGCTTCCTCGGCCTGCTCGACGATCTCGAGATCGTGGGCGAGGCCGCGGACGGCACCGAGGCGATCCGGCTGGCGGCCGAAACCAGCCCGGACGTGATCCTGATGGACCTGGTGATGCCGTGCTGCGACGGTGTCACGGCGACTGCGGAGATCAAGAAACGGCAGCCGGAGGTGGAGATCGTCGCCCTGACGAGCTTCATCGAGGAACAGACGGTCGTCGCGGCGCTGGAGGCGGGGGCCACCGGCTACCTGCTCAAGGATGCCAGCGCAGACGCGGTCGCGGACGCGGTTCGCGCGGCTCATGCCGGGGAGATGCGGCTTGATCCGGCCGTTTCACGTCTGCTCGCCGAGCGTCTTCGCCGGACGCGGGCCGACTCGCCAC
>JBIOII010000019.1:0-30003 GCA_044449785.1 Candidatus Limnocylindrales bacterium
CCGCCACACCGCGCCGCCGATTCCGGCGTCGCTGGGCGGCCCTCCTGCTCGGCCTGGTTGCGATCGTCGGCGTGGTCGGGGCGCTCGTCCTGCCGCCGTTCCTCTTCCCTGCCCCGACCACCACGATCTGGCAGAACATCACCGCCGGCATTACCGACGGCAGCGTCCCAGGGCAGACCGCCCTCGAGGCGTTCGCGTATCTCTACCAGGTCGACATCCCGGGTGTGACTGTGCCCACGGGTGTCGAGGGCGGCGACGAACCGACCGACGGCAGTGGCGCGCTGAGCTGGGTGCAGGCGGACTGGAGCTCACTCACCGCCGCTCAGCAGGCCGTGATCAACCGCTACCTGCAGCCCGGACCCAATGATCAAACGGTGACGCCAAACGCCTTGGCGACCGCCTCGGCGGTCGGAAGCGGTTCGGACCCGCAATTCGTGCTGACCGGAGTGCGCTCTACCGGCATGGATGTCCTGGCGGCCCCCGACGCTCCGGCCGACCTTACGAGCGCGATCCTGAAGGAGTTCGAGGCCGATATCGCCCACATCGGGCCGAAGCTGGGAATGCCCGTGATCACGCCGGGAACGATCGCGTTTCCGAACATCGAGCTGACCATGAGCGACACGAGCGGCGGCCGCACGCTCATGCAAACGGTCGCAGAAGAGAACGCACTGCACTACGAACCCTGCCACCTGACCGTTTTCAAGAATGCCTGGCAGGGCGAGACGGTTACGGGCAGCGGCGGCGTCTCCTCGGAACTTCACGTTCTGATTACCCATGAGGTGATCCATTGCTATCAGAACGTCGTGTGGGGCAGCAACGCCGTCCATTTCGCCATCCCACCCTGGATCATCGAGGGCACGGCTCTCTACCTGGCGGCAGACGACACGCATATCGCCGAGCCAATGATCCCGTCGATGTGGACGCACGGCTGGTTCGTCCCCGAGACCCCTCTGACCAACCGCTCGTACGACGCCTTCGGCTATTACACGCTGCTATACCGCTATGGGCGGAACCTGTGGAACCTGATGCTGCCGGCATGGGGCGCGGCGGCCAAGAACACCTCTTCGCCCTCGGACGCTTTCATCGCCGTGCTGCAAGGCGACGCCCCGAACATCCGCGACAACTGGGCCGAGTCCTACCTGCGCATGACAGCCTGGGGAGACCCGTGGGAGACGTCGGGCTTCGACCTGCCGGACACGACCCAGGTTAATCGGCACCCGGCGCAGGCACAGCCGGCGCCGGGCTGGACCGGCTCGCTGCAGAGCAGGTCCAACACGGTGCTCAAGGTCGATTCCAGTTCCGGCGAGGTGGTCACGGTTTCCACCGACGGCCTAGCTAGCGTCCACGACGACTCCGGCCACAGCCTCATCGCCTTCATCGACCACAGATTCTGCGTCGTCGCCAGCTGTGTCTGCCCCCGGGGAACGAAGCTCGCCGGTGAGGACATGGCCTCCGATCCGATGAGCATCCCATTCGTGGCTGCCTTCAACGCGCCGGAGGCTGGATCCACGTACAGCATCATCTCGCAGACCCTGGCCGATCTGTGCGGGCAGCCCACACCACCCCCGACGACCCACATTCCCTGCGGATCCGCCTGCAGCAGCTCCAACGGCGACCCGCACCTGCGGACAGTGAACAGCTTCATCTACGACTTCCAGGGCGCGGGCGAGTTCACGCTCCTCCGTTCAGCCGACGGCAGCGTCGACATCCAGGCGCGCCAGGAGCCCTACGAGTCGGCCATCCAGACCGGCTGGGCGATCAATACCGCGATTGCCGCGAGGGTGGGCAGTCACCGCGTCGGCGTCTACGCAATAGGAGATACCCTTCAGGCCCACGTGGACGGTCAGGTCGTCGACCTCAGCTCGGGGCCGATGGACCTGGGCGGCGGCGCGAGCATCTCGACGTTCAAGAACGGGTTCGCGGTCGACTTCCCCGACGGCACCATGATGTGGACGATGTCGGAGGGGTACGGGATCTTCGTCCAGATCAAGCCTTCGGCCACCCTGGCGGCGAGCGGCTCCGGACTTCTCGGGCCTATCGTGCCGGGCGGGATGGGAGTGCCCGCCCTGCCGGACGGGTCGCAGCTGCCGGTCGCCACCAGCGTCACCCAGCGCGACGACATCCTGTACGGCCAGTTCGCCGACGCCTGGCGCGTGACCGACTCGACGACCCTGTTCGATTACGACTCCGGCAAGTCCACGGCTTCGTACACCATCAAGCCGTACCCGGTCGCGGGCAAGGTCGTGACCCTGCCCGACCTGTCCGCCGCTCAGACGGCCTCGGGTGACTCGGCCTGCTCGGCGATCTCCGATTCGACGCTCCACGACGACTGCGTCTTCGACGTCGGCGTCACGGGCCAGAACGGGTTCGCGACGGGTTACGAAGACGTGCAGTCCTTCTACGACAGCGGCATCGCCGGCGGGCCGCAATCCTTCCCGCCGGAGAGCTTCCCGCCCGTATCCGCGGCGCCCGGCACGCAGCCGCCCACCGTAGTCACCGGCGCGGTCACGGTCGCGAAGGGCACTTCCATCGGCGGTTATGCAGTCGGTCCCGACGACACCGTCTACGTCTCGGTCGAGACGTCGAAGGGTTCGTACAGCCTGATCTCGTTCGACCCGAAGAGCGGCAAGGTGCTCCAGCAAGTGTCCGTGCCGGCCAAGACCGAGGTCCACTATGCGGCCGGCTCGCTGTGGTTGCCGGGCCTCAAGACCGACTCGAGCCTCAAGAACTGCAGCGTCACCCGCTTCGACGCCTCGACGCTGGCCGAACAGGCCACGATCGCGATTCCGTGCGCCGACGTCCTCGGCCCGATTATCGCGAGCGACGGCAGCGCGATCTGGTTCGAGAACACCAACAATTACCACCCGGCCACCAAGAAGGGCGCCGTTGCCACGCGGATCGATCCGACGACCAACGCACCCGGCGCTACTGTGCCGATGCCCTCCGCCGGCGGCTACCTCATGGACTCGCAGGGCGCGATCTTCTACGCGGACACGAACACCAATACCTACTACGTGCTCGCCGACGGCGCGACCGCGTTCGCCTCGCTCGGCACCTTCCCGAACACGGCGCTGGCTGCCGGTACGGGTCTCTGGGTCCAGAATGGCCAGGGCAAGCCGGCTGAGTACTTCACCCAGTCCGGCAGCCCCGACCATACGATCCAGGTGAAAGGAACCCTCGTCGCGGGCGACGCGTCGTCCGTCTACACCGAGGCCCCGACGGCCGCGCCGAACGGCGGCACGCAGCCGGGGCTGCTGCGCTACCCGATCGACGGCTCCGGCTCTACCCGGATCGCCCTCCCACCCAAGATCAACGCCGTTGCGCTGGGCTACTTCGAAGATCCGCCTCCGACCGTGACCGCCGACGGCTTCGTCAAGATCTGGGCGGTCCAGAGCGCCAGCCCGCAGGCGTCGATCCAGCTGCAGTGGATCCCGCTCCCCTGACCGGCATCTCCGAAACCCGGATCGGCGATGCGGGCGTCGCCGCGTGGCGCAGGATCGCCGTGCGGGCGGAGGACTGGCTGCTCGCCGGCTGGATCGTGATCGCCGCGCCGATCCTGGCCCACGTCGGAGGCACGGCCGGGCCTTTCGACTCGGGCCATCCGGTCGCGGGCCTGCTGCAGCTGGCCGGCTTCGCAGGGGCGCTCGCCTGCCTCGCGACGCGCAGCCCGGTGCCGGCGGGCCCCGGTCTCGAGTCCGAAGCCACCGCGGGCAGCCGTTCCAGGATCCTCGATTCGGCCGCCATCGGGCCGTTGGTCGGTGGACTGTTGCTCGTGGGCGGGACCGCGTTCGCCGAGCTCGGCCTGGATCCACTGACCGCCTTCTACCCGACGATCGCCGCCGTCCTGGCGCTCAGCGTTCTGCAGTCGCAGCTGCCGCGCGTTTCCAACGGAGTCAGGCGCGCCCTGGTCACCCCGTACCTGCTCGCGGCCGGCGGGATCTTCTGGAGCCTCGTGCGCCTGGTGACCGGCGGAATCGACTTCGGGGCGGCGGTGGGTGGCTCCGTTGCGGGTCTCACGTCTGGCGTGGCCGGCACAGCCAGCGCGCTGATTCTGGGCGCGGCGGTGTACTACGCGATGCTCATCTACGCGCCGCGCCAGGTCGCCGAGCGGGAAGGCGGCCCGGTCGAATGGCTTGCCAGGTTCGCGCTCTTCGTGGTCAGCGTCGCGCTCGGCCTGGGCTGGCTCTCGATCCTCGGCGGTTGAGGCCTCAGCGCCCCGAACCCGGGGCCCCGACGCCCTTCGCCCGCGGCGGACGGACCGGCTGCGGGATCAGTTGCCGGGCGCTCTTTGGAAGGCCATCGCCTGGCCGTTCTCCGAGATGGACAGCGTGTCGCCGGCCACCCAGGCGTCCGCGGTCTGATCGCTACCCATGGCGTCCGAGCGGAGGCGACCATCCGGGCCGATGGACCAGTGGCCGTTCTGGCGGCGGAAGCCGAGAGTCGCCGCAACCGTTCCGTCGGGCATGAATGTCATCGAGATCGGGCCGGTCTGCCAGGTTCCCAGGATCGCCTCCGCGAGCGGCCTGGGATCGCGCTGGCTCGCCGGGGGCGGAGCGGCAGGGCCCATCGAGGCACGCATGGCCGCCTTGCCCGGCTGCATCGCGTCCTTCATCGACGCCAGTTCGGCCCGGGCTTCGGCGCTTCGGACTCGGTCAGGCGACAGCAACGCGGTGGCCATGGCACCCAGCGCCACCGTCGGCGACGTCAAGGCACCCTCGGGCAGCGGCCGATCCGGCAGCCTCTCGAAGTTCACGACCTTGTGGCTCCGGGGCAGCACGTACAGCCGTACATAGCCGGCGTCCGGCGCGGCCTCGTAAGTTCCGTAGCCGACCTCGAAGCTCTTGCCCGCCACGTCGAAGTAGTAGAAGGTGGTCTCACGGGCGCTCATCCTGCGCTTGCCGAGCGCCCCGTCGATGGATTCGACCTTGCCGCTGCGCAGGTCCTGCGTCAGCGAGTCGCCCAGCACGGTGCCCCGGAGTACGAGCACGACCGCGACCACCACCAGGACGGCGCTTACGACCGGTCTGAACCAGGCGTTCGGCGTGGGCCCGGTTGAGGTGAACAACAGCGCAGCCACCACGGCAGCCATCACGCCGAAGAAGAGCTCGTTGTGGCGGATCGCCTTCGATACGCTGCGGAACCCCTTGCGCTGATCGTCGGTGAGGCGACCGGCCCTGTTGGTGTCCAGGGCGGCGGCCGACAAGGCATCCGAGTTGCTCTGAGTCATGGTCAACCCTCCTCGAATTTGACGCTAGACCTCGCGTCCGGGCCTGGCAAAGCCCACGGCCGAGCCGCCCACCAGGTGGGCCGGCGCGCCCGCCAGGTGGGCCGGGTGCCCGAGTCGGGTGGGGAGAGACGGGCGCCCTACCGCCTGACGGCCGGCAGAGGTCGGACAGGCGCAACCCGGCCTTGGAAAGTCGACCGTCCAGGCGTTCGAGGTCTATCTTGGGGCGGTCCGAAATCGAGAAGCGGGAGGCATCCATGCCGCAGGCGAAGAACACGGTCAGGATCGATCGACCCGTCGATGCCGTCTTTGCGTACGTCGCGGATGGTGAAAAGTGTCCGCAGTGGCGCTCCGGGGTGCTCGACATCAAGAAGCTCTACGGCGACGGCCTCGGCGCGAAGTACGCCCAGGGCGTCAGCGGTCCGATGGGACGCCGCGTCGCGGCCGACTACGAGATCACCGCTTACGAGCTGAACGAGCGGATCGAATTCCAGACGACGGCCGGGCCGGTCAGGCCGCACGGCCGCTACGACTTCGAGCCGGCGGGAGACGGCACACGCCTGACCTTCTCGCTCGATGCCGAAGTGAAGGGCCTGCAGAAGATGCTGATGGGTTCAATGGTCCAGCGGACGATGGACGGCGAGGTGGCCGCCCTCGACAACCTCAAACGCGTCCTGGAGGCCTGACCTTGGAACGTCGGACCGTCTCGGCCGAATCCCAGCGCGAGTACGACCGGGTCGCCAACCTGCTGGCGGCCGAATTGGGCGCTACGGCGGGCCACATGATGGGCATGCCGACGCTCTACCTCGGCGGTAAGGGCTTCGCGGGTATGTACGGCGACGCAATGGTCTTCAAGCTCGTAGGCGAGGACCACGCGGCCGCAATCGGGCTGCCGGGCGCGACGCTCTTCGACCCGTCCGGCCTGGGACGCCCGATGAAGGCGTGGGTGCAGCTTCCGCTGCAGCACTCGTCAGAGTGGCCGCGGTTCGCGCGCGCCGGCGCTCGAGGGATCGGGAACGCCTGACCCGCGGCCGGCCGCGGCGGAGTCCTGCTGGTCGCGTCAGCCGATCCGGTATTCGAGTTCGTAGGTGACTTCGGGACCGCCCGGGGCGTCGAAAGACCCCTCGCCGGCGATCCCGGCAAGCTCGCCGAAGCCCGATCCCGGGACCACCTGCCAGCGGCCCGTCGAACCCTTGCCGTCGTGGTCGCCTGTGGACTCGACGATCAGGCTCCCAGATCGCCCGTCGATCGAGCCTTCGATCCGCTGCAGGCCCGTGAACCGGGCGGAGCGGTCGCGTCGGTAGCAGAAGACCCATTCGACCGAACCCTCGCCCACGATCGACCCGCCGAAGCGTTGCGTCCCGCTGACCCGCATCAGCCTGACCTCACCCGCCGCCTCGCGGATCGTCTGCTCGCTTCCGCCCGTCACCCTAAACGTGCCCGTAGCCTTGCTCATCTCTCGCCTCCCAACGACGCTCTCCGGCCAACGATGGCAGGTGAGTCGTGGGCGTGTGTTCAGGCCGGGCGATGTTGCCCGGGTTGAGCCGCCCGATCGAACCGCGGCAGGCCCCGTTCGATTTCGTGCGGGGCGACGGCACGACGGCCCGTTGCAAAGTTGAAGGGAGTGGTGGGCGATACTGGACTCGAACCAGTGACCTCGCGGATGTGAACCGCGCGCTCTAACCAGCTGAGCTAATCGCCCACGGACCGGGCGCCCGACGCGCCGGAGGCCGAATTATAGCCGCCCGTCGCGAACCGCCGCCGGCTCCGGCGCAAGCCTGACCCGCCCCGGCGGAGCCTATACCTTGATGCCGGGCCATCGCTTAGCGATGACATGCGGCAAGACCCCGTCGACCATGATCAGCTTGTGCCGACCCGTGGCGCCGGCGACCAGCCGAACCGACGATGGCGGCAGGTCCAGCTCGTCGGCGAGCAGTCGCACGAGCGATGCGTTCGCAGCTCCGCCGACCGCCGGTGCCGACACTCGAGCCTGAAGCACGCCGTCGTCGGAAACGCCGTCGACCCGATCCAGGCCGCCGCGTGGCATCAGCCGCACGGCAAATCGCACGGAGGTGCGCCGGCGGTCGGGCGGCCATCGGTCCTGTTCCATTGGCGCTGATTATCGCCGCGGCCGGTCCGGCCGCCACCCCGAACTCCGGATATGCTCCGCCTCGCGGTCCGACCGATCGGGCGCCATCCGCGCTCGGACGCCGTAAAATGACCGACCGCTACCCCGGACGCGCCCCAAATAGCGCTCGGCCCACGCGGATGACCGTGGCTCCCTCCTCGACGGCCACGGTGTAATCGTCGGACATGCCCATCGAGAGCCCCGGGCCAAGCTCCGCGACTCCGGCGCGCAGCCGAGCCGAAAGCTCGCGGAGGCGGACGAAGGTTGGACGCGCCTCCTCGGCGGTGGCGGCGAGCCGCCCGACCGTCATCAGTCCCATCAGCCGCAGGTTGCGCAGCCCGGCCACGGCCGGCAGTTCGCCTTCGAGCGTTTCGGGCTGGAATCCGGCCTTCGCCTCGTCGCTATCGACGTTCACCTGGAGGTAGACACCGAGCGGCCCGGCCGCCACCTCACCCACGACACGGTCGAGCCGCCGCGCCAGGTCCAGCGTGTCGACCGATTCGATGACGTCGAACAGCTCGACGGCCCGGCGCGCCTTGTTCGACTGCAGCGGCCCGATGAGATGCCACCTGACTCCCGGCACCAGCGCCGCTTTCGATCCGGCTTCCTGGACCCTGTTCTCGCCCAGAACCGTAAGTCCGGCGGCCACGGCCGCCTGGAGTCGTGACGGGTCCACGGTCTTGGAGACGGCCACGAGGGTCACGTCCGGGTCGCGACCGGCACGCCGACATACGGCCGCTACCTCATCGAGAACGCGGGATCGGGCAGCGCGAAAGAATGCGATTGCCTCGGAGTCGGGAGGCTGAGCCAAGGCGGCGATGGGTTACCCCTTGTCCTCCTGGTGAGGACGGCGGAGGAAGCTCGGGATCTCCAGATCCTGGTCGTCGTAAACCGGTCGCGATGGCTGGCGGTCCGGCATCGGTCGGTGAAGCGGCGAGCCCTGGACCGGCACGGGGACAGGCTGACGCTCGGGTGCTCCCGTTGGCCCGTACGTCATCGCGGACCGCTCCGAGGCCACCGGCTCGGCCGTATGCATCCGCTGCCGCTCGAGCTCCTCGAGGTAGTCGGCACTTTCGTAGCGCGAGGAGTGGACCGCGACCGGGGTCTGCGTCCCGGACTCACGCCGCTGCGGTTCGCGCTTGCGAGTCGCATCGAACCCGGTCGCAATGACCGTGATCATGATCTCGTCGGCGAGGCGCTCGTCGAAGCTCGTGCCGAAGATGATGTTTGCCTCGGGGTCCGCCGCCGCGCGGATCTCCTCGGCGGCCTCGGTAACCTCGAAGAGGCTGAGGTTGGACGAGCCGGTGATGTTGAACAGGATGCCCTGTGCCCCGTTGATGTTGACCTCCAGCAGCGGGCTGGCGATCGCCTGGCGAGTTGCATCAAGGGCGCGATTGTCGCCGCTCGCCCGCCCGATACCCATCAGGGCCGAGCCGGCGTCCCTCATGACCGCGCGGACGTCGGCAAAGTCGAGGTTGATCAGGCCGGGCACTGAGATGATGTCGCTGATCCCCTGCACGCCCTGGCGAAGAACGTCGTCCACGAAGCGGAACGCGTCCACCATAGAGGTGTTCTTCTGGACGACGTCGCGCAGCCGATCGTTGGGGATCGTGATCAGGGTGTCCACCTTGGCCTTGAGCTCTTCAGCCGCTCGTTCGGCGACGAGCTTGCGCCTGACGCCCTCGAACGAGAACGGCTTGGTGACGACTCCGATGGTCAAGGCGCCGAGATCCTTGGCGATTTCGGCCACGATCGGCGCGGCGCCAGAGCCAGTGCCGCCGCCGAGACCGGCCGTGATGAAGACCATGTCCGAATCGCGGAGTGCCTCCGTGATCTTCTCGGAGTCCTCCTCGGCCGCCCTCTGGCCGATTGACATGTCGCCGCCCGCGCCAAGACCCCGCGTGATCTTGTCGCCGATGCGGATCTTGTGGGGCGCGTCCGACTGGAGGAGGGCCTGCGCATCCGTGTTGCAGGCGATGAACTCCACCCCCATCATCTCGGCGCGAATCATACGGTTGACGGCATTGCTGCCGCCGCCTCCCACGCCGATCACACGAATCAGCGCGAAGTTCTCGGAATCGGACCGTAGCGGCATTCCAGATCCTCCGGTGGCTCTCCGGCAGACGTTGTCGTTTCGGTCCGGCCCCCCCGAGATTGGTAGAGCACTGCGCGTGACGGGGCTGGCTCGGATGGCAGGAAGTATACGCCTCGGACCGGTTTGGTGGGGCGCCGACCGCACACCGAAACGACACTCTCACGAAGGGCATACGAACGTTCGTTCGCACTTTCGAGGGGGAGAGCTCGAATCGCCGCCGAAACTGGTGGGACCTGTGGAAGGCGCCCCTCAGCCCGCCATGAAAGCGAGCCTGACTGTGCGTGTGGCGTTGTCCTGGTTAGGGTCCAGCAAAGCGATGGATTGCCACGTTCCGAGCGTGAGATGGCCTCCGACGACAGGAATGGTCACCGAAGGCGCCGCGACGATGGACACCAGGTGGTCGGCCCCGTGGCCGGCCGAACCGTGGCGGTGGACCCATCGATCGTCGCGCGGCAAAAGGCGATCTAGCGTTTCCAGCAGGTCCGCATCGGAGCCGGCGCCGAGCTCGATGATGACTACCCCGGCCGTTGCGTGCGGCACGAAGACTGTGAGCAGCCCGTCGCCCTCACCCGCCACGAAACGCTCGCAGGGGTCGGTGAGGTCGAAGACCCCGCGCCGGCGCGCAGTCGGGACGGTCAACTCGGCTGTCTTCATCCGTTCAGCTGTCGCCGGCGCCGCCGGCCTCCTCTACGGGAAGAGATTGCGGATGGCGTCGCGGACCCGGTAAGGCAATCCCCCGGCGGGGGCGGACTCGAATCGCTGTACCTCACCGGACTCGAGGCCCTTCGCACCCCAGTACAGCAAGCCGATGGCGGTGCTGTAGGCCGGGTTGAGGATGTTGTCCGTCAGCCCGCCGACGCCCGCCGGGCCGGCAACGCGAACCGGCATGTTCAGCACCTCGCGCCCGAGGGCTGCGGCTCCGCCTATCTGGGCTGCGCCGCCCGTCAGCACCACACCGGCGGGCAGGAGCCCCTCGCCGGCGGACTTGATCTCGGCCGCGAGCATCTCGAACGTCTCGCGCATTCGAGCTTCGATGATGCGGCAGACCTCCATCCGGCTGATCGTCCGGCCGGCCGCCTCGCCCAGCATGGAAACGCTGATCATATCGTCGTCGGCAACCGTCGATAGGTCGCAGCTGCCGTGCTGGATCTTGAGCTCCTCGGCCACCTGCAGACTGGTCTTGAGGCCAATGGCCACGTCGTTGGTGACGTTGTTGCCGCCGACCGGCAGAACCGCCGTCTTGAAAGGCGAGCCGTCCAGAAAGAGCGCCAGGTCTATCGTGCCGGCGCCGATGTCGGCCACGGCCACTCCCAGGTCCATCTCCGTCTCAGACAGGACCGACTCCGCCGATGCCAGCGAATTCGCCACCAGCTCGTCCACCTTCACGTTCGCGGCCTGGACGCACTTGGCCAGGTTCCGGACGGCGGTTGCCGCGGCGGTGACGATGTGGGTCTCGATCTCGAGGCGGATGGCGCTCATGCCCAGCGGGTCCTTGACGCCCTCCTGGCCGTCGACGATGAAACCGCGCGGCAGAACGTGCAGTACCTCCCGGTTCGAAGGGATCGAAACCGCCCGGGCCACTTCGAGGGCGCGGTTGATGTCCTCGCGCGTGACCTCGCGGGTGTGGCCGCTTACAGCCACCGCACCTCGCGAGTTCTGGCTTTCCACGTGCTGCCCGCCGACCCCGACGAACGCCCTGTCGATCTGGAGCCCGGAAAGCCGCTCGGAATGGTCCACCGCGCCGGCTATCGATCGGACGGTCTGGTCGATGTTGACGACGACCGCCTTCTTGAGCCCGCTGGCGGGCACGACGCCCTTGCCGACGATGGTCAGGCTACCGTCGCGCGCCACCTCACCGATGAGAGCGCACACCTTGCTCGTGCCTACATCGATACCGACGAGCACTGCTTCGCGTTCCACTCGCTCCCGTCCTCGGTGTGGCCTCGACCGCGAGGCGATGTTTGGGTTGATCGGTTGACGGCGCCGTGATCGATGCCAGCTTACAGGTGAAGGCTACCCGACCCGAGGGAGGCCGGGCAACCGGAGCCCGCAGCCGGAGCGCTCAGCGCAGCACAACCGTGTCCGTATGATCCGAACTGACGTCTGAGACCAGATACACCCATGCGACTTTGGACTCTCCCCAGTAGGCCAGGGCCGAGCTGAGGTCACGGACCTGGTTGGGAATGATGGTGTCCTTTCGGATGGTAGGTGCGTAGAAGCCGAACTCCGCCACCCAGCCCGCCGGAACCGAGCCGAGCGTAAAGCCATGTTCGTCGTCAAGCACGACTGCCAGGGACGGAGCCGTGCTGCCCAGGTCGGTCGGTGTGAGGTGCGCCAGTCGGTAGCCCGCGTCGAGGTTGACCGGGTCGACGATGCCGCCCAGCCCGAGGCTCGCATCCGAGGCCCGGCGATCGAAGACGACCGGCAGCCCGACGGCGCTCGGGCCGGAAGTCGCGGCGGGGTCGGCCGTCGGCGCCGGCAGGAGCGACGGCAGCAGCGAGGCATTGATCGTGGGCGTGGGCGAGATCGAGGGAGTTGCGCTGGCCTTGGCCGGCTTCGGGGTGGCTTTGCCCGGCTTCGGAGTCGGCGTCCTGACCGGCTTCGGGGTGACGGTAGGTTTCGGCGTCGGGCTGGGCGAAGGAGAGGCTGTCGCGGGCGCGATGGAGCTCGCGGCGGGAGCCGAAGAAGCGCTCGGTCCGGCGTCCGGGGTCGACGAAGGTAGCGGCCCGACCGACGACGGAATCGGGTTGCCGGCCGGATCCACGAGACCGAAGAGGAACCCGTCCTGATCGACGACATAGCGCTGGTCGCCGATGACCCACACGAGCTTCGGCTGGCGCTCGACGAGGGTCACGACGACGGTCGACGGCAGGCGCACGACCACCGTGGCGGACTGGACGGCCGGCAGGCGCACGAGCTGTTCGGCGGCCCTGTCGGTCTGTATGCCGAAGACGTTCGGTGTCCGGTCGATGCCGATGATCGTCCGGACGATCGCCTGGCTCGTAAAGGTGTCGCCGTGGATCTCCAGGGTCTTCGCCGCAAACGATGGCGCGACGCTGACGGCCGCGATCCCGGCAAGCGAGGCGGCCATGAGGATGACGCCCGCCAGCTGGACCGTGCGAAGAGGCGGCCCACTGCGCCTCGCCGGCGGTCGCCGGACCTGCGACCCGGACCGGCGCGGTTGGAGTCCGCGGCTGATCACGCCGGCATCGTCGGCGGCACGCCGGCCCCCGTCTCCTCGACCTCCGCCACCCAGCCGGACCAGTCGCCGACGAAGTGGATCTCGTACACGAGCTCGATGCCGAACTGGCGGCGCACTTCCCGCCTTGCGAGCTCAGCCAACCGGCGGATGTCGGCCGCTGTCGCCCCGCCCTCGTTCACGATGAAGTTGGCGTGCTTCTCGCTGATCAGGGCGCCGCCGATGCGACGACCCTTGAGGCCGCAGGCATCGATGAGACGGCCGGCGGAATCGCCCGGCGGGTTTCGGAACACGCTGCCCGCGCTGGGTCGGTTCAGCGGTTGATGCTCCTGCCGCCAGCGGCGAACCTCATTCATGCGCGACTTGATCTCGCCCGGGTCTGCCGGCGTGAGCAGGAAGGTCGCGGACAGGATCAGGTCGTCGGGCGATGCCGGGGCGGCGCTCGGGGCCGCCGCGGCGGCGACGGGCTGCGTGGCCGGGGCCGCGTCCTCGGCCTGGTGCGCTTCCTCGGCAAGTGGCGCGCCAGCGCTCCCCTCCTCCGGATTGTGCTTGAAACGGCTGTCGCGGTAGCCCAGGGCGAGCGACGAGACCGGTTCGGTGGTTTCGGGACCCGCCGCGCGCAGGACCGTCACCGACTCGAGGACCGCGGCCACGTCGGTGCCGTGGGCCCCGGCATTCGCCCAAACCGCGCCGCCGACCGTCCCGGGGATGGCGAGCCCAAACTCGAGGCCGGAGAGCCCCGCCCGCTCTGCCAGCTCCGCCGCTCGAGCCAGCGGCAGGCCCGACTCTGCGATGAGCCGCCTTCCTGCGATCCGACAGCCCTCCGCGCGGGAGAGGACGACGAGACCGCGAATCCCCGCGTCGGCGATCACCACGTCGCTACCGCGCCCGAGCACAGTCAGCGGCAATCCGAGGCCGCCTGCGGCGCGCACAAGGCCAACGAGCCCCGGCACGTCCCTCGGGATGGCAAGGAGATCCGCGGACCCGCCTACCCGCATGGTCGTGTGGCCGGCGAGGGGCTCGCTCCGGGTCACCCGGGCGCCCGTCTGCCGGCTTATCTCGCTGGCGAGGGCCTCAAGGTCGGACGCGCCGGCCTGCCAGGGCTCCGGCCTGCCTGAGTCTCGGGCTGGAGCGTCCCTCGACGGGCCGCTCATGCCGGCACTCCGCGCGATAGCGTTTCGACAAGCCCCGCGTCGGGAAGCGGCTGCCGCTCGGCAGCCGCAAGCACGAGTTCCGCAACCGCGCCCGCGGCGCCCGGCCGCGCCAGGCCGCGCGATGCCGCCGCCATCGCCTTACGCGGAGCTCCATCGCCGAGTATCCCGGCCCCTTCCAGCAGCGCCTTTGCGTCGAAGTCCGCATCCTCGACCAGGCGCGCGGCGCCGGAGCGGACCATCTCCTCCGCGTTGCGGCGCTGGTGCCCGGCGGCGTGGGGGTACGGCACCACGATCATCGGCAAACCGAACGCCGCAACCTCGGCCAGGGTGGAGGACCCGGCACGGCCGATCACCAGGTCGGCGGCGGCGAGGGCCACCGCCATCTGGTCGACCAGGAAGCGTTCAGGGCGATACCGGTCGCGGAGCGCCGTCGGAAGTGCGTCGCGGCCCGCGACCGCCTCCTCGTAGCCGGCGTCGCCGGCGACATGGATCACGTAAGCCTGCTCGACGAGCCGGGGCAGCGCCTCGGCGACGGCCGAGTTGAACCGCCGCACGGCCTGCGATCCGCCGAAGATCAGCAGCAGCTTGGCCCGGGCCGGGATTCCGAGAGTCTTGCGCGCCTCCGCTCGGGTCACCTGGCGTGGGTCGCGAATCGGGGTGCCGGTCACGAAACAAGGTCGGCGCTGCCGGCCGAGCGCTCGACACGTGCTCTCGAAAGCCACAGCCAGGCAGCCCGCGAGTCGCGCGGTGGCCCTTACGCTTCGGCCCGGGACGACGTTGCCGTCCCACATCACGACGGGAACTTTGAGCGCCGAAGCCGCGAGCAGGACCGGCATCGCGACATACCCGCCGGTCGTGAAGATGGCTGCGGGCCGGCGAAGCAGCAGCAGGGCGAGAGCCTGGGGAACGGAGAGCGAGAGCCGGATCGGGTCCAGGACGACGTGGATGTCGAGCTCGACCGACCTGAGGGAGCGCACCAGCAAACGCCGGAACGGGATGCCGGCCGCGGGAACGACCTGCGCCTCGAGACCGCGATGGCCACCGATCCAGGCCAGGGACGGCGGGTCCGGTCTAGCCTGCAGCGATCGAGCGACGGCGAGAGCGGGGTATATATGTCCCCCCGTACCCCCGCCCACTATCAGCAGACGCACTAATCCAACCTCGTTCAACCGTCTCGCGCGAGATGGACAGAAGAATCCCGACAGCGGCGAGGCTGACGGTCAACGACGAACCGCCCGCCGAGATGAACGGCAACGTTATGCCGGTAACTGGAATGACCGCCACCACGACGCCGATGTTGATCAGCGCCTGGAAGCATATCCAAGCCGTGACACCTGCGGCGACAAGACCGCCGAACGTATCGGGCGCGCGCAGCGCAGTCCGGATGCCGGCGTAGCCGAATGCAACGAAGAGGCCGATTACGACGGCGCCCCCCACCAGACCGAGTTCCTGAGCTATGACCGAGAAGATGAAGTCGTTGACGTCGAACGGGACCGAGACCCGGTCGTTGCCGAGGCCGATGCCGAATAGCCCGCCGGCGCTGAGCGCCTCGAGACCCTTCACGGTCTGGTAGCAGGTGACCTGCGGATCGGCCCACGGGTCCAGGAGGCACTGGATGCGCTGGATGGGGTAGTGGCCTACGCCGAGCATCAGGAACACGCCGCCGGCGCCGCCCACGACTATGGCCAGGGCGGTGTGCAGGAGCTTCGCGCCGGAGGAGAAGTAAAGGGAGAAGGCGATCAGGACTAGCACCGCCGCGGTGCCGAGGTCCGGCTCGCGAACTATAAGGATCAGGAACGGCACGACGATGATCGCGAACGGGACGGTTCCTTGCCAGAAGCTGCGGATCCCGAGCCCGCGCGAGGCCAGCCAGTGCGACAGATAAACGACCAGGGCCAGCTTGGCCACCTCGGCAGGATGTACGTCCGGCAGGAACGGACCGAGATGGAGCCAGCGAGCCGACCCGTTGACCGAGACACTGAGAGGGCTCGGCACCATGACCACGATGAGCAGAACCATCGCCAGAACGGCCAGCGGCACGCTCAGCACCCGGAGATACCGGTAGTCGAGCCGCATGAAGAACACCATGGCGGCCAGGCCGAGCAACCCGGCCACTACCTGCGGCGCCAGGAGCTGGAACGTGTTCTGGCTCTGGGCGTAAGACGGGATCGCCGAGGCCGAATAGACCATCAGGATTCCTATGGCGCACAGGGCAAGGACGGCGACGATGATGATGTAGTCCGGCTCGTGCACGTCCCGCTTGAAGGCGTTCGGGTTGGCCAGCACGCTCGTCTGCCCGGCGCTCACCGCGCTCGGCCGGCTGGGACCCGTGCTGCGGCGGACCCGTTCGCGGTGCACCGGGCCGACGCGGCCCCAGCGGTCGTCGCGGCTGCTCATCGCGCCAGCTCCGCCGTTCGGCGCCGGGCGGCAAGCGCCTCTACCGCGGCCTTGAAGGCCCGGCCGCGGGCCGCGTAGTCGACGAACATATCGAAGCTGGCGGCGGCCGGGCTGAGGAGCACGGTTGCGGGCGAGCCACCCGGGTCGCCGTCGGAGAGCAGCCCGCGAGCGATCGCGTCGGCCCGGTCGACGGCCGTCTCGAGCGTGGGCGCAAGCTCGACCTGGCTCAGGCCGCACGCCCTGAACATTTCGGCGAGGACTGGCCCGGATTCGCCGATCAGGATCGCCGCATCGGCCCGCCCGGCCGCTACGGGGCCGAGGCCCGAGAGATCCACGCCCTTGTCGCGGCCGCCGGCGATCAGGACCAGAGGCCGCGGGAAGGCCCGCAGGGCGGCGATCACCGCATCCGGCTGCGTCCCCTGAGAGTCGTTGACGAACCGCACTCCCTCGATCGTCGCGACCGGCTCGAGCCGGTGCTCCACTCCCGTGAACGCGGCGGCCGCGCTCCGCATCGCGCTCGGCGGGATCCCGAACAGGGACGCGGCCGCCATCGCGGCCATGGCGTTGGAGACGTTGTGCTCGCCGGGGATCCCCAGCTCCGAGACCGGCATGATCGGTATGTGCGCGGCGGTCGGTTGGGGGGCTCCGCGGCCGATCACCGGTATCGCCCCGTCCGCCGTGATCCAGCCGTCCACGACGCCGAGCCCGCCTGCCGCCGGCTCCAACAGCCGATACGTGACAACCGGCACGGCTGCCCCGGACGCGTACCCGGCCACGACCGGGTCGTCGGCGTTGAGGACGAGGGCTCCGATCGGGTCCACGAGCTCCGCCAGGCGGCGTTTTACCTTCCGGTAGGCGTTGCGCGAGCTGTGGCGGTCGAGATGGTCGGACGTCACGTTCGTGTACACGGCCACGGTCGTGCCACGTGACAGCGTGGGCAGCTGGAGCTCGGACAGCTCGATGACGACGCGATGCTCAGCGGTAAGCTCAGTGAGCCGCTCGACGAGCGGAACGCCGATGTTGCCACCCAGCACGACCGGATGGGCGGGATCGCCGGCCAGGAGGGATGCGATCAACGAAGAAGTCGTCGTCTTTCCCTTCGTCCCCGTCACCCCGATCGTCGGGCAGGGGCACATCCTCAGCACGAGATCGGCTTCGCTGACCAGCGCCGGGGAGCCGGTCGGATCGGCCCGATGGGCCGCCACGACCGCCTGAAGCGCCGCCCGGAGGCGTGGCTCGGTCGTGGGATAGTCGGGGTTGATGCTCGGAGAGGTCGCGATCAGGTCCCCGTCGGCCCAGGTCGAGGCCGGCTCGACTTCCGATCCGAGTCGCAGGTCCACCGCCCGGTCACCGAGCGACTCCACGGCCGGGGCGAGCTCGGACGCGGAACGTCCGTCGTAGACAGTCACGCGGGCGCCGGCATCGACGAAGAAGCGCGCCAGGGCGACGCCGCTGCGGGCGAGCCCGAGGACCGTCACCGACCGGCCCTCGAGGGCGCGAGCGCGGACGCCGGCTGCCGTCAGCCGGTCGAGATCGACGACACAGCGCGCCATGGCCCGGCTACTTCGGGATCGAGGCGACGAAGAGCGTCACCCCGAGCATGCCGGCCAGCGCGCCGACGATCCAAAAGCGCATGGTGATCTTCTCCTCGTCCCAGCCGCCCAGCTCGAAATGATGGTGGAGAGGGGCCATCCGAAACACACGCTTGCCCCGAATCTTGTAGCTGGCCACCTGGATGATGTCCGAGGCGACCTCGAGCACGAAGATGATCCCTATCAAGGGCAGGATCAGCACCTGGCCCGTGATCAGCGCCACGACGGCCAGCATGCCGCCGAGGGAAAGCGCCCCGGAATCGCCCATGAAGACCTGGGCGGGATGAACGTTGAACCACAGGAATCCCATGATCGAGCCGACGGCGATGGCGTTGACCATGGCCAGGTTCGGCTGAAGCGGCTGGTTCAGGAGCGCGATGATCAGAAAGCTGATGAACGCGAAGACGAGCGTGCCGCCGGCCAGGCCGTCGAGCCCATCGGTGAGATTGACGCCGTTGCTGCAGCCGACGATCGCGATGACCGCCACCACGATGAAGACCAGGGCGCCGAGCTCGACAGGATGGTCGATGAAAGGGACCTGGATGGTCGTGGTGATGACGACGTCGCCGATGAACGGCACCCGAACGCCGTTGAAGCCGAAGTGGTTCTGGACGTAGACGGCGACCACGATCGCCACGACCAGCTGCCACAGGATCTTGTGGCGGCCGCGGATGCCGATCCCGGTGCGGGCGTTGAGGTAGTCGTCCACGGCGCCAAGCGCGCCGACCAGGGCCAGCACGAACAAGGGCGAGTACGTCGAGGCGTCGAAGGCGTTGAAGACGTAGGCCAGGACGAGGGTGACGGCGACGATCAATACCCCACCCATCGTCGGCGTTCCCTGCTTGACCAGGTGCGTGCCCGGACCGTCCTCGCGGATCTGCTTGCCCATTCCGAGCCAGCGCAGCAGCCGAAGGAACGGCGGCATGAGGATGACGACGCAGGCGAAGGCGAGGAGCAGCCCCTGGATGAACTCGACTCCGTGCTCTTTCACCACATCTCCTTGCCGAGCGGGTGCGGCCCTCCATAAGCACCGGCACCGGCAGTCCGGCCCCCGAAGCTTGCTCCCAGCTTTTCGATTGTCGTCTCGGGCGGCGTCACTCCCGACGCGCCGGCGGTCGCTCCGCAACGACCCACCGCTGGCCGCGAACCGTCCGCGATCTCCACCACGGTGAGAGCCTTCCGCACGATCCCAGAGCGTGGCTCCCACTGGCGGGCATTGCTTACGTCGTCAGTGTCGCACAGCCAACCGCACCCGGTGCGGGACCGGCCGATCACCCCAGAGACTTCGCTTTCTGCCCGGTCGGCGCCGCCGGGCCGTCCTTGTTCGGCACGATCTGTGTCGTGACGACCGCGTCGGTCGCGACACGCCGGAACAGCTCGGTGGACTGGACCGGCATCGCCAGAACGCCCTGGCCCACCTTGGTCGGAGTCCCCTGGTATATGACGACACCGATCGTGAGATCGGGCGCGCTGTGTCCGATCCACCCGTAGAAGCTGTAGTTGTAGATGTTCTCCATCCAGCCGCCCTGGCCCTTGTTCAGGGTCGGATCCCAGATCTGGGCGGTGCCTGTCTTGCCGCCCACGAAGTAGCCCGGGATGTAAGTGGCCTGCAGATACGACGGCACGGCCGTTACCACGTGCTCCATCAAGCCCGTGAGCGACGTGGCCAGGCTCGGGCTGATGACCTGCTGCGGTTTGGCCGATGGCGATGCCGGGCTCGCCGCGGAAGACAGGTCGGCGACGTGCGGCGAAACCGACAAACCGCCGTTGGCCATCTCGCTGTAGACACGCATCAGCTGGATCGGAGTCACCGCCACACCCTGCCCGAAAGACGCGTTGGCCAGGTCGATCTGCTGCCAAGGAGTGACGGCAGGATCGCGAACGATCCCCGCGACTTCGCCGGCGAGGTCTATCCCGGTGGCCTGCCCAATGCCGTACGTCTGCCAAGTCTTGTAGAGCACGGCCGAGGCGGACGCCGTGTTCTTGCCCAGACGGAAGGCAACTTGCGATGCGCCGACGTTGCGCGACCAGGCCACGATGTCGGCGAAGGTCATCCAGCCTTTGGCCCTGCGATCTGCGTCGGCCACTTCCTGGCCACCCGGCAGCTTCAGGACGCCCGTGTCGTCGATCTTGGTGGTCAGGGCAGTGGTCTTGGTCTGCAGAGCCGCCGAAGCGGTCAGCATCTTGAAGACCGAGCCCGGCTCGTAGACCTCACTGATGATGGGATCCAGGAAGAGCGACGGGTTCTGCGACGCAACCTGGGCATAGAGGTTGGCGTCGTACGAGGGATAACTGGCTTCGGCGAGCACCGCCCCGGACTTGGGGTCCATCACGACCGCGGATACGGTCTTGGCCTTGTCCGCGAGCCAGGTCGCGAAGACTTCCTGCTCGACCTTGAGCTGGAGGCTGGCGTCTATCGTCGTCCGAATGTCCTGGCCTGGGGCCCCCGCGTCCACGACGTGCTCCCCGGCCGGGCCGGGTGTATTGGGGTCGACGTTGATCACTTGAGGTCGCCCGGCAAGAAGCGTGTTGTATTCCTGCTCGAGCCCGTACTGGCCCACGCCGCTCGCGTTCACGAAGCCGAGCAGCTGGGCGGCCAGGGACGTGTGAGGCGCGCCGCCGGCCTGCGGGTAAATGCGCACCGGCGTCGGCTCCAGCGTGATCGTCGCCAGCGCCCCGTATGCCTGGGCGGCGGCGATCTCCTTCTCAATGTCGGCGTCGACGTTCGTGGCCAGGATGACGTAGTAGCCGTCGCCCTCCATCGCCTTCCGGAGGGCGGCTTCGGGTCCCGGGTCGAGGCCCAGGTAGTCGACGAGGGCGTCGGCGTCCTGCTGGCGCTCGAGCTGGGTCAGGTCGTGCAGGTCCGCCACGATCCGGTATCGGTAGATGGTCTCGGCCAGCACGATCGTGCCGGTTCGGTCGTAGATCGTTCCGCGTTTCGCGGGAACCTGTAGTTGCGTATACGAGGCGTCCTGGGCGGACAACGCCGCGAGCTGTGCATGCTGATCGACCTGCCAGTACGCAAGCCGCGCGCCCATCGCGGTCGAAACGAGGACGAGCACGGCGAGGAGCAACAGCAGTCGGGCTCGTGAATCCGTCCGGCCGAGCATCGTGGCGGCCTTCTCAGCGGGCCGGGATCACAACCGGGGGCGGCAGCTGCGAGAGGCCGTCGGAGATCGCCTGGCGACGAATCGAGGATTCGCGGTCAAGCCGGTTGATGTCCGAGAGATCCTGCTGCTGCTGGTTCTGGAGCTGCCCGTAATCGATGTTGAGCTGGCTCATGTCGTAGCCGGAAGTGGATATCCGGACCGTCTGGATCAGCGAGAAGAAGCTCAGCAGGAAAGCCACCACGATCAACCCGATGGCGATCCCCAAGAACCGCGGCCGGCGGCGCGAGTGCAGCAGCACGCGAGCACGGCGGCGCGCAAGCGGCAGCGGGGCGCGCAGGACGGACGCCTCCTGGCGCCGGCGCGGCAATAACCCGGATCGCGGGCGGGCGCCCTCGTAGACGGCCATCAGTCGATACCCGGAGTCAGGATCCAGTCGCCGCCGTGCGGCCGATCGTACTGATCCGGCACGATCTGGCTTTCGGTTTCTCCCGTCAGGTTGACCTCGACCCAGCCGAGGAACCTGACGGGTCGCTCGGTCCGTTCGTGCATCTCATGTTGCCGGGGCCCGTACGTTCGCCGGCGGCTCGTCTGATGTTGCTTGCTCATCGGTTCCTCCTTCCCGGTCCCGTTCGGCTGCGACCTCAGGCCGCGATGCGCTCTGCGCCCCGAAGACGCGCGCTCCTGGAGCGTGGATTGGCGGAGACTTCGGCCGGGCTCGGGGTTCGAGACTTGCCGAGCGATCGAAGGCCAGGCTTGCGCCCGCACACGCAGATCGGCACTTCCGGCGGGCACACGCAACCGCGCTGCTCCATCGCGATGAAACGCTTGACGATGCGGTCCTCGAGCGAGTGGTAGCTCAGGACCACGAGACGGCCGCCCGGCCGCAGGAGCACCAGCGAAGCGGAGAGCCCGGCCTCCAGAGACGCGAGCTCGTCATTTACGGCGATGCGCAAGGCCTGGAAGACACGGGTCGCAGGATGGGTCCGTCGTCCCTTCGGCGCGGGAACCGCCCGCTCCACCAGGGCGGCCAGCTGTTCGGCCGTCTCCACCGGGGAGTGGCGTCGAGCTTCAACGACCGTGCGGGCGATGCGACCGGCGAACGGCTCCTCGCCGTATCGACGGAACAGGGCCGCCAGCTCGCCGGCCTCCATGGTCGCGAGCAGGTCTGCGGCCGATCGGCCTCGGCTGGCATCGAAGCGCATGTCAAGGCGGCCGCCGGCCCGAAAGCCGAAGCCTCGGCCGACGTCCGCGAGCTGATAGCTGGACAGCCCCAGGTCGAGGAACAGGCCGTCGACCTGGCCGAACCCCGCCGGCGGCGCGACCTCCTCCAGCTGGCTGAAGTTGGCCTGGCGCAAGACGGCCCGATCGCCGAACCTGGCCAACCGCCGCCTGCTCCTGGCGATGGCCGCCCCATCGGCGTCAAGTCCGAGTAGGCGGCCATCAGGAGCTGAGGCTTCGAGGATCCGCTCGGCGTGGCCGGCTCCACCGAGGGTGGCGTCGATCTGGAGGCTGCCGGGACGCGGGGCGAGAGTCTCCACGACCTCGCCTGCCATCACGGGCAGGTGCCCTACCTCCACTTCGGCGCCCCCCTCGAGAGAGCCGGCGGCACCGTGCCCACCGATCGCCTCGTCGAGCAGATCCTTCGAGTTCATGTGGGTCACCTACAAGCCCAGGCCGCTGAGCTGGCTGGCCAGCGCATCGGCCGAGTCGAGGCCCTTCTGCAACTTCGCCCATCGATCGGGCGACCAGATCTCGACGTGCTCCCACGCCCCGACGACAACCGCGTCGGTCTCGAGCCCGGCCCAGGCGCGGATGGCACCCGGCAGCACGATGCGGCCCTGGCTGTCACGCTCGACGTCGAAGGCGCTCGACGACAGGAACCGCGAAACCGCACGGGCCCTCTCGTCGCCCAGGGGCAGGACGGACACCTTCGAAGCCAGGGACTCGAAGGCGGGCCGCGGGAAGATAGCGGCGCAGCCGTCGACCCAACGAACTACGACCGCGCCCTCTTCGAGCTGCAGGCGGAAACGGGCCGGGATCGCCACCCGACCCTTCGCGTCCACCGAGTGCCTGTATTCGCCGGTGAACATCTCGCTCGATCGCCTGTCTGCTCTCTCCGCGGACCGCTGCCGCGCCATGTCGATGTGGCCGGCGTTTCCGGTTCCATCGGGTCGAATTCACCACCGGAGGTCCGGATCAACCCCTGATTCGCCGCTTTGACCCACCTATCACCACAATTCGCCACTTCGCCGGATAATACACCCACGGGGCGCCCCGTCAACGTCGTTCCACGGGTTGACTTAGGGAGATTTCGAGGGCGATTCGTACGGCGCCGGGCCGTCGATCTACCGTCGAGCGAGCGCAGCCGGAACCGGGCCGGCCGGCGGTGCGTCAGGGGATCGATCGGGGCAGGGACCGTGCCCCACAGCTGGAGAGAGGGAGCCAAGATGTCAGAGACTCGAAGGGTCTTTCGCGGGATCGGCGGCGCACGGCATTTGGCGGCCGCGGCAGCCTCGCTGCTGGCTATAGGCGGCGTCGTCTGGGGCTGTTCGGGCCAGGCGGCCGCGGTAGACCTGGCTACCTCGGGAGCCACCCGCGCGAGCGCCTCCACGGCCGACGCGACCCAGGCAGCGGCGGCCACCACGGCCTTTGGCCTTGATCTCCTGAGAACCGGGACCTACGCCGGCGGGAACGTGGTCCTGTCGCCGGCGAGCATCGCGTTTGCGCTGGCCATGGCCCGGGCCGGCGCCGCCGGCGAAACCGCTGCGCAGATGGACGCCGTCATGCATTCGGCAGCTGGATCCGGCGCCGGCAACGGCCTGAACTCGCTCTCACAGGCGCTGGCCGGGCTGTCCGGTACGGTCACCGTCGACGGCCGGGATCAACAGCTGACGCTGCGGATTGCGAACGCTCCCTTCGCCCAACGCGGCCTGCAGCTCGAGCCGGCTTACCTGGATACATTGGCCACAAACTTCGGTGCCGGCTTGCGGCTCGTCGACTTCGACGGGGATTCGTCCGGGGCGATCCGGACGATCAACGGCTGGGTCAGCGACCAGACCGAGAATCGGATACCCAGCCTGCTCAACACGCTGCCGCTCGGGACTCAGCTCGTGCTCGTCAACGCCATCTACCTCAAGGCGCCGTGGCAGACCCAATTCGAACCGGGCGCGACCTCGAGCCAGCCATTTACCAGGCTCGACGGGTCCCAGGTCGCGGTGCCGACGATGAGCTCGGAGATCGAGTGCAGTTATGCCCAGGGGCCGGGCTGGCAGGCGGCCGACGTGCCGTACGCCGGCGGCTCACTCGTTATGACGATCATCGTCCCCGACGATCTGGCAGGCTTCGAGGGCGAGCTCACGGCCGCAAGACTGGACGCCATCACGGCCGCGATGCAGCCGGCCAGGCTCGACCTGGCGCTCCCCCGCTTCAAGACCGAGACGAAGAGTGATCTGACTTCGACGCTTCCGGCGATGGGCATGCCTCTCGCCTTCGACCCTATCAACGCTGACTTCTCCGGGATCACCAGGCAGGAACGGCTCTTCATCGCCCTGGTCGTCCATCAGGCCACGATCTCCGTCGACGAGACCGGCACCGAGGCGACGGCGGCAACGGCTGTCGTCATGGCGGCCGCCTCGGGGGCCCCGTCCGGGGCCAGCTTCCACGTGAACAGGCCGTTCCTGTTTGCCATCCGTGACACGACAACCGGTGCCATTCTGTTCCTGGGCCGGATCGTCGATCCGGTCGCGTAGCCAACACGGAGGCGTCGATGCGGATCCTGGCGATCGAACGGTCCGTTGACGGAGTGACCGACGCTCAGTTCACGCCCGACATCATGGCCGCCGAAGCTCTGCAGGCGTGGCGGCTACATCAGGCCGGCGTGATCCGCGAGCTCTACTTCCACGATGAGCAGGACTCGGCGGTGCTGATCCTGGAGTGCTCGAACGTCGCCGAGGCCGACGCGGCGCTCTCGTCGCTGCCGATGGTCGGCGCCGGGCTCATTGAGTTCGACGTCCTGCCGCTGCGGGCATACCCGGGCTTCGAGCGGCTGTTTGGGCCTATTGCCGACCCGTGACGCAAGGCAGGTCGGCGACGGGTCCGGGGATGTAGCGAGCGACCCACCCGGAGAGCTCGCACGAGAGGTCTTCGGCCAGTTGCGAGCTGGTGCCCTTGCGTTCGTAGGCCTGACGGAAGCCAGCCACTATCTTGATCAGCTCGGCCCGGGCGGCACCGTTCCACTGGAGAGCCGGGCACACCCCACGGAGGTGGCAATCCTCTTCCTGCGAGAAGTGGCGGACCGAGTAATCGCCGAAGTCTCGAAGGGCCCGCTCGACGGCCGGTCTGTCGCCGCCCGACTCGATCGTCGTCACCAGCGCGCCGGCGCGCTCGACGAGGGTGCGGTGCTGCGCATCGAGCAGAGGTGCGCCGGTCTCCATGCTCGGCTCCCAACCGATCGGCATCCGAAAGCTCCTTCGTTCGCAATTGTCGGTCCCCGCGTCGCCGGACCTCAGGGCCGCGCCGGCTCATGGGGGCGCACCCGTATCAGGCTCCACATGACTGTCCACGAGACAGTGCCATTGGGCCCACGGAACGATTACCGGAACACTCTGGACAGTTCCGACCGGGTAGGCCGGCACCTACCGGTTGTCCACGGCCCGGTTGAGCGCCGCCGGCGGCAGTTACGCGGCCTACCGGGTACGCCGATTGATCGGAAGGTCCACTGCCCCGGCGACTTCCGGGCCCGTGGAGCCGTCTTCGCCCGGGAAACCGCCCCACCAGGCTTTCCAGCTCAGAGGCCATGTCGGCCAGCGTTGAGGCCGACGCGATGACCTCCTTGGCCGACGCCGAGTTCTCCTCGGAGATCGATGCGATCGACCCTACAGCCCGTGCCACCTGTTCGGCGCTGCTGGTCATCGACCCTGAGACAGCGGGCGCCCCTCGGGACCCACCGATCGGGCGGGCACAGACCCAACACGGCCGACATGTGTAGGAAGCCGTCACGCTGATCAAATGCCGGGACCCGAGGCGAACCGCCTGATCGTCTAGCGGGTCGGGGGCGGGATCTTCAGCGTGTCGCCGGGGTTTACTCCCGCCGTCGCCCACGGGTTCAACGAATAGATGGAGCTGGTGCTGACCCCGAAGAACCGTGCGACGCCATCGACCGTGTCCGCAACCGAAGATCCGTTCGCCCCCGGGCCTCGGACGGTGTACAGGTAACAATTCGGCTGGTCTGTGCACGGAACCAGCAGATTCATGCGCGAGGCGGTGGCACCTGGCGGCCACGAGGCGGACGCAGCGGCCGTCGCAGAAGGCTGCGGCGACTTGCCCGGAGTGGGGGCTGGGGACGGAGTCGGCGTGGCCACGACCGTGGACGAGGGCTGGAGTGTCGGGGACGAGGTAGCAGTCGGGTTCGTCGCCGCCGATGACGAGGCGGAAGCCGAAGCCGCCGCAATCGGGTGCCGACTGGGCGAGCTGCCGCCGCCAAACGGCGGAAGACCGAGCAGCCCCGTGAATAGAATTCCCAGCGCCAACAGGAAGAGCCCCACTCCCGCAACCGTCAGGACGGACATGCCGGCGCGACGCTTCTCTGCCGACGCAGGCTGGGCCTGTTGTTCAGTCGCCAGAAGAGTGCCTCGAACGTAGCGCGGGCAGCTGACGTGAACTCGCTGCAAGCAGACGAGCTCCTGCTGGCGCAATGAGAGCGGCAACGGGTCGCCGAAGGCGGCGCATCGATGAGTCGGTACCGCGGTCTTCTGAGCCTCGGCCAAACGCCCATCCGGACCTACGCTTCGCAGGAATTCGCAACGGATCGGGCCCGGGCTCGACTGGCCGGCCTCCGACCACGGCCGGAACCTCGGCCCCAGATCGACCGTCTCGACCGGCGCGGTTCCCTGACCCGCCGGCCGGCTTGCCGGGGCGACGGCGGCCGTCGGAGGAGCATCGACACCAGCGAGTGACTCTGCGCCCGAAACGGGGCCTGGGCTCGCGAAGTCGCCGCCGGGCGTCAGGCCCTGCGACACCCGAGCTCTCCCGATCCTCATCTGCTGCTCGTCAGGCGGTATGCGCTCCCCGCCCCCGTCCTGGTTGTCCGAGGCTCCGCCTGACTCCACGACCACTCCCGGCCTTACATATGTGCCCGGCAATCAGGCGCCGGGCAGCCAACGCGGCGCAGTCTAGTACCTTTCGATGCTTGTCGTCCCCTCGCCTGCGGTGCTAGGTTTCGGCCTCCGGAGGTATCGCTTCGTACTATGGCAATGCCCCAGCGACTGATCGACGCCGAACCGATCGCCGCGCCCGAAACGGCGCCGCGGATTCGCCGCTGCACGTTCCGACGTCTCAGTCGGATCGCTGCCGGTCCTTCGGGGGGCTACGAAGTAACTTGCCTCTACCCCGACAGGCGCGTGCCGCTGCCTCTCGGTGATCTCGAAACGAGCATGGAGGTCTGCGCGGCCTGCGCGGCCACCCGCATCTTCCGACCGGACGAGGATTAGTCCCACCGGTTGGCCGGCGCGGACCGCGACGCCAATCCGACGCCGGCATTCGACTGCGAGGTGTGTGGCGAGCCGGCCTGTAAGCCGAGTTCTGTACCGCGGCCGAAGCCGGGGTGACGATCATCCATCTCTGGCCGCCGGTTACCCGACGGCTCAAGCGGCCGACCCGAGGACTGGGCAGCGCGACCTCTTCCGCCCGAACGCCCGGTTGCCCGGACGTCCGAACCGCGTCCTCCTATTTGGCCTTGCTCCGAGCAGAGTTTGCCGCGTTTCACACCCGATCCGAGCAGGAGCTCGGTCCGGGCTCGTCTCTGTGGCACTGGTCCTCGCCTCGCGGCGGACGGGCGTTACCCGCTACCCTGCGCTGAGGAGCTCGGACTTTCCTCGGGGCCGGACCCGAAGGCCCGGACCCGCGATCGTCCGGCCGACTCGCCGACGCGCGATTGTAGTCGAAGCCGGAAGGATTACCAATCTGAGCGGTGAACCGACCGCAGACTCGATGTGGCAGCCAGGGCCCCGCGCAGAGCGGACCGGGACCCGACTCGTGATTCGGCGAGCCTCCCCAGCCGACGCCCGCACGATCGCCGAGATCAACGTTCTGAGCTTCCGGGCGGCCTATTCGGAGATACTGCCGCACGACTTCCTGGCCGGCTTGTCCGTGGCCGCTCGGGAGGCGGCATATCAGTCGCGACTCCAGCGCGATCAGGAGCACGCAGCTCCGGCCTGGCTTGCCGAACGCGATGGTCGAGCGATCGGTTACGTGTCGACCGGCCCGCCACGGGACGAGGACGTGCCGCTCCCCGCGGCCGAGATATACGCCCTCTACGTGCTTCCGGAAGCGTGGCGGAGTGGCGCCGGAAAGGCGCTGCTGAGCGCGGCGGTCGATCGGTGGCGGGCGCGCAGCTCCGAGACGCTCGTCCTGTGGGTCCTCGAGGCCAACGTCGCCGGCCGCGCCTTCTACGAGGCGATGGGCTGGCGCCCCGACGGCGCGAGGCAGGAGATCGATTTCGGTGGCTTTGTCAGGACCGAAGTTCGGTATCGGTTGGAGCTGAGCCCCTTAGCCTGAGCGTCGGGGCCGGTCCCCTACTTCGGCCGAACCACCACGGCGCGGGGGCCGCCCGCCTGAGCCCGATCGATGGCCTCGTTGCAGAGGGCGTCGGCCTGCTTGTTCTGGGCCCGCGGGACATGCGTGGCGGTCCAGCGCCCGAAACGCGCCAGCCTTGTCCTCGCCTCGCCGTGGAGTGGGATCAGCTTCGCGTCCTTGACCCGCCAGCGGCCGTGGAGCTGCTCGACGATCAGCTTTGAATCCAGGAGCATGTCGACGCTGCGGGCACCCAGCTCCTCGGCCAGGGCGAGGGCGCGCAGGACGGCCGTGTACTCGGCGACGTTGTTAGTCTGGACGCCCAGGTACTCCGAGATAGACGCGATCGGCTCCGCGTCCGGCCGCACCGCGCCCGGCGTCGAGGCGTCGATCAGGACGGCGCCGAGGGAAGCGGGACCGGGGTTCCCGCGCGCCGCACCGTCTGTGCGGACGATCAGACCGCGCTCCGGTTCCTTCTCGTTGACGCGGCCCGAGCCGGAGGCCGCGCCGAGGGATTCCCACAGCGAATCCCACCCGGCGTCTGCGTCGCGTTTCAGCCTCGTCGCCCCACGATTGCCGAGGAGACCTCCAGGATCGCCCGGGTGATGTTGATGCCGCGGGGGCAGGCGTCGACGCAGTTGAAGATCGTTCGGCAGCGCCACACGCCGTCCTCGTCGGCGAGGATTTCCAGCCGCTCGGCGGCGCCTTCGTCGCGCGAATCGAAGATGAAGCGGTGGGCCTGGACGATCGCGGCCGGGCCGACGTACTCCGGTCGGGCCCAGAACGAAGGGCAGGACGAGGTGCACGCGGCACACAGGATGCACTTGGTCGTGTCGTCGAAACGAGCCCTATCGGTCGGGCTCTGGCGCCGCTCGCGTTCGGGTTCGGGCTGGTCGTTGATGAGATACGGCTTGACTGAGCGGTACTTGCCGAAGAAGCCGCTCATCTCGACGATGAGGTCCTTGACCACCGGCAGCCCCGGCAGCGGCGCAACCGATATCTTCTTGCCGAGCTGGTCGACTCGAATCCGGCAGGCAAGCCGGTTCCGGCCGTTGATCATCATCGCGTCCGAACCGCAGATGCCATGGCCGCAGGATCGGCGAAAGCTGAGCGAGCCGTCCTGGTCGGCCTTGACCTTGATCAAGAGGTCGAGGACCCGATCCATCGGGTCGACCGCAACCTTGTAGCTCTCGAGGTGCGGAGCCTCGTCGCGCTCTGGGTCGTATCGGAGGATGCGCAGGTCTACGTCCATTCGGGCAGCCTCAGTACGTCCGGGGCTTCGGCTCGAACCGGGTGATCGAGACCTGCTTGTAGCGCAGGCTCGGCCCGTCCTTGCCTTGATAGGCGAGGGTGTGCTTGAGCCACTTCTTATCGTCGCGTTCGGGATAGTCCTCGCGTGAGTGCGCGCCGCGGCTCTCGGTTCGAGCCAGCGCAGACGCGACGGTCACGTGGGCGATGTCGAGCAGGTAGCCGAGCTCCTGAGCTTCGAGCAGCTCGGTATTGAAGACCGAGCCGCAATCGGCGATCGAAATCTC
>JBIOII010000020.1:0-29523 GCA_044449785.1 Candidatus Limnocylindrales bacterium
CCGGTGTCGCGGGCACGGCATGAGCCTCCGCCTGCTCCATCAGCCCCGAGACGCGAATCTGGAAAAACTCGTCCATGTTGCTGGCGAAGATGGCCAGGAACTTGATCCGCTCCAGAAGCGGGTTACGGTCGTCGCTGGCTTCGTACAGGACGCGGCGGTTGAACTCCAGAGAGCTCAACTCGCGATTTATGTACGGGAACGCCGAACCGGCCTCGCCCGGGGCGGGCACCGGCCTTGCGCCAGTTCTTCGGATTATCGCGGTCATGGCCTGCAGGTTCGCTCTGACATGCCCGGCTCAGCGGCCGGTTCGGTGCATCGGCCCATTCTCATCAGTCGGCGGCGGTTAGCAAGGGGCCCGCCCCTGGGACCATAGGGCGATCCGTCAGCTTTCCGCCCGGTACCGCCGCTCGCCGGTCCGTGGGTCCACGTAGACGCGCATTAGATGGTGGCTCGTCGGGTCCATGAAGATTTCGGTTGTGGCCAAGAAGCGGGGCTCCATGGAGCCCATTTCGCCACCGCCGGGGCCCGGGTCCGTGTGGTCGCGCTCGGCGGAGTCCGAGCGGTACCGGCTCCGCTGCAGGACGGCCGCGACCATGATCGCCGCGCCTATCAGGATTGCCCACACTCCCGCGCCCGCGTCCCCGCCGGGGACGCCGAGCTCGGCGAGGCCGCCCAGAAAGATCAGGCCTCCCAGGATGAATGCCAGCGCGCGGATGGTTGGATTAAGCATCGTCTTCCCTGGATCGAGACGGGTGGCCGCGGCTCAGTGATCCGGCCAATAGCGGCGCTCGCCTGTGGTCGGGTCGACATGAACCCGCGTCAACCGGCCCGTGCTCGGATCGCGGAAGATTTCGTCGGTCCGTTCGAACCTCGGGTCTCGTCGAGAGAGCAGGCGGCGCGCTCGGAGCCCGGCCAGCGCCGCAACGGCGGTCAGGGAACCGAGCACGACTACGACGAGGAGGAACCCGCCGGCCACGCCCAGCACCTGGACGCCGAGGACGAACGCCAGCGCGGCGACGGCCCAGGCGATCCAGGTGTAGACGTCAGGCATGACGGTCTCCGGCGGTGGCGCCCCGGCTCGAGCCGGCTCGAGGGGCGGGCGCTACTCGCCGACGGGGCGTCCCGCGTTGGCGTCCGGGACGACGACGACGGCGGTTCCGTAGGAGACGATCTCGGACATGGTAGTGCCGATCTCCGACGAGTCGAAGCGCATCGAAAGGACCGCGTTGGCGCCCATCAACGTCGCGTTCTGGACCATGCGGTCGAGGGCCTGGCGTCGGGTGTCTTCGAGGAGCTCGGTGTACTCGTGGATCTCCCCCCCGACGAGGGACCGCAATCCCGCGGCGAAGTTTCCGGCGAAGCCGCGGCTCCGGACGACCAGGCCGAATACCTGACCCTTGACCTCGGTGACCCGGTAACCCGCCAGGTAGGGGGTCGTGCTGACGATCATCGAATCTCCTCCAGTTCTTGTGTGGTGCCGGTCCTTGCGTGGTTCCGGATGTCTACGCGCGGGCCGCTCGTTCGGCCGAACATTTCGCGCACGGGCAGTCGGCGCGGAGCGCCTCGAACGTGTAATACCCAGTGTCGTGCCCGTCTGCCCAGGTCGGGGCAATGGCATACGTCCCGACGAGCCGCATATCCACGAGCTGCGACTGGGTCGCCGTGAGCGTGGGATTCGTGTCGAGCCAGCCGGGCCGGCCGGCTTCGCCCTGGCAGTGAGCGCACGGACAAAGCAGGCGCAACGCCACGGCGTCGAACCGGCTGACGTGGCCGTCTGCCCAGGTGATCGTCACCAGCCCGGCTTCTCGTTCGGCTTTGATGTTCGTGGGTGTATTTGCGGGACTCTGGCTCATGCCTCATTCTAGGGGCGGCGTCGGGGCGGGCGCCCGGGAGCGTGACAACCGAGCAGCGGACCCGGCTCGATTGAGTAGGTTGCCATGAACCTCACCCCCCGACCGCGCCCGGGCGCGCGCGTCGCCGATCCTGCCGATGACCTCGCGAGTAGGGCTGCGCAGCTTCCACCCGGCTCCGTTCTGGAGAGGCTCGGGACGGACCCCGCCTTTGGCCTCACATCCGAACAGACTTCGGCGCGACTCTCCGAGTTCGGTCCCAATGAGCTCGAACCGGTGCGCAACGTCTCGCTCCTCCGGCTGCTGTGGGATGGCGCCCGCGAGCCGTTTGTCGTCCTCCTGTTCGTGGCGGGCTGCGTGGCGATCGCCCTCAACGAGGTGCGGGACGGCCTGCTCGTGCTCGTCATCCTGGCTCCGATCGTGCTGGCCGGGGTGATCACGGAATACCGCGGCGAGCGGGCGCTCGAAACGCTTCGGGAAGCGGCGGCCTCGTTCGCCCGCGTGAGAAGGGCCGGCCTGGTCGATGACGTGCCGACCCGAGAGCTCGTCCGCGGCGATATCGTCCTCCTGAGAACGGGCGATGTCGTGCCCGCAGACCTGAAACTGATCCGGGTAGATGCACTCACCTTCGACCGGAGCGCTCTGACGGGGGAATCCCTGCCCGAGCCGGCCTCGGCCGCTCCGGATCCCGAGGGTGCCGCCCTGGCAGATTGCCACTCGATCGCCTATGCGGGCACTGCCGTGGTCGGCGGCCGCGGCGAAGGCGCCGTCGTTGCCACCGGCCTCGCGACGGAATTCGGCCGTATCTCGCAGGCTCTTGCCGGCCGCGAGCGGCGCCGCTCGCCGTTGCAGCGGGAACTCGACCGGCTGGTTCGAATCCTGCTGTTCGTGGCCATCGGGCTGATCGCGATCGTCGTCACGCTCGGCTTCGCGCGTGGCAACGACGCCGGGAAGAATCTCCTGGCCGGTGTCTCGGCGGCGATCGCGGCCATCCCCGAGGAGCCGCCGGCGCTGGTTGCGGTCGTCCTCGGTCTCGGCGCCTACCGTCTGCTGAGGATGAACGTTCTCGTGCGCCGGCTCTCGGCCCAGGAGACGCTCGGGTCGGTAGACCTCATCGTCACCGATAAGACGGGCACGCTGACGGAGAACCGACTAGCTCTGGCTGCGATCCGGACACCGGCAGGCGTCGTCGAAGACCGCGCCCGAGTGACCGAGCTCGCGATCCTGGCAGTTCGCGCCGAGGAGGACGCCTGGAGCGTCGCCACCGGCGCAAAACCAGGCTCCTTCACCCGGTCGATCTTCGCCTTTCTAGCGGAGCAGGCCGTAGTCCTGGATCTCGATCCGGCCGACCTTCTCGACGCGGACCCAGTCAGCGACGATCGGCCGTTCTCACGGACCAGGGCGCGGCGGCAAACCACGGACCGGCCGGCGTCTGTCGAAGAGCTGGCACTGGGCGCGCCGGAGGCGGTCCTGGCGATGTGCGAGGCCCTGCCTCCGGGCGAGCGCGACGCCTGGCGAGACCTCGTCGAATCGGGCGCCGAAGCCGGCGAGCGGCTGCTCCTGCTCGCTCGCTGCCTCGACGGCGAGGCCTGGCTTCCGCTGGCGGTGCTCGCCTTCGCAGACCGGATCAGACCCGGGATCCGCGAGGCGATGGCGCTCGCCAGGACTGCCGGCATCCAGCCGCTGGTCGTGACCGGCGACCATCCCGCGACCGCCGCGGCTATCGCCGCCGATGCCGGGTTGCCCAACGATCGAGTGGTGACCGGCCCGCAGCTGGCAGCGTGGGACGATGCCCGCCTCGCCGCTGAGCTGCCCACGCTGAACATCGTGGCTCGAGCCGTCCCTGAGCAGAAGCTGCGGATCGTGGACGTGGCTCGTTCCTCCAACCGGACTGTCGCCGTCACCGGAGACGGCGTGAACGACGCCCCGGCATTGCACCACGCAGACGTTGCGGTGGCGATGGGCAGCGGCACGGCCGTAGCTCGTGAAGCTTCGGACCTGGTCCTCGGCGACGACTCGTTCGTGACCCTGATGCACGGCCTGCGCGAGGGTCGCAGGCTGGTGGCCAATGTCCAGAAAGGGCTCGTCTTTCTGATCTCGACCCATGTGGCGATGCTTGGGTTCATCCTGATCGCCACGGTTGCCGGGTTCAGCCAGCCGCTCCTGCCGATCCAGATCCTCTGGCTCGAGGTCTTCATCGATCTGCTCACGGCCGTCTCGTTCGAAGGCGAGGCCGAGGAGCCCGGCGCGATGAACCGGCCACCCCGGCTGCGCACCAGGCCGCTCCTGGACTGGTCCATTCTGGCCAGGATCACCCTGGCCGGCGGCTTCAGCGCCGCCGCGGCCCTGGTGCTGATCGAGCAGCACAGCCCGGATTTCGAGCATGCGCGCTGGCTGGCATACACGGCCCTCGTCGTCGGGCAAGTGGTCCGGGCCAACGCGAACCGGAGTCTGTCGTACCCGGTTCTGTTGCGACGCCCGAACGCCTTGCTCCTCGCCGGAGGCGTCTTGAGCATCGCCGTCCAGGCCGGCATCCCGTTCGTTCCGGCCGCGCGAGAGGCTTTCCAGGCAACGCCGCTCGACGCGTTCGATTGGCTGCTCGTGGCAATCGTCGCGCTCACGCCGGCGGCTTTCGCCGAGGTTTACCGAGCGATCCGCCACAAGCCATGGGTAGCCTGAGCAAGATGGGCGCGGGACGGCGAATCGGTCGGTGGGCCGGCGCGCACGAGGAGCATTCATCTGCGTCGGCCGAGTGGGTGTCAAGTAGCCTTGACAGACGACCATGTCAAGCGCTCGCGACATCGGCGATGGTCGGTGCATTCGTGGCACTCGGCGGTTTCATCGTGGCCGAGGCCGCCGGGCACGATTCTTCCGGATTCGCGATAGTGGCGGCCGCCGTCGGGGTGAGCTATATAGGCGGGGTCATCTGGTATCGGTGGCGACTATGACTCTCCGCCGCGACCAGCTCGACGCCCGGATTGCCTGGATCGTCGTCGGGAGTATTCCAGGGAGGACTCGATGTCCCTGCTGATCGACTCGGTATCAAAGCGCTTCGGCGACGTCCTCGCCCTCGATAACGTCTCCCTCGAGATCGAGCCGGGCGAAGTCTTCGGATTCCTGGGCGCCAACGGCGCGGGGAAGACGACCGCCATGCGGATCGTGCTGGACATCATCCGGCCGGACGCGGGCAGGATCTCCTGGAACGGCACCGTCAACACCGATCTCCCGCGGGAAACGTGGGGCTATCTGCCCGAGGAACGCGGCCTCTACGCAAAGATGAACGTCGTGGAGCAGCTGGCGTTCTTCGGGAAGCTGCACGGCGTCAAGCCGAAACTGGCCGAGCGCGAGGCCCGCGACTGGCTGGAGCGCTTCCGCATCCCCGAGTACGCGGACCGGCGGGCCGAGCAGCTCTCCAAGGGAAACCAGCAGAAGATCCAGTTCATCGCGGCGATCCTGCACGATCCTCAGGTCCTGCTCATGGACGAGCCGTTCACCGGCCTCGACCCGATTAACGTCGCGATTCTCAAGGAGGCCTTCCTGGAAATGAAGAATCGCGGCAAGACGCTGATCTTCTCCACCCACCAGATGGAGACCGTCGAGGAGCTGTGCGAGTCGATCGCCATCCTCGATCGCGGGCGGGTCGTGGTGGACGGGTCGGTCCGCGACGTCCGCCGGTCCACGGGCCGGCAGATGGTGCGCGTCGCCGTCGAGGGAGATCCTGAGGTGGCCTGGCTCGGGACGCTCGACGGTGTGACGGTTACGCGGCGCGGACAGGACTACACGGAAGCGGAGGTCTCGCCGGGCCACGACCCCGGCGCCGTGCTTGTGGCAGCGCTGGCCAGGAATTGCCAGGTACGGCATTTCGAGATCACGGATCCGTCGCTCGAGGCGATCTTCATCGAGCGCGTCGGCCAGATCGACACGACTGAGCGGACGCTGGCCCCAAAGGCGGCGCGAGCATGAGCGGCTGGCGGACCCTCTTTCCGAACGCCTGGTACATAGCTGTTCGCGAGTACATGAGCCGCGTGCGAACCCGCAGCTTCGTAATCGGCACGGTCCTCCTGGCGGTGATCGCCTTCGCGGCCATCCAGCTGCCGGTGCTCATAGATTTCTCGATGAGCACGAGCCAGACCAGGCTTGCTGTGGTCGTCCAGGCGTCGGGAATGCCGGCGGACTCGGCGGATGTGCTCGACACCCAGCTCAACGGCGCGGCCTCGGGGCCGGACGTTCACAAGTCATTCGTCGTGAGCTGGTTCGCCGCCTCAGACCTCGATCCGACGCAGAAGGATCTGGAGGCCGGCCGGTACGACGCCCTCTTGATCGTGGCGCGGGACGCCTCGACCGGCGATCTCAGCTTCACGCTTCGGACTGACATTCCAGAGGACGGGGTCGCTGTCAAGACCCTCGCCAGCGCGATAGGCTCGCTCGAAATCGAGGATCGGCTCGTCAGAGCAGGCACGTCAACTGCCGCGGTGAGGGCGCCGTTTACGTTCACGGTGGCTCCGGTCAGCGCCGCCTCGGCGGGAACGAAGAGCATCAGCAACGAGGTTTCGGTCACCCTGCTCTCCACCGGCCTGATCGTCCTGATCTTCATGGCGATCATCACTTACGGCGTTTGGGTGGCGATGAGCGTTGCCGAGGAAAAGGGCAGCCGCGTGATGGAGTTGATGCTCAACGCAACGACGCCGTTGCAAATGCTCGCAGGCAAGGTGATCGGGAACGGGGCCGCAGGCCTCACGCAGTACGCCATCATCCTGGCGGCCGTGGTCGGCGGCTTGCTCGCCCAGGGGCCGATCCACAAGTTGGTCCTCGGCACGAACGCGGACGCCGCGTTCGGGGGGCTCGACCCGGCGGTGCTCGGGGCCTTCGTGATCCTTTTCGTGCTCGGCTTCTTGCTCTATTCGCTGCTATACGCGGCGCTGGGCTCGTTGGTCAGCCGGCAGGAGGATGTCCAGAGTGCGACCTCGCCGCTGATGATGCTGATCATGGTCGGGTACTTCATGTCGGTCTTCGGGCTTCAAGCCATCGACGACACTTGGGTCAAGGTCGCGTCGTTCGTGCCGTTCTTCAGCCCGTACCTGATGCTGGCGCGCGTGTCGTCGGGTCACGTCGAGCTGTGGGAGTTCGGTCTGGCGGTGCTTCTGCTGGCGGTCGCGACCGTCGTGGCTCTGTTCGTCGCCGCGCGCATCTACAGCGCAGGCGTCCTCCTCTACGGCCAGCGCGTGAGCCTCCGACAGATCCTCAAGGCGGCTCGGGTCTCGCGGTAGATGGCGTCAGTCGTATTCGAGCGGAAGCCGCTGGATCAACGCCAGGACGGGCCTGGATGGCGGCGGCGCGACGGGATCCGGGAGGACGTGGAGTGGCATCTCACCCGGCTCGGATGCGATCCAGCGCCACAGATCGCTGCGCCGGCCGGGTAGATATGGACCGCGCAAGTGGCGGGCCATCACGCCGCGCAGGCCCTGCTGAGCAACGGCGAAGTAGAGATCGAGGCCGTCTCGGACGACCCCGGGCAGGACCACCAGCTCGGCGGCGGGGTGGACGATGCGCGCCAGCTGCTCGCGGCGGCGCTCCAGCGGCTGGGCGATGATCGGGCGCCCGGACGCCCACAAGAGGTCGAAGACGAGGTAGACCGGGGTCGCGCCCGTCGTCTGGCCGTCGGCGATGCGCGCCACCAGAGCCTCTTCGTCCATCCGGCCGAACTTGTCCGGCGTCACGATCTCGCCGTCTAGTATTGCTGGCAACTCGCCCACGAGGTCGGGCAAAGAGGCGAACTCGGGCAAGAACGGAGCCAGGTCCCGACCGTTCTCATCGATCAGGCGCAGGTGCCCGCCGCCGGGAGTCCGTTCTCGCTCGATGAAACCCAGGGCCCGTCGGCCGCCCCAGCGTGGTTCGAAGATGTGCTCCTCAGAGTCGAACGCGGCATCGGCAGGCTTGGGCAGCATCGGTCGAATCGACCGTGGCAGGCGCGCCACGTCGCCGGTCAGGCTGAGGTCGAGCTGGTCGGACACCCCGCGATACTACGCTTCGGGTCGTCGCCCAGCCGCGCTCCGCTTAGTACTTCTCGGGGACGAAGTGCTGGCTCTTGATCGGCGGGCGGACGTAACCGTGATCGACCTGTCGGGGCGGCAGGACGATCTGAGCGGGCGTCGTGTCCTCATACGGGATCATGCTCAGCAGGTGGCTCATGCAGTTGAGGCGGGCGCGCTCCTTGTCGTCGGCCTCGACCACCCACCAGGGCGCATCCTTGGTGTCCGTGGCGGCGAACATCGCATCCTTGGCCTTCGAGTACTCGACCCACTTCGATCGAGCGGTGACGTCCATCGGGGAGATCTTCCAGCGCTTGGTCGGTTGGTTGATCCGATCCTGGAAGCGCCGCTCCTGCTCCTCGTCGCTCACCGAGAACCAGTATTTGAGCAGGATGACCCCGGAACGGATGAGCATCCGCTCGAACTCGGGCGTCGTCTTGAGGAAGTCCTGGTATTCCACCTCGGTGCAGAAGCCCATGACATGCTCCACGCCGGCCCGGTTGTACCAGCTGCGGTCGAACAGGACCCACTCACCCCCGGCCGGCAGCTGTGAAACGTAGCGCTGGAAATACCACTGCGTCTTCTCGCGCTCGGTCGGGATGCCGAGGGCGCAGATCCGGCAAATGCGTGGGTTCAGGGTTTCGGTTATGCGCTTGATGACGCCGCCTTTGCCGGCTGCGTCGCGGCCCTCGAACAGGCAGACCACCTTGAGTCCGCTGATCTTGATCCACTCTTGGACCTTGACCAGTTCGACCTGTAGGCGTGCCAGCTCTGAGTTGTAGAACTTCGGGTCGAGCTTCTTGCGATGCTTCTGCAGGAGGTCGCCGGTGGCTGGGTCGAATGAGTCGGCTTTGGCGATACTCGCACCCTGGCGACGCTCGGCTGCGGAACGCACCACGCGCCTCTCTCTCTTGACGGCGGTGGCAGCCTCGGTGCGGGCGGCCGCGTTCTCCTTGGCCACGCTGGGCGCCGCGGCGGGAGCGGGCTTCGCAGGAGTCGCCGTCTCGGCAGGTCTTGCCGGGGCCGCGGATGCCGACTTTCCCTTCGCCGCAGCGTCTTCGGGCGCGGCATCCTTGCCGCCACGACGGTTGTGATGCGTTTTCGCCACGTCAGCCTCCTTGACGCTCACGGTATGCGATGACCGTGGCATCGGCAACAGTGAAGCTCGTTCGGCTCGGCCGGCTGCGCACGCGCCGGCCTCCCGTCCCGTTTGGGTCAGTCGGGCGCGTCCGTGGCGAGACCGGCTTGCCGGCCGGCCGCCCGCGAGCCCAATGCGCGCAGGGCGCGCAGGTTGACGAGGGCGACGCCGCCGACGATCAGTGCCGTGCCCAGGACGATCCGTGCGTCCACCTGTTCTCCGAGCACGACCGCGCCGAGAGTCACGCCGACGATCGGCAGCAGATACGTCACGAGCGAAGAACGAGTGGCATCCCAGCGCTGGAGCAGGCGGAAGGAGATCAGATAGGCGACGGCCGAGCCCAGTGCCCCCAGCCAGAGAGTGGCCAGGATCGGCTCGGGGCTGAGCGGGACCGTCCACGGATGCTCCGTGACCAGTGCCGCAACGGCCACCATCGGGAGCGCCATCCCAACCTGACCGATGGCGATGATCATCGGCCGGAGGTGGCCCAGGTGATGTCGTGCGAAGACGTTCGAGCAGGCGTACGAGCACGCGGCCCCGGCAACGGCCATTTCGCCGGCGATCCCGGCGCCGCCCGCGTTTCGGCTCACGACGATCACAACTCCTGCGAAGCCGACCGCCAGCCCCGCGAGCCGCGACCCGTGGAAGGCCTCGCCGATTGCCACAGCGGCGATCACGGCGGTGAAGAGCGGCACCGTGGCGTTGAGAATCGCGGCCGTTCCGGATGGGATCGAGAGCTCGCCCCAGGTGATGAGGGAGAAGGGGATTGCTACGTTGAAGACGGCAAGCACCAGCAGGCTGGCCACTGTCCGCCGGTCTCGGGGGAGCGGCTCGCCGGCGGCCCGGATGATCGCCAGCAGGGTGACGAAACCGAACAGGAGCCGGAAGCTGACCAATTCGAACGGGCCGAAGTAACCCACCCCGATCTTGATGAACATGAAGCTGCTGCCCCAGATCGCCCCGAGCATGGTGAAGAGCATCCAGTCGACCTGGCTCGAGCGTCGAGAGGCGGAGTTCGCTGCCATCCGGGAAGCATAGCCAGCCGATGCGCCCTGCCTCTGCATACAAAGGTCAGGCCGGTGAAGCGGACCTGGCCCCGACGCCGCTACCATCTCCTGATGCGCTGGCTCCGGGCTCTCTATCTCTCGAACGGGCTCGCCTACGGAATCCTTTACAGCTTCATACCGGTCCTGCTCGAGGCCAAGAGCTTCAATCCGGCGCTGATCGGCCTCACGACCAGCCTGGGCTCGCTGGCGTACACGTTCGCGCTGCCCGCCTGGGGCCACATCGGCGACATCGTGAGCGGTCCCCGCCGGACGCTGCAGGTTGCGTGCGTTCCGGCCGCGATCTTCGCCCTCGGGTTGAGCGCGCCACTCCCCGTATTCGCGGTGATCGGCTGCCAGCTGATTCTCAGCGCTGGTGGCGGTCCGGCACCCGCGCTGACCGACGCCATGGTCTTGCCGACCCTGGAGGACGCATCGGCCGAGTACTCGCGGCTGCGGCTGCTGTCCAGTCTCTCGGCTGCGGGTGGCGCCATCGGCGGCGGCATCGTATACAGCTTTGCCGGGTATCTGGCCGCCCCGATCCTCTACGTCGGAGTGATGGCTGCGACCATCGTGTCCGCCCAGTACGTCCGAATAGGCCGGGACAGCGAGCGGCAACGCCGGGCCCGCGCCCTGCTCGACGGCCGCGTGCCCGCGCCGACGACCAGGGGCCGGCTAGGCTCGGTCGGGGAAGCGTTCCGTATGAAGCCCAGGCTGCTGGCGGTCCTGGCGTCGGCGACTCTCGGATTCATCGGCGTCATGGCGGCCGCTACCTACGTGGGACTCCACGTCGCCGACCTCGGAGGAGGCCCGCTCGAGGTCGGCCTCGTGACCGGCGTCGGCTGTTCGGCCGAAGTGCCGGGGCTCATCCTCGCCGGCTGGCTAATCCCGCGGTTTGGGACCAGGCCCGTGCTGGCTGCCTCGGCCGCCGGTTTCGCCGCCTGCATGGTCAGCTGGGTCGTCTTCACCGATGCCGGCGCAATCCTGGTCACACGCCTCGCGTCCGGCATCTTCTTTTCCGGGTTGATGGTCTCGTACGTCCTCACGATCTCCGGGATGCTGCCGGAACGATTGCAGGCGACCGGCCAGACTCTGTTGCAGGCGGCCTGCTTCGGCGTCGCGGCGATCGCGGCGAATCTGCTCGGCGGCATCCTCTACGGGGCCGTCGGTCCTATCGGGGTCTTCGGCGGCGGCGCTCTCTGCCTGGTCGCCGGTGGAGCGCTCGGGTTGTTTGCCGTGCGCGACGATGACCGGCAGAAGCTCGAGCCGGCGGTCCCGGCCTCGGTGATGCTGGCGCGCTGATTTCGTCTGGCCGGGTTGCGCGCCGGCGTCCACCGCCCGTTACCATCCACGTACGAGGATGGAGGAGAACCGGTGCGCATGTGGGGTGGTCGCTTCGATGGCATCTCGGACGCGCGAATGGCCGAATTCACGCGTTCGATCGATTTCGACAGCGCCCTGGCGGTCGACGACATCGCCGGTTCGATAGCCCACGTACACGGCCTGGGCCGTGCCGGCCTGCTCGCACCGGACGAGGTCGAGACCCTCGTGCGCGGGCTCGAAGGCCTGCGGTCCGAGGTCGAGGCGGGGACGATCAGCTGGGATCCGGCGCTCGAGGACATCCATATGAACCTCGAGGCGGCGTTGACGGAGCGGATCGGGCCCCTCGCCGGCCGGCTGCACACCGGGCGGTCGCGCAACGACCAGATAGCCACGGACATCCGGCTGTGGCTGCGTCGCACCCTTGACGGCGTCGACGAGGCGGTCGTGGCCATGGAGCGAGCCCTCGTGGGGCTCGCCGACCGCGAGGGCGACGCGATCCTGCCCGGCATGACCCACATACAGCCGGCTCAGCCGGTGCTGTTCGCCCATCATCTCCTTGCCTACGTCGAGATGCTCGAGCGGGACAGAGGTCGCATGGCCGACTGCCGGCGCCGGGCGAACGTCTCGCCGCTCGGCTCCGGAGCGCTGGCCGGCGCGGGTTATCCGCTCGACCGAGAGGCGACCGCCGCAGAGTTGGGCTTCGAGGGAGTGACTGCCAACTCGCTCGACGCGGTCGGCGACCGGGACTTCGTGGTCGAGGCGCTATCGGCGTTTGCGCTGTGTATGGTCCATCTCTCCCGGCTCGCAGAGGAGATTACCTGGTGGTCGAATCCGCGCTTCGGGTTCGTGCGCGCGGCGGATTCGTTCTCGACCGGCTCGTCGATGATGCCGAACAAGAAGAATCCGGACCCCGCCGAGTTGGTGCGTGGCAAGTCGGCGCGTGTCATCGGTGAGCTGGCTGGGATGCTGACGCTGCTCAAGGGTCTTCCGCTCGCTTACCAGAAGGACATGCAGGACGACAAGCCTCCGCTCTTCGACGCCGCTGCCACGCTCGAGACGTCGCTGCTGGTCATGGCCGGCATGGTCGCCACGTTGAGCGTCGACCGCGATCGCATGCGTGCCGCGGCCGGCGAGGGATTTACCACCGCCACCGCCGTGGCCGATGCACTCGTCCGGCGGGGAGTGGCCTTCCGCGCCGCTCACCACATCGTGGCCGCGCTGGTCGCCGAAGCGGAACGCGGCGGCCAGACGCTCGACGCCGTTGACGACGCCACCATAGCCGCCGCGCTGGCGGCCTCGGATGACTCGCTCGCGCTCGCGCTCGTGGGCGATGCCGCGGTTCCAGGCGAGCTGCGCGCGTCCGCGGAGCTGGAGGGCGCTATCGCGGGATGCGACGTCATCGGCGGCACCTCTCCACGGCGGGTGACGGCGGCCCTGGCCGCGGCCAGGGCTCGGCTGGGCCTGTAGCTTTCCACTGCGCCGCCCGCTGCGGCCTCAGCCAAACCGTCGCCCGACGCGGGTGGCGTCCGCCGTACCGATACGTCACCGAATTGCGACCTCTCCGGCCTCGAATCGAGGGGAGTCTCGGCCTAATCTCTTCACTGCCGCTCCATATGTGCGGCCGCGGAGACGGATGAAGTTGCACGAGTTCGAGCCGGTCGGGGAGTTGCCATACCCACGCGCCACGCGCCGCGAGGACTCGTTCGTGCTGACCTGCGCGACCTGCGGCTGTCGGCTGACCGCCCGTGAGTCGCTCGCCGACGGCGGTCTGCTCGGCCCCGACGCCGCCTGGCGCCACTTCTGGGGAATGCCGGGCCACGACGCTCGCGGGTGCCGGCTGGCTTGCATCGACCTGCCGCATCGGACGACCCCGCTCGAGGCGCCCGCGGGCTGATTCCCGACAGGCTGCGCCTCGACGCGGGTGGACGATATTGCCTCAGTCCAGTCGTCGTACCATCTCGAACTCGATGATCGAAGGGTCGCGGCGCATCGACTTTTGACCGGGCAGCCGTTCGAACCCGAGTCGACGGTAGAGAGCGATCGCGTCCGTGTTGGAGACCACGACCCACAAGGTCAACGCGAGCGCCCCATGAGATCGCGACCACCCGGCAATCGCACCGATCAGGGCGGTCGCGACCCCGGCATGCCGGGCGGCCGGCTCCACCCACAACCCGAACAGGTAAGCCCGGTGAGTGTCGCCGGGCTGGAGTCGCACCCGCGCCATGCCGACCCAACCGGCATCGCTCGCCGCGATGAAGAGCGCCTCGTCGTCCGACCGCGCCGATCGCTCCGCGATCTCTGCCCAGGCTTCCGGCGGGAGCGGCTCCTCGTCGGCGGAGACGGCGCCAAAAGAACCAGGTGAATCCTGCAGTGCCCGCAGTCTGATCGACCGCAGACGAGCGCCTTCGCCGGCGCGGATACGGCGGACGCCGAACTTCGGGCTCAAGATTCTCCTTCCTTGATCGACCGTGTCGCGAGTCGAGACAGGGTCGCTGCCGGCTCAGCGACCGTCAAGCGCCCGCCGCCGAGCGCTTCGGCGTCGGCGGCGGCTGCGCCCGGCTCGTTGCGTCCCGCGACATTTCGGCGCCATCCGTCCTGAACGGCAACCCGGCCGCTACCGGACCGCCACGCAAGGATCACTCGCCCGCTACTGATTCCGCTAAACCGCATCCCTACGCTTCGGTCCGAGCGGGGCGGCCCTGCCGTCGAGAAGGTCCTGTTGCGCCGGCAGCGGCCCATGTTGCGAAGGGAGACCTGTTAGTGCCCACCGTCGCTTGCCTCGTCAATCCTGGAGACACGGCCTGGGTCCTGACCTCGGCGGCCCTCGTGATGCTCATGACGCCTGGGCTGGCACTCTTCTACGGCGGGCTGGTCCGCCGCAAGAACGTCCTCAGCACGATCATGCACAGCATCTTCATCCTGGCCCTGGTGAGCGTCACCTGGGTGCTCTTCGGGTTCACCCTGGCGTTTGGCAAGGACGTCAACGGCTGGGGCTTGATCGGCGGGCTCGACTTCATCGGCCTCCGCGGCGTCGGCAAGGATCCGCTCTGCCAGTACGCCCCGACGATTCCAGGAACCGCCTACATGGCGTTCCAGATGATGTTCGCCGTGATCACACCCGCCTTGATCACCGGCGCGTTCGCCGAGCGGAAGCGGTTCAAGGCATTCGTCCTGTTCTCGCTTCTGTGGACGCTGTTCGTCTATTCGCCGATCGCCCATTGGGTCTGGGGCGACGGCGGCTGGCTTCGCCAGCTCGGCGCCATCGACTTTGCGGGCGGCACCGTCGTCCACATAAGCTCGGGCGTCGCGGCCCTGGTGGCGGCCCTGGTGCTTGGTCCCCGGGTCCGACGCGAGTCAGACCGCTTCGAGCCCCACGACGTGCGCCTGACGGTCATCGGTGCCGGTCTGCTCTGGTTCGGCTGGTTCGGGTTCAACGGCGGCTCCGCTCTCGCCGCGAACGGTCTTGCGGCCAATGCCTTCGTAGTCACCAACACCGCCGCCGGCATGGCGGCTCTGACCTGGGTTACCGTCAGCTGGCTGCACAAGGGCACGCCGAGCGTAGTCGGAGCGGTCGCGGGCGGGGTCGCCGGTCTGGTGGCCATCACCCCGGCCTCGGGATACGTCGATGCCAGCGCGGCGATCATCATCGGCTTCGCCGCCGGCTGCGTCTGCTACGGGGCGATCCTTCTACGCGAGCGGCTCAAGGTCGACGATGCGCTCGACGTCTGGGCGGTGCACGGCGTCGGCGGGACGCTGGGCGCGATACTCACCGGTGTCTTTGCCGTTGCCGCCGTGGGTGGAGTCTCCGGCATGGTCGAAGGCAACGGCAGCCAGGTTTTCAAGCAGCTCGTCGCCGTCGGAACGACGTGGATCTATAGCGGCACCGCCACCTTCATCATCCTCAAGGTCGTGGACCGGTTCGTCGGGCTCCGAGTCGAAGAGTACGAGGAGGAAGCCGGTCTCGACTCGTCGCAGCACGGCGAGGTTGCCTGGCAGAGCTGACCCAGTCATGGCGGCATGTCGGCCGGGACCGGCGGGCCGGCGGGCCCGGAGCGAACGGCGCCGTCGAGCCGCCGCTTCGTCGGGCTGCGGGCAGGTCCCGCTTCGCTGCTCTCGTTGCGCCTCGCGGGCCTGCCTCGCCCAAGTCTCGCCTCGGGGCGGCCGGAGGCCTCCAGCGCGGTCGTTCGTACCCAACGGCAACCCTCGCGTCACCGGAGCGTCACCATTGCTCCACCACCGCGCTACTGATGGCGGCCGACACCCTACCTAGACTTCAACCGGAGCACGGGATGCAGATCCCGGTAGTTCAGCCGAAGGAGCCAAGAGATGATCGCAGCCGCGTTCGTGGCCTTCGCCATTCTGGTCGTGGCCTGGCTCGTCGCGCCGTCCCGCGCCAACGTGGCGGAGTAGCAGCGACCCGGAGTTCCTGCAGCCAGCCGTCATCTCGTTACCTGGCCGGTGGAGCACCGGCCCGCCGGGCGGCACCCGACACGGATCATTCGACATCGACCCGCGCACCTTTCGGCAGGTAGCGCGGGTCTTTGTCTCTCCGGCGAGACTCCCGGTGCGGCCCCGCCAGCCGCCCGCTCGGCGCCGCGAGCCGCCGCACTGCGGGTCAGGCCCCGGAGTCCACCTCGCCGGCGGCGAGATCGACTCGCGCCGTCCAGGCCGTGGAGCCCATTAGTTCCGGTCGATGCGTGATCACCACGACCGTCCGGCCGGCCGTGACTTCGAGGATGTCGGCGACCAGTGCCCTCGCCGTGGCCTCGTCCAGGTGTTCGGTCGGCTCGTCGAAGACGATGACCGGGGTATCGGCCAGGATCGCCCGAGCGAGCGAAAGCCGCTGCCGCTGGCCACCCGAGAGGCGGGCACCGTGCTCGCCGACGGGCGTCGCGAGCCCATCCGGAAGCGAGGCGAGCCAGGCCGAGAGCTGAGCGCGGGACAGCGCCTCCGCCGACCCGACCGGATCGGGCCCCGCCTTCCCCGACAAGCCCGGGCCGGGCGCCAACGAACCGCCGCCGATAGTCTGCCGAGCCGGCGTCAAGATTTGCCGCCTGCTACTCGGGCTCTTCCAGGCGATAGCCGACGCCGCGGACCGAGGCGGGAATGGGCGCGCCGGCGCTGTCGAGCTTGGATCGCAGGCGCGCCAGATGGGGCTTCAACCATTGCGGATCCGGGTTCGGCTCGCCGGGCCAGCCGGCCGAGAGCAGCGTCGAATGCGAGACGACGTGGCCGGCTGCGGCGACGAGCGATGCCAGCAGGCTGTACTCGGTCCGGGTCAGGATGATCTCCTCGCCCGAGACCGAGGCGGTGTGGCGGCCGCGGTCCAGGACTATCGAGGCCCAACGCAACTCGCCGACGCCGTGAGGCTCGGCTTCGTTGCCGCGGCGGCGCATGACGGCGCGGATCCGAGCCAGCAGCTCTTGCTTCCCGAAAGGCTTCACGACGTAGTCGTCGGCGCCGGTGTCCAACGCCTCGACCTTGGCGCGTTCGTCCGACTCGCCGGTCAGGACGATGATCGGGGTCTGCGACATCCGGCGAATGGCCCGGCAGACCTCCACACCGTCCAGGCCGGGCATTGCGAGGTCCAGCAGCACGAGGTCCGGCCGCTCCTCGCTGAAGCGCCGCAGAGCGGTGTTGCCGTCGTAAGCGGTCACGACCCGATGACCGGCCCGCCCCACCAGAGCAGAGACTGCGCCAACCATCGCCGGCTCGTCGTCGACGACCAGCACGAGCAGGCTCGTCTCCCCGGGACTCATGCCGTTCACCACCCGCCTCCGCTACTGCTCCGCGTCGGGACCGGCTTCGGACATCACGCCCGCCTCCGGAGCCGCCGTCACCTCGTCAGTTTGGCGCATCTCGGGCACGGCGACCATGAATCGGCTGCCGCCGAACCCGTTCGGCTCCAACCATACACGGCCGCCCATGCCGTCCATCAGCCGGCGCGCAGCGTACAGGCCGATTCCGGACCCGCGCGGGCGGTTGGCAGTCCGAACGTAGGCTTCGAAGACGGATTCCCATTCGGCTTCTGGAATGCCCGGCCCGTCGTCGGTGACGTAGACCTGGACCTCGCCGTCGACGCGCCAGGCTCCGACGCTGACCGAGCCGCCTTCGGGCGAGTACTTGACCTCGTTCTCGAGCAGATGCTCCAGGACCTGGCGGAACCGGCCCTCGTCGCCCACGCCGATCAGCGCGTCCCAGGTTCCGGTGCGCCGAAGGGGGTGGCCGCGGAGCAGGGGAGTCATCTCGCCGATGGTGTCATTGATGGCCCTTGCGATGTCGAACGGGACACGGGCCAGGCCCGCCGCCAGGCCTTCGCCGCGCACGGAGGCCAGGATCGAGTCGACCAGACGATCGAGCCGTGTCACCTGGGCGATGGCCTGGGACCGCCACTCTTCGACGCCGCCCGGGCCAGTGGCGCCCGGGGCCGTGGCGCCCGGGGCCGTGGCGCCCGGGGCCGTGGCGCCCGCGAGCGCGTCGACCGCCGCATCGGCCAGCAGGTCGACGTATGCTCGGACCACGGCGAGCGGCGTGCGAAGCTCGTGCGTGACCACCGCCAGCAGCTCGGCTCGCGCACCGTCGAGGGCCGTCAGCGTCTCGAGCTGCTCCTCCGCCTCCGCCTGGAGGCGGCCCTTCTCGACGATGCCGCCGAGCAGCGCCCCGATCGTAACCAGGAACTCGACCTCCTCCGGAGAGAAGGTGCGGGCCTCGATGGCCTGGACGTTGATGACTCCGATCACCGAGTCGTTCCACGGCAGTGGGACGGACAGCATCGACACGAACTGCGACTGGTCGAAGCCGGGCACCCACTTGAAACGTGGATCTACTCGAACGTCCGGCGAAGCCACCGGCCGGCCCAGCAGCGCCGCTCGGCCGGTCAGACCCTCGCCGACCGCCATCGTGACCGACCCGACCTGGTCGCGGTCCAGGCCGTTGGTCGCCGAAAGTCGCAGCCGCGCGTGGTCGCGCTCCATCAGGTAGACCGAGCAGACCTCGACGTTGAGGGCGACGGTGGTGCGGTCGACGATGGTCCGCATCAACTCGTCCCAGTTGCGGGCCGTGGTCAGGAGTTTGGCGAACTCGTGCAGGAACGAGAGCTCGCGCAGCTTCCGCTCGGAATCGAACGCGACCTCCGGCCCGCGGTCGGTCGTCGGGTCGGGAGGTCCCTCGGGTTCGATGGCCGCAGCGTCACCGTCTGAGCGAGCCTTAGTCCGACGCTTCGACCTGGGGGCAGCCAAACCGCGCGCGCCCGAATCCGCCGACCCCCTGGCGTCGCTCGAGTTGACCATCCGGGGCCGCTTCTCGTTGCTCGGCCTATTTGACCGGGGTCGCCGGCGGGGCGTCGTAGATCTTCGTCGTCAGGCCCTCGAGGAGTGGCTCCGTCCAGGTCCAGGCCGCGCCGTAGTGCCGCCCGACGGCCCCGTGTCGAGCCGCCTCGGTCCGGAGCGGAAGCCCGAAGATCTCGATGAACCCGACCGCGGCCGCGTGATCGTAAGTGTCGTCCTTGTCGTAAGTGGCCAGCGACTTCTCGTAGAGCGAGAGCGGGCTGCGCCGCCCGACGACGACGGCGTTGCCGTGGTCCAGCCGCACGCGGACCTCGCCGCTGACGACGCGCTGGCTGCTTGCGGCATAGCCGCGCAGGTCGCGGTGCAGCGCGCTGAACCACAACCCGTCATACGTGAGCTGGGCCAGCTCGTCGGCCACGACCCGGTTGAAGCGGAGCGTGTCCTTGCTGAGGGTCAGGCCCTCGAGGGCGCGGTGGGCGCGGTGGATGACCGTGGCCGCCGGTGCCTCGTAAATCTCGCGGCTCTTGATGCCGACCAGGCGGTCCTCGACGTGGTCGACGCGGCCGATGCCGTGGGCTCCGGCAAGCGCGTGCAGCTGCTCGACGAGGGCGACGGGGTCGAGCCGTTCGCCGTCGAGTGAGACCGGGACGCCCCCCTCGAAGCCGATGACGATCTCGACCGGATCGGGCGCCTTCCCCGGATCGACCGTCCAGCGATAGACGTCGTCGCGGGGCGCCGTCCAGGGATCCTCGAGGATGCCGGCTTCGATCGAGCGGCCCCACAGGTTGACGTCGATCGAGTAGATCGACTCCTTGCTGATCGTGATCTCGATGTTGCGAGCCTTGGCGTACTCGATCTCCTCATCCCGGCTCAGCCCCATCCCGACGCGCATCGGGGCGATGACGGCCAGCGATGGATCCAGGGCATGGGTGGCGATGTCGAACCGGACCTGGTCGTTGCCTTTGCCGGTGCAACCGTGGGCGACCGCATCGGCGCTCTCCTTATGCGCTACCTCGACCAGGAGCTGGGCGATCAACGGCCGGGCCATCGCGGTTGCCAGCGGGTAGACGCCCTGGTACATGGCTCCGGCCTGGACGTGCGGCCAGCAGAAGTCGCGTACAAACCGCTCGCGCCCGTCGACCACGTAGGCCCGTGAGGCGCCGGCGCTGATTGCCCGGCGGTCGATGTCTTCCTTGAGCACGCCGCCGCCCAGGTCGACCGTGAGGGTGACGACTTCGGCGGCGTACTGCTCGCGCAACCAGGCCACCGCGACCGATGTGTCGAGTCCACCGGAGTAGGCGAGCACTACCTTCTTCATCGAGGAGCCTCCGAATGCGCGAAAGGTCGGGTGGTCGGCAGGGCCGTGGCGCCGGCCGGCTGATAGCTACCGAAACGGACCAGCCACCGCTCGAGGGCGGCCTCGGTCTCGAACAGGACGAGCAACGTGTTGTCGCCGGCGAGGGTGCCGACTTGATCCTGAAGGCTCGACTGGTCGATCGCCTGCGCGATCGCCCCGGCGGAGCCCGGAGTGGCGAGTAGCACGAGACTCAGGCCGCTGCGGGCAACCCGAACCGGGATGTCCTCGAGCAAGCGGCTGAGCCTGGCATCGTACAGGTTGCCGGTGGCGGCGCTCTCCGGCGTGGCGTAGACGTGGCGGTCGCCGCGCGGCACCTTCACCAGCCCCAGCTCGGCGGCATCGCGGCTGACGGTGGCCTGGGTCACCTCGAACCCGGCTTCGCGCAGCAGCTCCACTAGTTCCTCCTGGCTCCCGATCGGCGACCGGGCCACGAGCTCCAGCAGCGTTCGCTGGCGGCGCTGTTTGGCGTGGGCACCGGCACTACCGAACATCGTGGTGGCCATCGTCAAACCTTCCCTGCCGGGGTCTGGCCGGTTTCGCGAGCGGCGGTGATCCGGGTCCCGAAGGTCGGATCGCCCAGGGCCCGGGTCAGCGCGTGCGGATCCGACGAATCGACGATGACCGCCTCCGCGCCGGGCCAGTTGATCGCTTGAAGGGCGGCCCGGATCTTGGGCACCATGCCACCCTTTATGACACCCTCGGCGATGAGCTGCTCCGCCTCGTGGGCGGTCATAGTAGAGAGCTTCGCTCCGGCCGCGTCGCGGACGCCGTCGACGTCGGTCATCAACACGAGCTGGCGGGCACCGAGGCCCGCGGCAATCCCCGCGGCCGCGTCGTCGGCATTGACGTTGCAGACGACGCCCCGCTCGTCGCGGGCGAGGGGCGCCACCACTGCTATCTGGCCCGCCACGAGCAACTGGTCGAGGAAGTCGCGCCGAACACCGACTACATGGGCGACGAGCCCGAGGTGGGGCAGGCGCTCGGCGATCATGAAGCCGCCGTCCACGCCGCTCAGGCCAACCGCGTCGACGCCGCGGTCGCGCAGGTCGGAGACGAGCTCCGAGTTGACCACTCCCCGAAGAACGGCCGCGGCTACGTCCAGGGCCGCCTGGTCGGTGACGCGGAGCCCGCCCTCGAACCGGCTCGGTACGCCGAGACGCTCCAGCCATTCGGTTATGCGCTTGCCACCGCCGTGGACCAGCACCACCGGACGCCCGCGACCGACAATCGCGACCTCGTCGAGGACGTGCGCCTGGTCGGCGAGCGTCGTCCCGCCGAGCTTGAGGACGAGGACTTCGCTCACGTTGTGTACTCCGCGTTCTCGATGACATAGCCCTCGGTCAGGTCGCAGCCGAAGGCCTCGCCCGTGCCGCCGCCCAGACCCAGGTGGAGACGGATCAGGACTTCGGGCGCGTCCATGGCCTTGCTCACTGCCGCCCGGTCGAAGACCAACGGCGCGCCCTTGAAGACGAGCGTGCCGGCGATGGCTATCTGGAGCCTTTCCAGGTCCAGCCCGGGTTGCCGTCCGGCCCGTGGCACAGCCTCGACGCGGTGCAGGCCGGCGGCCTCCAGGAGTTGCTCGTCCGGGAGGCGGGCGTTGCCGGCAGCGCTCGCGACCCGGCCCCAGTTGGGGTCGCGGCCGTGGACGGCGGCCTTGAGCAGGCTGCTGCTGATGACGGAGCGGGCGATCGACCGGGCGTCGTAATCGTCGGCGGCGCCGCTGACCTGGCACGTTATGAGCGTCGTTGCGCCCTCGCCGTCGGCGGCCTGCTGGCGGGCCAGCGAACGGGCCACGGCCTCGATTGCATCGCCGAGTAGAGCGGCTTCAGGGCTGGCGACCGGCACCGAGACGCCGGCAGCGCCCGACGCCATCACGAAGACCGTGTCGTTGGTGCTCGTATCCCCGTCGACGCTGAGCTGGTTCCACGTTCGCTGGACGATCGGAGAAAGCAGCCCGTGGAGCGTAGCCGGGGCGACGCTCGCATCGGTAAGGATCACGCTCAGCATCGTGGCCATGCGCGGATGAATCATGCCCACGCCCTTGGCGATGCCGGAGACGGTGACTGTGACCGGCGCGCCATCCGGCCCTGGCATCGGCACCGTGGCCGTGGCCAGCTTCACCAGCTTGTCGGTGGTCATGATGGCGCCGGCCACGGCCTCGAGCCCCAGGCTCGACTCGGTCAGTTGAGGGATCAGCCGGGCGAGCCCCTCCTTGATCTTCGCCATCGGCAGCCGCATGCCGATGACGCCGGTCGACATGGCCAGGGTCCGCTCCTGTTTCGTGTCCAGCAGCCCGGCCAGGAGCCGGGTGACCTCGGCCTGATCGGCGTCGCCCTCGGCGCCGGTGGCTGCGTTCGCCGAGCCGGAGGTGATCACCAGCCCGTCCGCCCATCCGAATCGTCCGCCGCCGCCGATCTCGGTTGCGTGGAGGTGCGCCCGCGAGACCCTTACCGGCGCCGCGACCACCTGGTTGCTTGTGAACACTGCGGCGACCGCGGCGGACTCCCCGGTGACCGTGATGACGCCCATGTCCGGCCGGCCGGAAGGCTTTATGCCGGCCGCCAGTGCGCCCGCCCGGAAGCCGCCCGGCATCGCCGCCCGCTGCTCGACGCCCGGCAGCCTGCTGATCAGGGGCGGGAGGTCGTCACGGCGAGTCGCGCCTGCCGTCGAGGATCGATCGGGACCTGAATACATCAGATTCGATTCCCTCCGAATGAACGTCGAGGCGATCGGCCGCCTGAAGGGCGCGACCGGCCGGCGGTGGGCTTTGGTGGGTTCGGCTACGGGGCGATCGGGTATTGCTCGAGCCCGACCGTTTCGGGCAGACCGAAGAGGACGTTGAGCGCCTGGACGGCCTGTCCGGCGGCGCCCTTGACCAGGTTGTCGATGACGCCGAGGGCAAGAACCCGGCCGCTGCGCGGGTCCACCTTTACGCAGATCCGGCACAGGTTGCTGCCGAAGACGTGTTTAGTTGTAGGCGGCTCGCCCACGACCTGGATGAACGGCTCGTCCCGATAGGCTTCGGCGTAGAGGGCATCGACCTCCGCCTGGGTTACGGGGCGCGTCGGCCGGACGTGGCAGCTGGCGAGGATTCCCCGGGTCATCGGGATGAGATGCGGCAGGAAGTCCACCATCGCGACGCCGGGGTTTGCGTCGGGGCGGCCGATCGGGCCGCGCTCGGCCTGCTGCTTCAACTCCTGCTCCATCTCGGCTGTATGGCGGTGGTTGAAGATGCCGTAGGCCTTGACGCTTTCGTTGACCTCGGCGAAGAGAAGGTCGGACTTGGGTTCGCGGCCGGCGCCTGACACCCCGCTCATGGCGTCGACCACGAGGTCGCCGATCAGCCCCGCCCGGGCCAGTGGGGCCAGGGTCAGGATGGTCGCGGTCGGGTAGCAGCCAGGCAGGCCGATGATCGTCGCCGGCCGATCGACGGCAGCGCAGATCTCGTCTCGGTGCAGCTCAGGCAGCCCGTAGACGGCTTCCGCCAGCAGCGCCGGCGCGGGATGGTCGAACTTGTACCAGCCCGGGTAGTCCGCCCGGTCGTGGAGACGGAAGTCCGGGCCCACATCGAGCAGCGCGGACCCGCGCGCCACGATTTCGGCCGCCATCCCGGCGGCCACCCCGTGCGGCAGAGCAGTGAAGATGGCATCGGCCTTAGGGATCGCCTCGTCGATTACCAGGCCCGACTCGCTGAGATGCGGGTGCGAGGCGGCAATCGGTTGGTTGTCGCGGTTGCGGCCCTGAAGACCGGCGAGCCTCACGTTGGGGTGATGCAGCAGCAGCCGAACCAGCTCCCCGCCGGCGTAGCCGGTTGCTCCGACGATCCCGACTGTGATCGCCTCTCCGCCGCGCCGCGCTCGAAAGGCCCTGGGCCCCAAACCGCGCTCCGAACCGGCCTTCGCCGAATGTCCCGCGCTCGCCGGCGCGCCGGCGGCCGAAGCCGTCGCCCCTTCGCGAAGGGTAAAGGTCGAGTCGCCGTCGGGCGCGGAACGGATCGCGGTCATGGTAAGTAACTATACGGTCTGGTGAATAGTCATGCAAGGCGCGTCGGCACCCTCGGTGGGACGGCATGGCCGACGTTCGACCTACACGTACCCCGCTGCCACCATCAAGACCCAGGAAAGCATGAACCAGTGGAGCAGCCATCCCCACAAGAACGACCGCGTCCGCCAGGCCAGCAGCCCGAAGAATGCACCGCCCACAAGAGTCGAGAGCTGCTCGATCTCAGGCTTCCAGACGTGCATCAACGCGAACGGGATGACCTGGAGCCAGATAGCATCGGTGCCGTAGCGGCGCCCGAATGCCCACAACATCCACCCCCGGAAGAAGAATTCCCAGGCGAAGAGGTCGACGCCGGTGTCGATGATCAGACGCCACATGGGGCGCCCGTCGATGGTGTCGGTGTAGTAGGCCCGGAAATCCGGCAGGCGGCCGAGGACCCAGATGACGACCGCCATGGCGGCGATCCCGGCCACCACGATCGGGACGCCGAGGCGCCAGTCGCCGACTCGGAGACCGTACCGCCGCGGGTCCTCGCGCCATGCCAGGACGATGATCGCGACCGGAATGATGAACTCGAGCACGAACCTGTCGTACTCGGCCTGCACGAAACGGTTGTTGAAGGCGATGATCAGGATGACCGTCGCCAGCGAGACGATCTGGACGATCCGGGCATCGAACTCGACTCCCCAGACTCGCCATTTCCGGGCGGGCCAGTCGTCTCCGAGTTGCGGCTCGGGCGTGTCTTCCGCGGCAGGCGCCAGCCAGGCGGCTAGCGCACGTGGAAGAGGCATTCTGTTGTGCCTCCGTACTCGGCGCACATGATTCGTTCCTTGGAGGCCCACGTGGCCTCCGAGACACCCGCGGGCGCTCCGGCGTCCGCCGGTTCGAGATACCACCGCACGCCCTGGGCGTATAGATCGCCGGTGTTGGCCAGACCTACTATCGTGGTTGTGGCGTTCGAGCGCATCAGGAAGAGCGCCGAGTCACGGCCCGCGACCACCTGCCCGGCCGGCACCGCGTTTGCGAACTGGTCCTGTATCGCGACCAGCTCGTACGTAGCGCTGCGGGCCCACCGGCCGTACCAAACGAGCCCAGGGACTGCTGCGCCGACGATGACCGCCGCTATGAGGAGGTTCGGCGCGGCCCGCTGAACGGCCATCCCGCCCCCGTGCCGCGCGGCGCGAGGGGGCACGTCGGGAACGGCGGCCGCGGCGGCGCCGTCCGCTGCCGCGACTGCCGCCAGCCTCTCACGCAGCCAGCCGACGACGAGGTGCAGCCCGATGGCCGCCAGGATCGCGATCGCCGGAACCAGCGGAACCACGTATCGATTGGGCCGGTACGAGACGAGCATCAGAATTCCGAAACCGAACGCCGCCCAGGCGAACGCCGCCGCCGCGAGTCTCGCTTCGGCCTCCCCGAGCCGCTTGCGCAGGGCGGCGATCGCCACCACTCCGGCGGCGCTCAAAACGATGAGCGGCAGCAGGAGGTAGCCGAATAGGAAGTCGCTCTCGCCGCCCACCAGGTAGCCCTTGATCGAGCCGAGCAGCGCCGCGGGCGTGAGGTTCCATTGGTAGGGCGGCCAGATCTTGACGTCGACCGCCACGGCCGTCCGGTTGGGGAGCCAGATGACGATCGCCCACAGCAAGCCGGCCGCGAGGATGACGGCGGAGGCGCCCGCGATCCAACGCCGCATTCCCGGGTCGCGCCAGCCCCAGATCAGGCCGATCGCCAGGAGAATCCCGACGATCGGGAACAGGGCGTTCGGTTTCGTGCCGATGGCCATGGCATAGCAGAGCCCGCTCAGCGCCCCGCCTCGGACGCCGGGCCGGCTGTCCCTTGCCAGCACCATGGTTCCGAGAGTCATCGCGAGAACCACGAGGTCCTCGAGGAAGGCCAGCCGGCCGTAGAAGAGGATCAGGCCCGAGGCGGCGAAGGCGACGCCGGAGAACGCAGCCGCGGCCCGGCCCACGACGCCCCGAAGCCCCCACACAAGGGCCGTGGCGGTCAGCGAAACGCATACGATCGCCACGAGGCGAGCCTGCACGATCCCCACGCCGACCAGCCAGAACCACGCGGCCTCGATGAGGCTAAAGGGCAGGTTGACCAGGTACAGGTTCCACTCGTCCGTGCTCCAATGACCGAGCTGGACGACGTTGCGAGCGTTGGCCACGTTGAAGGCCTCGTCCGTGAACGGCGCGATGCTGAAGGTGGCCTTGTTCGTCGGATCCGCGCCGACGAACGCGGTGAGCACCGCGAAAAGGCCCAGCCCGACCAGCAGCGCCTCCCAAGAGATGTCCCGCCACCGACCCGCGCCGCCGGACGACCCGTCGACGGTTTCGGCGCGAGCCGCCGAAGCCGCATTCACTGCTGGAGGCCCGGAATGTTGTGCCACAGGATCCCGTACGCGACGGACGCGACGCTGGCCACGATTAGGGCTCTCTCGAGCCGACCGTTCCAATGGCCCGCCCATCGGCTCGAACCCATGGCCATAAGGGCGATCAGGAATGGCGTGAAGTCGAGCGAATAGCGGAACCCGTACTGGATGTACCCACCGCCGTAGTAGAGGAACACCGGCACCGCGACGAGGGCGGCGGCGATCCACATCAGCCGGGCCGCCCGCTCCTTGAAGCCGGCCCACAGCGCCGTAAGGAGCGCAGGCGAGACCAGCAGCATGGACAGCCCATAGGGGTTGGCCGTCAGGAACGGGAACTTCGGCATCGTGTCGAACGGCGCGAGAAGTGCCAGGCGGAGGTTCTCGGGCACCTGCAGCACCGAGAACAGGCCGACGGCCCGGCGCGCGACGAGATCTTGCTGGGCCAGGTACGAAATGGCGTAGCCGGCCTGGAGCGGCGAGCCGAACCTGACCCAATTGAACCACCCGTAGACAGCGAGCGCGATGCCGAGCGGCAACGCAAACGCAGCGGCAGACATCGCCAGCGGTCGCAAAGCATCTCGTTTCTCCCAGAGCAGGGCGATCCCGAACGGAACCGCGGCCAGAACCGTGGTCGGCCGGGCAAGGAAAGTTACGGCCATGCAGGTGCCGAGCACGCCCGGCCGGCGCCGCCCGGCCCACTCGATCAGGAAGACCGTCAGGGCCAGGAGCGACTCGGCGTGGGCCAGGTAGTAGAAGTCGCCGAAGACGGAGACGTAGAACAGGAGCGTGCCGAATGCGGTGAAGCCGGCGACCCAGTAAGCGAGAGAGCCACGAGCGCCGTACGCCCGAGCCAGCGGCAGGGCCAGCAGCGCGGCAGCTATGCCGACCGCGACGCCGATGATCCGGCCGGCCAGCCCGTGCAGCACACCGAGGACGGCGAAGGGCACGTAGGGCAGAAGCTGCAACGGCCCAACGGCCAGGTAATACCGTCCGCCCACGTCGACCGAGTCGACCGTCCATCGGAACGTGTCCGAATCGAGGCGGCCGCTGAGCACCGCCTGGGCCATCGTCATCATCCGGTCGGTGGGCAGGTGGCGCCAGTAGATCGAGGCCAGGGTCGCCGCCACGTAGGCCAGGATCACCGCCGCGCAGAAGAGGACGTCGCCCCGACCGAGGCGATGCCAGGTTCGCGGGACCGGCGGGATGGCGGCAGACGTCACAGCGGCGAAGTATAAGCGGCCGGAGTTGGGGCTTCGGCCACGCGCCGGCGACGGGCCCGCCGGCCCGACTGTGCGCGCCGGGCGCCTCTAGTCGTTCAGAACCTCCCGCAGGGGTCCGGTGACGACGACCTCGGCCGACTCTTCACTCGGCGGCGTCCCGTCGGCACCGGGGCGCTTGATCGTGTAGCGATGGCTGATCGCCGCCGGCCCGGCCGAAATCTGGGCACTCACCGTGCAGTACTTCGTCGCCGACAGCTCGATCGAGCGGCGCACGGCTTCCGTTTCGACGTTGCCCTCCACGACGTGGAGAATCGTGATCTCGGTAAAGACATTCGGCGCCTGCTCGCGCTGGGTGCCGGTCACCTCGACCGAATAGCGGTCGTAGACCTGACGCTTCTTGCCGAGGATCTCCACCACGTCCATGGCCGTGCATCCGGCGATCGCCGCGAGCACCAGCTCGGTCGGCCGAGGGCCGGTGTTGCCGGCCGCATTGTCGATGACGACGTCGTGGCCCGAGGTCGTCCGCGCGACGAACCGCAAGCCGCCTTCGTGCTTGAGGCTGAGGTGCTTCTGGCCCACGAATTCCTCCCTGTCGAACGCGATGGCCTCGAGACCGGATGCTCTGGTGCAGCCTACCAAGCGCACGACATTCCGGTCGGAGATTGCCGCGGAGCGAAAGTCGCGGCCCGCCTGTCGCTCGCCATCAGCTCGGCGTGATTCCCCGCTCGACGATCCTGCCGCGCCCGTAGACGTCGCCACGACCGGTCAGATGGGCGCCAGGGTCGCGAGGTCGATCGCGAAGGCCATGGCCGACCATCCGTCTCGGCTTTCGGCCACCCAGATGAGCGAGCTGCCCTCGACGTCCAGCCAGACCGGCAGCTGGACGCTCTCGAAGACACCGGCGCCCCCGCCTGCGGCGAAACGGAACGCGGGATAGACGGTTCCTCCCGGCGCGGTCGCGAACCAGGCCACGACGGGACCCCGAACAGTCGAGGAGACGGCCGGGTGCGTCCCCTCGGGGAGGTCGGAGGTCGTAGGCGTCGTGAGGTATGCGACCTGTCCGGAGCCGATGGTCTCGATCCCCACGGTTGGCCGGGGAGAGGCCTGGTATCGCGGGTCGGTCGTGGTCAGATCCCAGGTCAGATACGAGCCGTCCGGCGATATCGATGCGGATGAGGCGGCCACGGCTACGCGCATGAACTCAGGGTTGTTCGGATCCGAGGTCCAGAGGTCGAACGGTCCACTCGCGCCCGAGCTCCCGGTCAGGATGGCCAGGCTCGAACCGCCGAGCATGACGCCGGTCACGGACGCGTCGATCCGGCTGCTCCAGAGCATGTGCCCTTCGATCGAATGGACCTCCACGGTCTCGGTCGGGCTCGCTGTCGCGGTGGTCGGAGGGCGGTTGAAGGCATACGCCGTGTCAGTCAGGGCAACCCGAATCGGGAACTCGGCGAAGTCGATGTTGCCGGCGTCGCGCACTCCGCTGGCGACCTGCTTAGGGCCGCCGCCGCTCAGGTCGAGGAGCCACAGACTCCACGAGACCTGACCCAACCCGCCGCAGCCGCCGATCTCGGCGGCCGCCCCGGCCGGCGACGTGACCACGTACGCCATCGTGTTTCCTGCCGCCGCCAGCTGGTTGATCGCCTGACAGCGGGGTACGTTCACCAGTGTCTGCGGGTCCGCGTCGGCGCCGATCACGCTGGACTCGATGCGGTCGCCGCCGACGATGTAGAAGAGGCGCAGCCCGATGATCCCAATCGACCGGCTGGTTATCTGGAGCGGCAGCCACGATGTGGTGATGTGGCTGAGTGGCGGTGTGATCTCGGTCAGCCCGGCCAGAGCCTGGATGCCGCTCGGGCCGCTCGGCGTTGGGGCGGGCAACGACGGGGCGGGTGGAGCGC